>CAZFMN010000080.1:7810-13020 GCA_964520075.1 uncultured Halobacteriales archaeon | reverse complement strand
GCTGGCGGGAGCTCGAACACGCGGCGAAACCGCGCTACCGCTCACAGCTCGACCGCATCCGGTATCCACAGCACCGCAACACTACCGCCGGACTCCACGTCCACGTCGGTGTCGACGACCCCGACAAGGCGGTCTGGGTGGCGAACGAGCTCCGCTGGTATCTCCCCCTGTTGCTCGCGCTGTCGGCGAACTCGCCGTACTGGAACGGGTTCGACACGGGCCTGCAGTCCGCCCGTGCGGTGATATTCGAGTCGCTGCCAAACACCGGGATACCGACGGCGTTCGACTCCTACGCCGCGTTCGAGCGCTTCGAGACGACGATGCTCGAGACCGGGTCGATACACGACCGGGGCGAACTCTGGTACGACGTCAGACCTCACTCGGCACACGGCACCGTCGAGGTGCGTGCACCCGACGCCCAGGCCGACCCCGAGCGCGTGCTCGCCCTCGTCGAGTACGTCCACGCACTCGTTGTCGACCTCTGTGCCCGCTACGAGGACGGCGAATCCGGGACCGACCACCGCCGCGAACTGCTCGTGGAGAACAAGTGGCGCGCACTCCGTGACGGTCACGACGCGGCCCTGCTCGGCCGGGCGTTCGAGACCACGCACCCGCTCGGGGAACTCCTCGAGCACGAGGCCGACCGACTCGACACCCCGGGACTGCTCGACCTGCTTGACGGGGAGAGCGGTGCCGCCCGTCAGCGCCGACTCGACAGCGAGTACGGGGTCGACAGGCTCTGCAGGTCGTTGCTGCTCGAACGGGCGTGAGTCCGGCCAGAAATCCATCGACGCGTGCCGGGTGCCACGCCACCACCTCCAGGGGCCCAACCCTGCACTAGTGTGCATGAACGATGGGTACATATATCACGCGAACCCTCTCTTTATCAATAGTGATAACAGTGGTCGATACGGGCTGGTCAGACCGGCAGAGCCGGGTGAGACCGGGACCAGCCGGTGGCAGACCCGGGTTCGCGGGTGAGACGGCGAACTTATTATCTGCGGAAACGAACAGCACGTGTGAAACATCTGCCGAAACATCTCCAGCCACGGTGGCGGTATCTGGGCGTGGCAGTCGAGAGCTGGCCAGACACGACAGTCGAGCGTGACGGGTTCCAGCGGGTGCTGTGGTACAGTGCACAGCATCTGCTGGGTGACCCGGGGAGTGCGGCGCTCGACCTGTCGGTGTTGCGGTTCCGGGCCGGCGGGGGGTGGGCGCGGGCGGTGGTCCGGACCCGGAGAGGCGAGCGCGACCGGGCGCGGGCGGTGCTCGCCTGCGTCGACAGTGTCGACGGTGACCCGGTCGGGCTGCGGGTGCAGGGTGTGAGCGGGACCATCCAGGCCTGTGAGGAAAAGTATATGGGTGACGGACGGGTACATATAGAGGAGAGAGACGTCGCGTTCGAGGATGCTGACCGGCCCGCGGTCGTCCGCGGCGAGCGGGCAGACGTACAGGTCGATACCGGGTTCATCGGCGCGACGGCACTCGAAACAGAGTAACTATGCAGGGTCAGAATCAACAGCAGGCGTACGACCGCGGGATTACCATCTTCTCCCCGGACGGACGTCTCTACCAGGTCGAGTACGCCCGCGAGGCGGTCAAACGCGGGACAGCAAGCATCGGTGTTCGAACGAGTGAGGGGGTCGTCATAATCGCGGACAAGCGTATCCGCTCCCCGCTGATGGAGCGTGACAGTGTCGAGAAGCTCCACAAGGCCGACGACCACATCGGCATCGCGAGCGCCGGTCACGTGGCCGACGCCCGCCAGCTCATCGACTTCGCCCGCGAGCGGGCACAGGTCAATCAGCTCCGCTACGGCGAGCCAATCGCCGTCGAGACGCTCACGAAGGAGGTAACAGACTACATCCAGCAGTACACCCAGGTCGGCGGCGCACGCCCGTTCGGTGTCGCGCTCATAATCGCCGGTATCGACGACGGCGAACCGCGTCTCTACGAGACCGACCCCTCGGGGACCCCCTACGAGTGGCAGGCCCTCGCGATCGGGGCCGACCGCGGTGACCTCCGCTCGTACCTCGAGGACCACTACGAGGAGGGCCTGGACCTCGACGCGGGCATCCAGCTCGGACTGGAGGCGCTCGCCTCCGTCCAGGACGACGAACTCACACCGCAGGGACTCGGTGTCGCCACAATCGACGTCGAAACAGAACAGTTCAGCTACCTCACCGAGGACGAGCGTGAGGAGTACCTCGCCGAGTTCGACCTCCTCGCCGACGAGGAGAGCACCGAGGAGTAGTCGACAGCCAGATTCTGTTCTGTGCTCCGCTCTCGACGCCCACCAGTGACGTCTCCGCGTCGACCGGGAGAACAGCCCCGGAGCGAACGCTCAGAACGGTGCGGGTGCGAGCAACTGACCGCCGTCGACGGCGAAGTAGCTCCCGGTGACGTACGCGGCGGCGTCACTGGCGAGAAACAGCGCCATCGGGACACAGTCCGCGGGCGCCCCGAGGCGGTCGGCCGCGAGGTCACCGTCGACGATGCGGTCGGCCATCCCCTGTGGCATCACCTCGTCGATCCCCTCGGTCTCGATGACGCCGGGGGCGATCGTGTTGGCACGAATCCCGTGGTCGGCCCACTCGACGGCGACCGACTGCATCAGGTTGTGGACGCCGGCCTTTCCCGCGCCGGAGTGGGCGTGGTACGGCGCCCCCCGCACCGAGTTGGTCGCGCCCATCGAGATGATGGCACCGCCGCCGCGCTCGATGAGGTGCTCGCCGGCCGCGAACGTGCAGTTCGCCGTTCCGTCGAGGATGGTGCCCACCACCGAGCGCCAGCCGTTCGCCGAGAGCTCCTCCGCGGGACAGAGGAAGTTCGCACCCGCGTTGTTTACCAGCACCGAGAGGTCGCCGAGTTCGTCGAGAACGGTCGCGACCATCTCCTCGACCCGGTCGGGGTCACGCACGTCGACGGTCGTCGCACACGCCTCGGCGCCGCGCTGTTCGATCTCTGCCGCGACCGGTTCGAGATGCTCCATCGACCGGCTGGCAATCGCCACGCTCGCCCCGTGGTCGGCGAACCCGAGCGCCATCGCACGGCCGATACCGGTGCCGCCGCCGGTCACCAGCACCGTCTCCCCCGCGAGCAGGTCGTCGGCGAATATCTCCGTGCTCGGCGGTGTCTCCGCTGTCACTGTCCTCCCCCGTCTCGACCCGCCCCGTGGGCGTTCAGCCACACCCCGGTCGTGGTGTCCGCCGTCACCGCACCCGCCGTGGTCATATCTCCATTATCTCGCGGGCCTCGTCGGGTGTGGCGGGTTCGCGGCCGGCGTTGCGGACCAGTTCGGCGGCCGTCTCGACGAGTTCGGCGTTGCTGTCGGCCATCTCGCCGTTCGGGAGGTAGAAGTTGTCCTCCAGACCGACGCGGACGTTCCCGCCCATCGCCACCGAGGCCGCCGTCAACGGCCACTGGTCTCTCCGGATGGGCGTGGTCTGCCAGTTGGCGTCTGCCGGGAGCTGACGGACTTGGTGGGCGAGGTTGTCGACGGTCGCCGGAATCCCGCCGAGCACACCCAGGATGAGGTTGAAATGCAGCGGCGGGTCTATCTCACCCTCCTTCAGGATGGGCCGGGTGTTCCCGATGTGACCGGTGTCGAAACACTCCAGTTCGGGCTTGACACCCGACTCCTGCATCGTCCGCAGGAGCCTGCGTATCTCCTCGAACGGGTTCTCGAACACCATGTCGAACACGAAATCCTCCCGTGAGTCGGAGTACTTCGCGTAGTTCATCGAGCCCATGTTCAGCGCGGCGATGTCGGGCTGGACCTCGCTGACGTACTCCAGGCGCTTCTCGAGGTTGTCGAACACCGACCCCGTCGAGAAGTTGATGACGATGTCGGTCCGGTCGCGCACCTCGTCGTAGATCTCCTGGTAGGTCTCCGGCTCGAACGTCGGCTGCCCGGTGTCTGTTCGGGCGTGGATGTGCGCGATTGCGGCACCGGCCTCGCGGGCGGCCGCCGCGTCCGCCGCGATCTCCGCCGGCGTGTACGGGATCGCCTCGCACTGGTCACGGGTCGTCAGTGCCCCTGTCAGCGCCGCCGATATCACTGCCCTGTCCGGGTCGTTCCCCTTTATCGAATCCTGTGTCTTGTATGCCATGTGTGGTCTGTGTCGGTGTGTGGTCTGTTGCTGGTGAGTGCCCTGACTCGGTTCAGTCGTCGCTGTCCCCGGCGTCGGTGCCGGTTTCGTCGCTCCCGGGGCGGCCCTTCCAGTCGGGTTCGGTGTCGGTGAGATACGCGTTGAACCCTTCCTCGGCGTCGTCGCTCATCGCGAGCAGTGTCACCATCTCGCGCATGTAGTCGAGCCCCTCGGAGAAACTCATCTCCCGCTGGTTGTAGAACGACTCCTTTCCGAGTTCGATCATGAACGACGAGGGTGTCACGAGGTCATCGACGATGCCGTCGAGCTGCTCCTCGAACTCCCCCGCGGGCACGACGTCGGTCGTGAACCCGATCTCGTGGGCGTGGTCCGCGTCGATGTGTTCGCCGGTGAACAGCAGTTTCAGCGCCTGCTTCTCGTTGACCGTCCGCATGATCGGGACGAGCGCCTGTGCGGGAAAGATACCGATCTCGACCTCCGGTGTCCCGAAGGTGGCCTCGTCGGAGGCGACGATGACGTCACAGGCGGCGGCCAGTCCCATCCCGCCGGCCAGACAGTACCCCTCGACGGCGGCGACGGTCAGCGCACCGGTGTCGACGGCCGACTCGACGAGTTCCTTCATCCCGGCAAAGCCCTCGCGGTAGGCCTGTGAACCCCTGCCGATGGCGCTCGCCATCGACTCGATGTCACCGCCGGCACAGAACGTGCCGCCGGCACCGCGGACGACGACCACCCGGATGTCGGTCTCGTCGGCCACCTCGAACACGTTGAGCAACCCCTGGATGACGTTCGTGTTCAGCGCGTTGCGCTGGTCGACGCGGTCGATCGTCGCCCGGAGCACGAGCTCGTCGTCGCTGGCCGTCACCGCGAGGTCCTCGTTCGAGAGCGTCGCCGTGTCGACCATCTACACCACCCCCGGCCGGTCCGCTGACGGGATAACCCGTCCGTCGCTGCTGGTTGGGTCCATACACCTGTTCTTTCCGGACCGTTCGTTGTAAATGTGGAGGAATCGGGACGGCCGTTCCCGCGTGTCAGAGTCCGAGGAACAGTGACTGCACGTCGAAGATTGTGACCTGCCCGTCCTCACTGCCGTCGAAG
>CAZFMN010000080.1:3441-7710 GCA_964520075.1 uncultured Halobacteriales archaeon | reverse complement strand
GAACAGTGACTGCACGTCGAAGATTGTGACCTGCCCGTCCTCACTGCCGTCGAAGTCGAACGGCTGGGGGTTGTTCTGGACCGCGGTGTTCTGGAAGTTGAGGAAAAACGACTGCACGTCGAAGATGGTGAACACCCCGTCGCCGTCGATATCCTCGGTGTGCAGGTCACCGTCCGGGTCTGTCGGCCTGCTCTCACCGGCAACCGGGGGTGGCCCCTCGACGAGCGCGAGACTGGCACCGCCGAGACTGGTGCCGTACTCGGTGCCCCCGGCACCCGACACCACCGCCCCCGTCGACTCGACATCGAGCGTCCCGGGAGCCTCACCGAGGATCATCACCTTGCCGAGGAGTATCTCCTCCCCGGGTGCGTACGGTTCGTCGGGCACCAAGTCGAGCGTGACCGTCGACCCGTCTGCCGCCACCTGACTGCTGTCGGTGCCCGCTCGCGTGAGCGTGTAGTCGGTGACGGTCGCGTTCCCCTCGAGTGCCAGTTCGACCTCGAACGCACCGACGCCGTCGTCGGCGAACTGGACCGCCACCTCGACGGGGAGCGGTGACCCCGTCAGCCACTCCTCGCCTGCCGGCCGTACCTCGACCGTGACCGCACCCTCCTCGACGTTCAGCGTCCCGTTCCCGACCTCTGTCACGCTGTAGAAGGCGTTCTCGTTGTCCATCACCCCGACCCCGGTGAACCCGAGCGGTGTCGACCCGAGCGACCCGTTCGCACCCTCGACGGTGACCGTCGCGACGACCCTCGTCTCCCCCGGGTCGTGTTTGTTGTCGCCCAGCGCGACCATCGCGTCGAGCACCGACCCGTTTTCCTCGATACTCGCACCCCCGAACGCCGGCTGGTTCACCGGGTCGTAGGCGACGATCGACGCGATGTCGGGCGACCCGACCGTGATGTTGAACTCGTACGCCGCGATACCCCCGTCGACACCCGTCACCACGATGTCGAACGCCTGCTGTGTGCCGGGTGGAACCGTCGCCTCGGACGGCGTGAGTCCGACACTCACGTTGCCCGCACCCCCCGGTTCGACGTCGGTCGCGTTCGACAGGTCCTCGGCGGTGTCGTCCCAGCCGTCGACCTGCCTGTCTGCCCCCGCCACGCCGGCACCGAGTGCGAGCACGGCGAGCACCAGCACCACCTGGACCTGGACGCGTGTCACGGCCATCGGTCAGGGCCTCTGGTTGAACTCGACGAACAGCGACTGCACGTCGAAGATTGTCACCGGGTCGATGCTGTCGTCGTTGAAGCTGAACGCCGCCGGCATGTCCTGCACGACCTGGCTCTCGAAGTTCAGGAACAGCTCCTGCACGTCGAAGATCGTGAACTCCCCGTCGCTGTCGACGTCGTTGAGCAGGCCGTCACCGGTCGTGTCGTTCGCCGGATTGCCGTCGCCGTTGACGTCGGGCCACACCGCGAGTTCTCCGTCGACGGCGGCGTCGCCCGCCGCCACCGTCACGTTGTATCTGGGCAGTGTCGTCTCCAGGTCGCCGGTCACGTTCGCGAAGGTCACTGTCGTGTTGCTGCCGGAGCCGAGTTCGACCGTCGTGGTCTCCGCGACCACCGTCGTCCCGTTGTCTGCCTCGACGAGCAGGCTCACGTCGAAGATATCGGTCTGTCCGCCGGTGTTCGCGAGCGTCGCCGACACGTCCGCGTTCTCGCCGCCGGCGATGATGGCCGACCCGCCCTGCGAGGCCACCTCGAGGTCCGCGAGCGCCGACACGGCCGGCTCCACGACGGCGAGACTCCCCGAGATGCTGTCGTCGTCGGTCCCGACGGTGACGGTGTACTCCCCGATGGCCAGCCCACCGGTCACGCCCGTGAACGTCAGCGTCTCCGTGGCACCGCCGTCGAGCTGTGTCGTCGTCACCGTCTCGTCGACCGCGCTGCCGATACCGAGTGTCACGTCGAACGCACCCGCCTCGTCACCCGTGTTCGTGACCGTCACGGTCACGTTGCCCGTCTCGCCGACCGGGAGCGTCGCGTCGCTCCCCTGTCCGGCGATTACCAGCCCGGTCAGCCCCGAACTCGCCGGGTCGAGCACGACAACCGTCTCTGTTACCGTCTCGTCCTCGCTCGACACCGACACGTCCACCGAGGGGCTGTCGGCCGTGCCGGTACTGTACTCGAACCCCCCGGCGAACGTCTCGTTCCCGCCGAGGGTCACCGTCGTCGTGTTCTCGACACCCCCGTCGACCCCGAGGGTGACGTTCTGGGTGTCCTCGACGTCACCGGTGTTTGTCACCTCGTAGCCGACGGTCACTGTCTCGCCGGCGACCACCTCCGCGTCGATACTGGTGACGGTCACCGCGAGGAAGGCCGGTTCGTTCACCGTCACCGTCCGCTCGGCGGTGTCGTCCTCGCTGCTGATCGCGACCGAGACCGCCGGCACGTCGCTCCCGTCGGTGCCGTAGTCGAACGACCCGCCGAACGTCTCGTTCCCGCCGAGGGTCACCGTCGTCGTGTTCTCGACGGTCCCGTCCACCTCGACGGTGACCGTCTGGGTGTCCTCGATATTCCCGGTGTTTGTCACCTCGTAGCCGACCGTGACCGTCTCCCCGGCCGTCACCTCGGTGTCGAACCCGGTGACCGTCACCGCGAAGATTGCGTTCTCGTTGACCGTCACGTTCTCCGTGACGGTGTCGTCCTCGCTGGCAACCGCGACCGTTATCTCGGGTGCGTCACCCTGTTCTGTCGCGTAGACGAACGTGTCCGAGAACGTCTCCCCGCCGTCGAGTGTCACGCTCGGGGCGGTGTCGACGACCGTCCCGTCGACGGTGAACGTGATATCCTGTGTCGCCTCGGCGCCGCCGGTGTTCTCCACCGTGTAGTCGAGACCCACCTCGGCACCCTCGGGCACATCCTGGTCGATACTGGTGATGGTCACCGCGAACAGGGCCGGTTCCTCGACGGTCACGCTCCCGGTGGCGGTGTCGTTCTCGCTCGCCACCGCGACCTCGACCCCGGGGGCGTCACCGTCGACGGTCTCGTAGCTGAACGACCCGGTGAACGTCTCGTTCCCGGCGAGGGTCAGGTCCGTCTCTGTTGTCTCCGTGGTGCCGTTCACCTCGAAGACGATATCCTGTGTTCCGGTGACGTCACCGACGTTCGTGACCTCGTAGTCGACGGTGGTCGTCTCACCCTCCGTGACCGGCGTGTCGACGCCGGTGACTGTCACCGCAAAGAACGGGGGCTCGTCGACGGTCACGCTCCCGGTGGCGGTGTCGTTCTCGCTCGCGACGGCGACCGAGAGAGCCGGGGCGTCACCGTCGACGGTCTGGTAGTCGAACGCCCCGTCGAACGCCTCGCCGGCCTGCAGTGTCAGATTCGACTCCGTTTTTTCGGTGGTGCCGTTCACCGTGAACCCGATATCCTGCGTGTCCGCGACGCCACCGGTGTTCGTGACGGTGTAGTTGACCGTGACGGTCTCACCCTCGATGACACTGCTGTCGAGACCCGTTACCGTCACCGCGAAGAGGGCCGGTTCGTTCACCGTCACGGTCTCGGTGGCGGTGTCGTCCGCGCTCGCCACCGCCACCTCGATACCGGGCGTGTCCTCGGCGCCCGTCTGGTAGCTGAACGACCCGGTGGTCGTCTCGCTCCCGGCGAGGGTCAGGTCCGTCTCTGTTGTCTCCGTGGTGCCGTTCACCTCGAAGACGATGTCCTGTGTGTCCTCGACACCGCCGGTATTTGTCACCTCGTAGTCGACGGTGACCGTCCCGCCCTCGACTACCTCGTCGGTGGCGTCGGTGACTGTCACCGGGAAGAAGGGCGGCTGGTTCACCAGGACCGTCTCGGTATCGCTCGTGTTCTCGCTCGACACGGTGGTCTCGACCGCCGGAACGTCGTCGGTCGAGGTGTTGTAGACGAACTGGCTGCTGGTCGTCTCCCCGGCCCCGAGTGGTATCGTCTCGGTGGTCACCACCGTACCGTTTATCTCGAGCGTGACCTCCTGTGTGCCCGCGACGTCGCCGGTGTTCGCGACCGTGTACGCCACGGTGAGCTGGTCGCCGGCCGTGACCTCCTTGTCGATGAACGCGATGACCGCGTCGAAAAACGGCGGCTCGTCGACGGTCACGCTCGCGGTGGCGGTGTCGTTCTCGCTCGACACCGCGACGTCGAGCGCGGGTGCGTCACCGTCGGCTGTCTGGTACGAGAACGCTCCGGTGGTCGTCTCGCTGGCCTGCAGTGTCAGGTTCGTGTCCGTCTCCTCGACTGTGCCGTTGACACTGAACGCGATGTCCTGTGTTCCGGTGACGTC
>CAZFMN010000080.1:0-3341 GCA_964520075.1 uncultured Halobacteriales archaeon | reverse complement strand
TCTCCTCGACTGTGCCGTTGACACTGAACGCGATGTCCTGTGTTCCGGTGACGTCACCGACGTTCGTGACCTCGTAGTCGACGGTGGCCGTCTCACCCTCCGTGACCGGCGTGTCGACGCCGGTGACGCTCACCGCGAAGAACGGGGGCTCGTTGACGGTCACGGTCCCGGTTGCGGTGTCGTCCTCGCTGGCCACCGACAGGTCGACCGACGGCGCGTCACCGTCGAGGGTCTGGTATGTGAACGTCCCGGTGACCGTCGCTCCGCTATCGAGCGCCACGTCGGTCCTGTTGTCCTCCTCGGTCCCGTCGACTGTCAGGGTGAGCGTCTGTATCCCCTGTGTGTCGCCGGTGTTCGTGACCTCGTAGTCGACGGTGGTCGTCTCACCCTCCGTGACCGGCGTGTCGACACCGGTGATATTCACCGCGAAGAACGCCGGTTCACCGACCGGAGCCGTCTCGGTGTCGGTGTCGTCCGCGCTCGACACGGACACCTCGACCGACGGTGCGTCACCCGTGGTGGTCTCGTAGGTGAACACTCTGCTGATTGTCGCCCCTGCTGTGACCGTCACGTTCGTCTCGGTGGCCTCGACCGTTCCGTCGACGGCAAAGTCGATATCCTGTGTCGCCTGCACGTCACCGGGGTTCGTGATATCGTAGTCGACCGTGAGCGGTTCGCCCTCGACGACCCCCTGTTCGACCTGCGTGATGTTGAGCAGGAACTCGGCCTCGGCGAGCACCGACACGTTCGCGGTGCTGGTGTCGTCGTTGCTGGCGACGGACACGCTGTACGCGCCGGCCTCACCGACCTGTGTCGGCACCGAGAGCGTCTCGACTGTCGTCTCGCCCCCGGCCAGCGTCAGGTCCGTCGACGCACCACCGATGTCCGGTGTCGTCGACAGCGACACCGTCTGTGTGTCCTGGACGCTGTCGAGGTTCTCGACGGTGAACTCCACGTCGATACTGTTGCCCTCGAGTGGGTCGTTCGCCTCCAGCACGTCCACGGCGAACCCGGGCTGTTCGAGCACCGTCAGGTCCGCGCTGTCTGCCGAGTTGTCGCTGGCGACGGTCACGCTGTACTCGCCGGCGTCCCCACTGCTCGTGGGCACTGTGAGTGTCCTCGTCGTCGACTCGTTCGCACCGAGGGTCACCGTCGTCGTGTTGCTCCCGATGTCGGGACCTGTCGACAGTGTCACCTGCTGTGTGTCCTGTGTCTCACCGATGTTCTCGACCGCAACGTCGACCTGGATATCGTCACCGACAACAGGTGTGTTCGTGTTCAGCACGTCTACCGAGAAGTTGGTCACGGTCAGGTTCGACGGACGCAGTTCGTCGGCGACCTGGATGTCCTCGTCGGTGTTCTGGATCGAGGGCTCGAACCCGTCGACCTGGTCGGATATCGTCACGTTGGTGCTCGCCCCGGTGCCCGCGAGCGACTCCGTCTCGATCTCCGCGATGACTGTCCGGTTGGCACCGGGAAAGACCTTCTCGCCGAGCGCGGCCCGCAAGAACAGCACCGGCCCTTTGTCGGTGGCGTTGCCGCTCCCGTCGCGGATCTCGCTCTCGCTCAGCGGCCCCTGGTTCCCCTGGTTGTTCTCCGCGGTCTCGAAGAACCCGACGAACTGTGCCACCGATGGGTCCTCGACGACGATCTCGATGTTGTCGTACCCGCTTATCCCGTTCGTGGCACCGTAGACCACCACCTCGTAGGTGCTCACGTTGTCCGGTGCCGTCTCGAACTCCGCCGGTTCGACCGCGATGTCTATCGTGCCCGGCGACTGGTTGTTCGTCTCCCACTCCTCCTCCAACCCGATACTCCCGTCACTGCCGTCCTGTGCCGTTACTGCCGGTCCGACGAACACCAGCAGGGCAACCGCCAGCAGAACGGTGAGCGCGACCGAGCGCTGTGTTCCTCTGTTCATTGTTGTCTGTTAGATGGTCCGGCCGAGCGGCCACACCAATCCCCGTTGAGTGTTCTATTATCACATATCGATTAAATGCTTTTCCAATCGCGACCGTCCCCTCGGCCCCCTGGATGGACTGTCCACGCTCTTCCGGGGTTCCCGAACAGGAGGGCAGAGACCGACCACTGTGTGAGGGCGTGCACACCGAAGTTTTAAGTTGCACCGTCCCTAACAAAAGCTTGACGAAGACGTTTTTCCGGGTACCCGCCCGGCGACCCCGCAATGACCGACACGACCACGAGGCGTTACACGCGCGACCGAGAACGAACCGACGAACAAGAAACCGAGGAGTCCGAGACGGACGAGCAGGTGGTCTGTCCGGAGTGTGGTGGGAACCTCGCTTCGGATACCGAGCACGGTGAGACCGTCTGTGAGGACTGTGGACTCGTCGTCGAGGAGGACGAGATAGACCCCGGGCCGGAGTGGCGCGCGTTCGATTCCCGCGAGAAAGACGAGAAGAGCCGCGTCGGCGCGCCGACGACGAACATGATGCACGACAAGGGCCTGTCCACGAACATCGGCTGGCAGGACAAGGATGCCTACGGCAACACGCTTTCGAGTCGCCAGCGCGAGAAGATGCAGCGCCTGCGCACCTGGAACGAGCGGTTCCGCACCCGCGACTCGAAGGAGCGCAACCTGAAGCAGGCGCTCGGCGAGATCGACCGGATGGCCTCGGCGCTCGGTCTGCCCGAGAACGTCCGCGAGACCTCCAGTGTCATCTACCGCCGTGCACTCGAGGACGACCTCCTGCCGGGTCGCTCCATCGAGGGTGTCGCGACGGCGTCGCTGTACGCTGCCGCCCGAAAGGCCGGCACCCCCCGCTCGCTCGACGAACTCACGAAGGTCTCCCGCGTCGACAAGGACGAGATTGCCCGCACCTACCGCTACATCGTGCGACAGCTGAACCTCGAGATTCAGCCCGCCGACCCCGAGAGCTACGTCCCCCGGTTCACCTCCGACCTGGGGCTCTCCGAGGAGGTCGAGCGCCGCGCCCGGCAGCTGCTCAGCAACGCAAAAGAGCAGGGCGTCCACTCGGGTAAATCGCCCGTCGGACTCGCCGCCGCCGCGGTGTACGCCGCCTCGCTGCTCACAAACGAGAAGGTGACCCAGAGCGAGGTCAGCGAGGTCGCGAACATCTCCGAGGTCACTATCCGCAACCGCTACCACGAACTGCTCGAGGCCGAGGAGGACGCCCCCGGCGTCTGAACGCTGCTCTCTCTTTTGCGACTCCCGCAGGGCTAACTCCGTTCTCCCACGCGGCACGACCGAGACAGTCCTGTCTACGGGAAATCCCAGTCCGACACCGCCGGTGACCTCGGAACAACAGCAAAGTGCTTTTCTACGGGATTCGAGTAGGCACAGTGGTATGATACTCTCC
>CAZFMN010000079.1:0-13027 GCA_964520075.1 uncultured Halobacteriales archaeon | reverse complement strand
CACCGAGCGAGATTGCGGACGTGCCCGCGGCACTCGACGAGGTGCTGCTGCGGGCGCTTGCGACCGAGAAACCCGACCGCTACGAGACGGTCATCTACCTCCGGGACGACCTGCAGGACCTGCGGGACTCCTCGTGATACCGTCGAGGGACCATCCTGCGGGACTCCTCGTGATACCGTCGAGGGACCATCCTGCGGGACTCTCGCTCGTCGGTACGACAGCCGGAACCTGCGCTCTGACGACCAACGATTTAATACAATTAGAATACAAGGAAGATACAATGCCGGTAGACTTTGAGACGTACACCGCCGACGAGGGGCGAATTGACCTCACAGACGGGACGAACGCGCACGCCCTGCTGGTCTTTCTGCTCGAACATCGGGGTGTCGGGTTCACGCCCGCGGAGTTGCACGAGCAGGTCGGTCTCCCGCGGGGGAGCGTCAGTCCGACCCTGGCACGACTCGAACGGGTTGAGCTGGTCCGCCACAAGGGCGATTACTGGGCAGCGGCGGACGACGACCGGCTCGCGGCAGCGAGTGCGGCTGTGCTCGGCCTCGGGTCGGTCGCGGAGCGATATCGTGACGACTGGTACGGCCAGCACGAGGGCTGGGCAGACGAACTCGAAGACCTCGGCGAGGACGGGGAGTAACACCGTGGCGTACCCACTCGGCGGGATTGTGGTCGCCCGAGACCCGTTCGGTTCCGGTGGCGAGCGTCCGTATCTGCTCGTCTCGAACGAGACACATCCGTTTCACGGCGAGGAGTACGTCGCCACAGTCGTGACGACGACAGACCGAGACCGTGCCGTCGTGCTTGCGGATGATAAGTTCACTGCGGGGTCACTCCCGAGACGCTCGGTCGTCTCCCCGTGGAACCCGGTGACGCTCAAAGACGAGTTCATCGACAAGCACGTCGCAACCGTGGCGGGCGATGTCGTCGACGAAGTCGTCACTGAACTGTGCAGCTACGTCGGGACGCGCTGAACGGGCGGTTCGACCGAGAGCGACCCGTCCTCGTCGACGGCCCAGCGGAGTTTGTCGCCCGCCTCGACGCCCGCGGCCCGCCGCACTGCTGCCGGGAGCGTCACCGAGAAACGCTCGTCGACAGTCGTCTCGTCCTCGATGTCGTGGGACATACGCAACTGTTTGGACTGGCGGGACGAGTAAGTTGGCTCCGATATGTAGAGGGTGCGCCCGACCAGTCCAGAGACGAGTCTGCCGTGATGGCCGTAGACGAGCACTCGGTTCGTCGCCGTCACCCGAACCTATATGTTTCCCGGACGGCATATTACAGGCAAGGATGGACGACACGGGCGAGGGGTCGCGGGCGACCCGGCGACAGGTGCTGGGGGCCACGGCGGGCGCACTCGCCGTCGGGGCGCTCCCGGGGCGCAGTACTGCCCAGCAGGCCAGCGGACCCACCGTCTGCGTCGGGAGTCAAGACTCTTTCCGCGACGATGGGACGCTGTACGCGATGGATGCGGCGACGGGCACACAGGAGCGGCCGTTCGACACCATCGACGACGTGCTCGGCGGTGTGAGGGTTGTCAACACACTCCGCTGACTGACCAACTTCTATCAGTGTTCCGGGACAGAAGACCAGACACATATCGGTCACAGGACGACTGTCTCTATTTCGTCAATATCAGCAAAATCAGGGTCGCCAGAGTAGAGCACGTCACAGTCGTCGTGGACGACAGCAGTTGCGACGTGTATCGCATCCGCGTACGATAACTCTCGGTCTCCTCGTTCGTAGTACCGGAATCGAAGTTCTGCGGCGTACGCTGCGATGTCGTCGATGAGTGGCATACTCTCGATATGCTGGAACTCTCGCATCGCCCGAACCGCTTCGTTGGCAGTTTCCCCATCCTCGACAACACGGACTCGATACGAGACCTCGGCGATGACCGTCGGAGCGATGAGACCGCCTTCGTCGGCAGTGTTTGCCCGTTCGATGAGCGATTCAGCCTCGTCTTCGCTCTCGCCACTGAACACGAACTCGAGCCACACCCACGAGTCCAGGAAGATCACGTATCGCTCCCGTCGATGTGCGAACTCCACGCCGCCTTCGACTCGCGCCGCATCTTCTCGATGTCGACGTTCTGCTCGGCCACCTGTTCTTTGACACTGCGAAGTCGCTGGAGCGCTGGTTCCTTTGGTCGAACGCGAATCGTTCCGTCCTCCTGGACAGTGAACTCCATCTCCGTGCCCGCGGTGAGTCCGAGTTCGTCCCGGATCCGCTTTGGAATCGTGACTTGCCCTTTGCTCGTGATTGTTGCGTCGTCTGATAGAGACATCTCTTACACGATTTTGAGCGTCCTTACAATTAAAATTGTGCCTTACCCGCTTCCGGGGTCGATTCCCTGTGCGATGGCGGTTCCACGGCCGCGGTTCTGGTCACGCGAGAGACGGGTCTGCCGTGATGGCCGTGGGTGAGCACTCGGTTCGTCGCCGTCACCCGAAGTTATATGTCCACCGAGCGGCACGTCACGGACAAGGATGGACGACGCGGGGGAGTGGTCGCGGGCGACCCGGCGACAGGTGCTGCAGGCCACGGCAGGTACGCTCGCCGTCGGGGCAACACGCGACTGGCCTCTCACTGCGCCCCTGAGGTGTCGATATCAGCGTAGTCGACCACGTCCTCCGTTCGATACCAGTCAGCGTAGTCTTGATGCCGAAACACCGAGTCGTCACTCCAGATATCCCCGTTGACGGCGAGCGCGGTTGCGAGGAAGACGACATCGCCCGCATCACGCCCGGCGAACTGACGCGCGCTGTCGGCGTCGGGATGTGGCGACGTGGCGGCCGCGGCCCGTTCGTACTCCCGAACGACGGCTGCCTCGGGAATCACAGTGACCTGGTCGAACAGGCGGTCGAGCAACTCGTCGATGGCGGTGGGTGACAGCCCCGAGCGTTCCTGGATGACACCACGATTCCGGCGAATCTCGTCCAGCGACGGCTCCGGATAGCAGAGTTGGCGGTCCAGTTCGAACAGCAACCGGCGCGTGACACCACCAATAAGCCCCGACAGCGCAGTGTTGGTGTCGACGACGAGCGGGCTACTGTTCTGCCAGTCGCTGTGCGACATTGGAATCGATCCGTTCCGCGAGTGCCTCGATGTCCTCCTCCGTGAGTTCGCTCTCCGAGGAGAGTTGCTTCATCAGTTCCAGGTCGTCTATCTTCTCCTCGAAGGCAGTCCGGGCAACCTCCGACCAGTTGATTTCGGAGTGGGCCTCCATCTGTGCTTTCAGGTCCTCGTCGACGTTGACGGTGACTGTCGGCATCTGTCTTTCCCGTGTGGCCATTCATTGCGCAGTTATTTATCGATATTGCTCATCCTGTGTTCTCTGTGTTTCGGCAGAGTACGTTGTTGTGGCGAAACTTCGACATTACCGGGTGGGTTGCCACCCTCGTCGCCGGTATCCGGCGCAAGCGGACGGCACTGCTGGCCCGGCCCGCCTGCGTGCCGTCACCCGAAGCTATATGTCCACCGAGCGGCACGTCACAGGCAAGGATGGACGACGCGGGCGAGGGGTCGCGGGCGACCCGGCGACAGGTGCTGGGGGCGACGGCGGGCGCACTCGCCGTCGGGGCGCTCCCGAGGCACGGCGCTGCACAGACTGATGTGGATGCCACTCCCGCTCGGGAGTAATAACGACAGCGTGTATGCACAGTTGGGGCAGAAGAATCCGAGTGCGGGAACTCGTCTGGTCGAGTGAACTGTTCCCAGTCTTTATGACCGGTACCGACCAACACACGAATATGGCCGAGGCAAGTCGTGACGCGGCAGACGACACGCTGGCGACGGCTATCGGACAGTACGTTCTGGGTGAGGTTTCGCTCGGAAAGGCCGCCGAGAACGCGGGGATGACCCGATGGGAGTTCGAGGAGCTACTCGAAGACGCCGGATTCGACGCACTGTACGGGCCTCGCTCCGCGGAGGAGCTACGGGACGAGGTTGATGCCGCGCTCGACCTGGAGTAGCGCCATCGATGTCGGCGACTCCCCGCCAGCCCGTCATTCTGGACGCGACCGCACTCATACTGCGGACAGAAGTACGTGAACA
Source organism: uncultured Halobacteriales archaeon (assembly GCA_964520075.1). Classification (GTDB taxonomy): domain Archaea; phylum Halobacteriota; class Halobacteria; order Halobacteriales; family Haloarculaceae; genus Halovenus. Next base: position 8,962 of record CAZFMN010000079.1, on the reverse strand, counting down.
GCGACGCCACGAGCAACACCAGCAGAGGACCGTGAGGAACCGGACGGAGGTCCGGTGACGAGCGGTCCGGACACATCCCAACCCAGGTTCTACTGGCGGGCGAAAATCCGCACGGATTTTCGTCCGACAGTATCAGCAACTTCGCCAGTACCGGCACGGTCGACGTGCTCGTCGACATTCTCGACCGGCCTGCCACTGTCCCCGCAGTACAGACAGAACTCGAACGGGGATACGCCCGGGACTACGACTTTCTCGACGACGCACTCGCTCGAATCGGCGACGCCATCACGCTGTTCGGCGTCGAGGAGCAATCCACCGGAGACGCGGGGATCCGGGACCGCCTCGACAGCGGTGAGGGGGAGGCGCTGCTCGGCGCGATAGCACGCGAGGGAACGCTTGCGACCGACGACCTCGCCGCCCGCGAGATGGCGACGGAGCGAGGCGTCCCGGTGACGGGGTCGGTCGGACTCCTCGTCGTCGGTATCCACCGGGGCGAAATCGACAGCGGCACCGCGAACGGGTGGCTGGATGACTGGCGAGCAAAACGCGGATACTACGCCCCGGTCGAGCGTATCGAGGAGGTTCTCGGGTAGCATCGCTCGTGGTTCTCTGGTCCACGAGCGAGAGACCGGCGTGTCGTGACGGGGACGCGCGGGTCGTGACTGCCAGCCGTCACCCGAAGCTATATTGCCCACCGAGCGGCACGTCACAGGCAAGTATGGACGGCGCGGGGGAGGGGTCACGGGCGACCCGGCGACAGGTGCTGGAGGCCACGGCGGGCGCACTCGCCGCTGGAGCGCTCCCGGGGCGCAGCAGTGCCCAGCAGGCCAGCGGGCCCACCGTCTACGCCGGGTCCTGGCACACGCTGTACGCGGTGGATGCGGACTCGGGGAGCCAGGAGTGGGCGTTCACCCAGTCCGGCCGGGTGTCCTCGTCGCCGACAGTGGCTGATGGCACCGTCTACAGGGTAACAGGCAGAGTGCCACGGGGTCGTTCGGAAGATACAGTCTTCCGTGATGATAAGAAACGGAGTCTCTCGGACCAGTTGACTCCGAGGTAGTTCACAGGCTGTTCACTGGACGACCACCGTTTGAGGGCCCCGTCTTCGAGGTGGTCAACAGCATACAGACCGAGATGCCAGCCCCACCGAGTGAGGTTGCAGACCTGCCACCGGAACTCGACGACATCCTGCTGACCGCGCTCGCCACCCGGAAGGCGGACCGCTACGAGCGCGTGCCGTACATGCGCGACGACCTGCAGGAGTTGCGCGAGAGTCGGTCCTGACCGCTCACACCTGTCCGTCGAACAGCAGGTAGTAGAGCACGCCGAACGCGGCCCGTCCGTCCCGGAGTTCGCCGTGCCGGACGGCCTCGCGGAGGTCGTCGAACGCCGCCGTCGTGACCTCGATGGTCTCGTCCACGTCGAGGTCCTGTCCGGTCGCCCGCTCGCAGTCTCGCGCGAGGAAGTAGTGGAAGACAGCGTCAGAGAAGCCGTTCGCGGGTTCGACGGTGGTCATGTGCTCGATGTCGCCGGGGCGGTAGCCGGTCTCCTCGGCGAGTTCGCGACCGACAGCGTCGGCGGGCGCCTCGCCATCTTCGAGTGTCCCGGCGGGGAGACTGCGGTTCACCCGCCCGACGGCGTGCCGCCACTCGTCGATGACGACAACCCGACCGTCCTGCCTGAACGGCAGTATCACCACACTCTCGGCCTCCCGCAGGTAGTCGAACTCGGCGCGCTCACCCGCCGGCAACTCGACAGTCTCGTTGACGATGTCGAACCCCTCGCAGGTGTAGGCAACCTCGCTCGTGACCGTGTTCCACTCCATCGTGATTCCGTAGACACTCACCGCGCTAAAGTTGGGCGGTTCGCTCCTCACCTGGTTCACAGGGCCGATATCTACCGGCCTTCGCGCTCCCGAGTCGGAGCTGAGACCGGGACGGTTGTCTGCTCTCCTGGCCCGCTCCTGGCCCGCACACGGGAGGCGAGTCAGGTGACCGGTCTGCCGGCGGAGGGTCGACGGCTCACTCGGGCGAGAGGCAGTAGGTGTGGCCCGGTTGCCGGAATATCGGGTTGTCACTCCTGTTGTCGGCGTAGGTGGCACGCTCGGCACAGTAGAGACGGCCGTCGACGGGGACCGCGCCGCTGGTGACCCAGCCTCTGGTCTCGACACGCCAGCGTCGCTCGCCGGTGTCACGGTCCAGCGCGTACAGCGCCCGGTCGTAGGAACCGGCGAGCACCGTCTCGGCGGTGACAGTGAGCGCGCCGATGACGCGACCACCGACGTCGGCCGACCAGAGCTCCTCGCCGGTCTCGCGGTCGAGCGCCCAGACGAACCCGCTGTCGCTACCGGTGTAGACGACACCGGAGTCGGGGTCGACCGCGGGGTTGGCCATGCTGGCCCAGTCGGTGTCGAACGTCCAGACCTCGGAGCCGTCCGAGAGGTCGATACAGTGGAACCGCTCGTCCCAGGAGCCGACGTAGCCGCGACCGTCGTAGGTGGCGACAGTCCCTTTTATCTGTGCGCCGAGTCTGAACGACCCGCCGGCTTTCTCCCTGCCGGTCGGCTCACCGTCGGGGCCAGTTCCGGCCTGGTACTCCCAGTCGAACTCGAGGTCGGGGTAGCGCCACGCGTAGACGACACCGTCGTTCGACCCGGCGAGGATGTGACCGGTCTCGCGGTCGACCGTCGGCGAGGGGTGAGACTGGCCCCAGATGCGCCCGTCACTCCACTCTATCTCGCCGGTGACCGGGTCGACCCCGTACAGCGCACCCGAGGAGGGGGAGCCGTACTCGACGATGAAGTAGAGCCGCCCGTCGTGGAAGGCGGGGCTGGACCCGACCGCGATGGTGCCCCCGAGCGTGTCCGCGTCGAGTTTCCAGAGCAACTCGCCGGAGACGGTGTCCAGTCCGTAGATAGCACCGTCGTAACCGCCGAGAAAGGCACGGTCACCGACAATCGCCGGCGAGCCGTGGAACCCCCGCACGGTTGCGTCGGTCTGTGTCCGCCACTCCGGGCGACCGTTCGGTGTGCGTGCCTGCACCATCCCCTCGTCACCGGCAAAGAGGATGTGCCCGTCGTGGGTCGGGAGCGGTGTCGACTTCGCCGCCGTGTGGTGGGCGAAGTTCGTCGGCACCGCCCAGTCGACGCTGACCGACCCGGGCACGGTCTCCTCCGGGTAGTAACCCTGCCGTTGGAGATTCGCCTGGAACAGTCGCACGTCCCCCGGGTAGCTCGCACAGTCACCGTCTGTCCCCGTGACACACTCCGGGGTCCCCTCCTCGTCCGTCTCGGGGCCGCCGAGACAGCCCGCCAGCCCGGCGAGACCGGCTCCGAGTCCACCGAGGAGGGCGCGTCGTGTCGGGTGGACCCGTCCACTGTCGCTCATTGCCTGAACGCACGAGACTGCGGAATGAAAACCTCACGGTAGCCACAGCCGACAGCGGTCATCGGCGCGAACCGGCGGCATCCGCCCTCCCGGACCGGTCGACTCGCCGATAACGCGGGGTCGACCGGTCCCCGGAGACTGCTGCGGCGAGACGCAGGCACACCCCCCAAGTGCGTCGCTCACCCCTCTCGTCGCTCCGGATGCTCGACACGGATACAGCCTCGCTCTGCCTGTCTCGGCTGTCGGGGTCAACCCACGCCCGGGTTCCGCACGGCGTCCGGTCGCCGACCCGGCGGTCGGACGCGGGAAACAGTTTAGACGCCCGTCCACGTAGTGTTAGGTATGAGCGTTACCGGCCCCTGTGAGATCTGTTTCACCGGAACCGTCGAGCACACGTGTGACCGGTGCGGGAACCTGGTCTGTGAGCGTCACTTCGACGAGACGACCGGGTTCTGTTCAGAGTGCACGGCCGAGATGGGCGGTGACTCCGGCCCACAGGAGGAACCGCCGGCGGACACCGACACGGACACCCACGTCTACCGGTTCTGAGAGCCGGCACCACGGCGCGAGGCGGGGTCGGGGAGAGTCGACAGGAACGCAGACGAGTCAGTCCTGCCCCATCTCGCTGATACTGGCACTCCCCTTCGCGACACCTTCCCCCTCGAGTCCCTTGCGCTCGGCGACGATGGGGCAGTCCGACAGACGGACTGTCTCCATGTCCAGAAAGTCCAGTATCTCCGTCCCGTCGTGCGTGCAGTGTATCTCGGGTGCCTCGGAGAAGTACTCACAGCTCTCGCAGTAGTCGTGTTTCGACACCTCGGCGATGCTGGCACCGTCCACCCGCTCGTCGGCCGGCGCCGTCTCGGCGGGCAGACTCTCGTCGTCACCCTCGGTCACGTCACTCCAGACCTCGTCGGTCTCGACATCGTCGACAGCCATGTCGTCGAACGCCTCGTCCATCTCCGACCCGGCGAGCTCTGACCCCTCCTCCCCATCATCCGGGGCGGCCAGCGGGTCCTGGTCTCCCGATGTGTCCGGTGAGTCGGTGTCGTCGGCCGGCGCCGGAAACGGCTCCATATCGGTGTCCCCGTCCATCTCCTCGTCGTCGGCCCACGCGAGGTCGTCGGCCCCGTCGTCGGCATCTGCCCACGCGAGGTCGTCATCCCCCTCGTCGGCCCAGGCGAGGTCGTCGTCTCCCTCGTCGTCGGCCCACGCGAACTCATCTCCCCCCTCGTCGGCCCAGGCGAGGTCGTCCTCGGCGGTTGTTTCCTCGTCCACGGTCTCGCGCTCGTTTTCCTTTTCTGTCTCGTCGGTCATTGTCACATCCTCCACCAGTCGCGGGGCAGGCGTCGGCAGCACCGGTCGCAACCGACCCATCTGCCGCCGCCTGACCTGCCGTTACCGTACACAACGACAACCACACAATTAAGCGTTGTCACAGACCAGGACAGCACCGGGCCGGTCTCGTCGTGTTCTCAGGGCTCGATGTCGTAGAGTTCGCCGTACTTCTCGCGGGCGTACTCCAGGAAGTACTCGGCGGTCAGGTCCTCGCCGGTCGCCGACCGCACGAGTTCCGGGGTCGTGTGTCGGCAGCCGTGCCGGTGGATCTCGTCGGTGAGCCAGTCAGCGAGCGGGTCGAACTCGCCGGCCTCGATGCGGTCGTCGAGAGGACCAAGATCGCGCTCGGCGGCCGCGAACAGCTGGGCCGCGAGCATCGACCCCAGCGAGTACGTCGGGAAGTACCCGAAACTCGCCCCCGCCCAGTGGGTGTCCTGCAGGCAGCCCTCGGCGTCGTCTGCCGGCCGGACCCCGAGATACTCCTCCATCTTGTCGTTCCAGACCGCGGGCACCTCGCTGACCTCGAGATCACCCCGGATGAGGTCCCGCTCGATCTCGAACCGCACCACGATGTGCAGGTGGTAGGTGAGTTCGTCCGCCTCCACCCGGATGCGGTTGTCCGGGTCGACCGTGTTGGCGGCCTCGTAACACTCTTGCGGGGTGGCCTCGACACCGAGGTGTGTCTGGAGGGTCGGCGCGAACTGTCGCCAGAACGGCAGCGACCGCCCGACGTGGTTCTCCCAGAGCCGGGACTGGGACTCGTGGACGGTCATATCCCGTGCCGACCCGAGCGGCGTACCGTACTCGCTGTCGGGGAGCCCGAGCGTGTAGCTCGCGTGGCCGAACTCGTGGATGGTCGACCCGAGCGCGTCCATCGGGTCCTCCGGCGAGAACCGGGTCGTCACCCGGGCGTCGAACTGCGTGCCGATCGAGAACGGGTGCTCCGCGGTGTCGAGACGGCCGCGGTCCCAGTCGTACCCGAGACGGCCCAGCGCCTCGCGGACCAGCGCCTCCTGGTCGGCCTGGTCGTAGCTCCCCTCGAACGGGTCGGCCAGGTCGGCGTCGCTGTCGGCGACGGCGTCTATCAGCGGCGGGAGCTGTTCGCGCAGCTCTGTCAGCACCGCCTCGATATCCTGCAGTGAAATGTACGGCTCGTAGTCCTCGACGAGCACCGCGTAGGGGTCTCTGTCGGGGTCGATCGCCTCGGCGTACGCCCGCCGGAGGTCGACAATCTCCGCGAGGATGTCCTCGAACTGGCCGAAGTCGGACTCCTCGCGCGCCTGCTTCCAGACCGGGTGGGCCTTTGCCTGTGTCTCGGTGAGCCGTTCCACCAGGTCCTCCGGGACCCGTCTGGCACGCTCGTGCTCGCGGCGGACCTCGCGGACGACCGCGGCTCTGTCACCCTCGACACTCCCATCGAGTTCGTCGAGCCAGGCCGACAGGTCGTCGTCTGTCAGCATGTCGTGTCGGACTGACGACAGCGCCGACGCCTGCTTCGCCCGCGCGGGTGTCCCGGCGTCCGGCATCGTCACGCGCTGGTCCCAGCCAAGCACCATCGACGCGCCGCCGAGGTAGTGGTACTGTTCGACGTGGTCGAGAAACGACTGGTAGGTGTCGTCCACGCTCTGTGTGCTCATATCTCCGTTTGGGCCACCAGCACAATCAAGCCACTGGTTGTCTCGAGGAGGGTCGTCTCCTGGACGTGCAATCGGGCGGATGTACACTTCCCCTGAGGACAGCAATCGGGCCGCGAGGCCGCTGTGCAGGTCGAGGGGAGAGGCCGGCGACTCCATCGCCGACACCACTGTCTCGCAGTTGCCCGCCCCGGTGACAACTCCCGTGATACTGACCTCCTCCCCGCCGGAAGGCGAGGCCTTTGCCTCGAATCTTCTGTACCCGCGCTGGCGCCGTCGGACGGGAGCTTTAATTAGGTGTAGCGGCGAGCGTGGGTATGCTCAGCTTCGTCGGACTCGGGCTCTACGACGAGCAGTCGGTCACGCTCCGGGGGCGCGAGGAGCTCCGGGCGGCAGACCGCGTGTTCGCCGAGCGGTACACGAGTAAACTTGCCGGGGCGAGTCTGGCCGACATAGAGCGGGCACACGGGGTGGATATCGAGCCGCGCGACCGGCCGGGCGTCGAGCGTGACCCGGAGCCGATACTCGCGGCCGCCGAGACCGGGCAGACGGTGTTTCTCGTCGGCGGTGACCCGATGGTCTCGACGACACACGTCGACCTGCGCCTGCGTGCCGACGACCGGGGTATCGAGACGCGGGTCGTCCACGGGACGACCGCACAGACCGCGGCGAGTTCGCTCACCGGGCTCCAGAACTACCGCTTCGGGAAGGCCACCACGCTCCCGTTTCCCGACACGCACGGCGGTGTCCCCGAGAGTGTGCTCGATACGGTCGGCGACAACCGCGAGCGTGGTCTGCACACGCTGGTCTATCTCGACATCGACGCCGCCGCCGACCGCCTGATGACCGGTGACACCGCCGCCGGGATGCTCGCCGACCACCTCGACTGTCCGGGCGTGGTGGTTGCCCGGGCCGGCAGTGACGACCCCCTGGTCCGGGCCGACCGACTCGAGACACTCGCGACGGAGTCGTTCGGCCCCCCGCTGCATCTGCTCGTGGTGCCCGGCGAACTGCACCCGATGGAACGCGACGCGCTCTTCGCCTTCTGTTCCCTGTCGCCCGCCGCGCTCGACGGCGATTGACCGCAACTCCACCTGCCGTGCCGTCTCCGTCTGGAATCTCCGTCTCTGTTCCGGTTGCTCTGTTTCCCGCTGTTGTACTGAACAGGGATGCCGCGCGGTGGTCGTGGCGGGTCACAGAACTGTTCGACCTGAGAGAACGTACACGAGGACGATAGCGTGGCAGACCCCGGGGCAGTTGGCCTGCTCTCACTGTCGGCGTCTCGATGTGCTCACCGGTCGGTTCCGGTCCAGCGTCCCCTCTGGCAGCAGGTCACACCTTCCTGTCCGCGGGCCGGGGTTCGCTGTTGAACGCGTCGACGAGTTGCTCTGGGAGCGTCTCCGGCGAGAACACCGAGACGAGGTCGCCTGGTTTGATCTGTGTGTCGCCGTTTGGCGTAACGTGAGTGCCGTCTCTCTCGATGCCCACGACGAGGATCTTGTCAGGTAACAGACCCTCCTGATTGGCGGCCTTCAGGGTCAGTCCGGCGATGTCCGCAGTCTCCGAGACGGTGAACTCCACAACCTCGCCGCCACCGACGACAGTCTGAAAGTCGGTGACTGCCGACGAGGCGCGGTCGTCCTCGGGAGCGAACCCGTTGTACGGCTGGAACGTCTCGTCGAGCACGGTGCCCTCGCGCTCGATTGTCACCCCAGCAGCCGAGAGTTGCTGGGCGATGCGATTGATATCGGTCGTGTCCTCACCGACGGCGGTCACCACGAGGTTCTCCTGGCCGGTGAGGAGTTCCCTGACCTGAACCACACCGGGGGTGGAGACTGCCTCGTTTGCGACCGCTGAGCGCTTGCTGACCGGAGCGGTACAGGTGAACTGTATCGTGAGCTTGCCGCTGGAGCGCTCGTAGTCGATGTCGGCGTGATAGCCGCGGATGATTCCGTGCTCCTCGAGCCGGTTGATGCGGTTTCGTACCGTGGCCGGTGTGACGTCCACCTCTTCGGCGATTGTCGGGGCGGACGTGTCCCTCGCGTTCGCCCCGAGGTAGTAGAGTATCCGTCGGTCGATTTCGTCGGGCCGATAGGTCATGGCTGTACGTACTCGCTATCCGAACAAAGACGTTGTGCACTCCACTGTATACCGATGGGTGTGCGAACGGATTGTGAATACACCGATTCGGCCGATACAGTATATCGATTCAGTAATTTCGGGGGCAAGTTTTTTGTGAGTCGAAAATGTACCGGGATGTATGAGGTCGAATAGTGTTCATTCCCCGTTCGAACGACTCAGAGAGTACTACAACCACGAGGAGCGCGTCTGCCAGGAGTGTGGGTTCAAGGACAGATACGGAACGTGGGATGCAGAAACAAACGGTGCGGATATCGCGTACACGCACACCTGCCCCAGGTGTGGTGCAGAGCGGGAACACAGGCTGGCGCTCTCGGACCAGGAAACTCGTCACGTCCTGAGCGAGTCGGGAAGGCGGCGCTCGACGGACCAGTCACTCTCCGTGTGACGTGCCGGCGGGTCTCCGTTGGTACCGTTCTGATTTTCAGTAGCATTTGGTAGTGTTCACTCACATTCGGTAGTACT
>CAZFMN010000078.1:0-13080 GCA_964520075.1 uncultured Halobacteriales archaeon | reverse complement strand
CTTCGACGGGAGCGGGGACGGCGCGGTCACCATCTTCGACGTGCAGGCGCTGTTTACCGACCTCGCCGGGTGACCTGCCACGCGAAGTGAACCCGCTCTCCGTGGGGTTGCAGGGATACCACCCGAGGTGACGACCCCAGCGCGGAGCGGCCGCCCCTCGACAGCGGCACCCGACGCGTCCAGCCTCGACGCTCGACACGGGGAGACCTCCGAAGATTGGACAGGCCCCGACGCTCCGGTGGCTCCTCCCGTCGTGAACGACGGAGTTTCCCGAACCGCACCGCAGGCGCTGGGAGAGTGTCCTTTCCGAGATACGGTGAATCACTCGTTCAGCAGCGCTCGCAACTGAGTGACGTACGGGCTGTCCTCCCAGCTTCGATGTGGGCTAATCTGGGTCAACAGCGCTCGAACCTCTTCGGAGGTCATTTGCCCGTTGCGGGCGTAATCACAGACCAGGCGTGGTGTCGGGACAATCCGTGGTCCCTGTAGCACCGCGTGGATCAACGCGAAGTTCGTTCCACCGAATTCGTCGGTCAGAAAACCGTCGACGGCACGCGCGTTAGCGAGAACAGTCCCGTCGGTTTCGCCGTCGTCGAGACCGAACGTCGGCCGCAAGTCTGGCGTCTCGTCACGCTCGTATGGCTCCTCGACAGTGTAGTAGTTACGAGCATCGAGAGCGTTCGCCGCCGCCGCGGCGTGGCTATCGTCATACCGGGTGAGACCTTGGAGCTCTGTGAGCACCGCTGGCGGCACGAACACGTCACACGCGGTGAGCAGATACTGCAGTGGGTCCGGCCGATTGGCAGTATCGTACGCCGCGTCGGCCCGTGGCACGGCCAGGCTGACCAGCGCGCTCGTGTCGACGACAGCCGTCTGCAGTCGTGGGCCACTCGTTCCCCGTTGGTGGTGTCGACGGTTGTCGCGTCATCGTAGATGTCGCTGTCGTCCGGAGCAGACAGGTCCAGCGGGTCGTCGTCGAGGTCCCGCTTGAGCAGCCGAAGTCGCTGGGCGGTTTCGGCGTCGACCAACTGCTCGACAGTCTCGAACTCGAGGTGGCCGTTGTAGTACTGCGTCGCAACGCGCTGTTGGAACGTGTCACTGTCGGCAGTCTCCTCGATGTACGCACGGATGGCCTCGATGAGGAGATCTGTCCGGTCTCTATCCAGGAGGTCGGCGATCGCGTCGAGTCGGTCGACGAGACACTCCGGAGACTGAAAGTGGACTCGCCGCGGATCGTCGCTCGCACTCATCCTATGTGCAGGTTCTGCACATAAGATGGTAATCGTTTCGACGGCTGCACACGTGTACACTGTCGACTCAGCATCGTCGGCGCGCTCCTGTACACGCGGGTTCGTTCCCACATATTTTAGCCACTCAAAACAAAACAGAGCACACAATGGACCTTCCGGAGGCGAGCGCGCAGTGTCAGGACGTGCTGTCGGAGATCGAGCGAGCGGTAATCACCGAGAGGAGCTTTCTTGAGAGGGTCCTGACAGGCATCATCGCAGAGGGACACGTCCTCATAGAGGACGTACCCGGGACAGGAAAGACACTAACCGCTCGGTGTCTCGCGTCCGCGCTCGGTCTGGAGTTCAAGCGCATCCAGTTCACGCCGGACCTGTTACCTGCCGACGTGACCGGGTCCCACATCTACGACGAGGAGGCAGGTGAGTTCAGCTTTCGCGAGGGGCCGGTGTTCTCGAATGTCGTGCTCGCCGACGAGATCAACCGTGCCCCGCCGAAGACACAGGCGGCCCTGCTCGAGGCGATGGAGGAGAAACAGGTCTCGGTCGAGGGAACGACCCGCGCCCTTCCGGACCCGTTTTTCGTTATCGCGACACAGAACCCGGTCGAACAGGAGGGGACCTTCGAACTCCCCGAGGCCCAGTTGGACCGGTTTATCATCAAAACCGAGATGGGATATCCGGAGCGCGACGGCGAACTCTCCCTGCTGGAACAGCGTGCCGACCGCGGTTCTCGGACACCGATGGCCGGGACGGTCATCGACGGGGACCGACTCGTGGAGATTCAGAGCGTCGCCGAGACGGTCGACATCAGCAGAGACCTGCTGCTGTACATGGTCGATCTCTGTCGTGCCACCCGCGAACACGACGCGACGGATGTCGGTGTCTCGCCGCGTGGACTCCAGCGACTGTTCGAGGCCGCCCGTGCCACGGCTGCTCTCCACGGCTCCGAGTACGTTGTCCCCGAGCATATCTCGGATGTTGCCGAATCTGTGATGACACACCGAATCGTTGTCAAGACGGACGCGTCGGTCCGGGGCACGCGAAAGGCCGATGTCGTCGAGGACGTGCTCGACCGGGTTGAGGTCCCCGGCGTTACCGGGTGACGGTACGTGGCTCCCCTCTTTTCTACTCCCGGACGACCCACAACAGCAGCAGGACGCTCACCAGCGCGGTGAGTGCAACGACCGCAGTATCGGGAACGACAGCGCCGCTGACGAGGAAACCACCGTACGTGAGTGCGGCGGTTCCGAGGCCAGCGACGACGGCGGCCCCGGCGTGAACGAGTTCGATTCGGCGGTTCCCGTGTCCGAGTTCGAGTCCGAGTCGCCGTCCGTACGTCGTCACGTCCCAGACAACAACGGCAACCCCGGCGACCAGAAAGAGCAGGGCCGACGGGTCGGCGAGCGACCCGGCCAGCGTGGCGGCCCCGACCAGTCCCCCTGCGGCGAGCCCGCCCCCCGGCGAGTGGGTCGGGAGCAGGTTCGCGTACCCGAGCACAGCGCCGGCAAACACGAGCACTGCGAGCGCACCGCAGGTGGCAGCCACTACCCCTGTCACGACTGCTGTTGCTCCGAAATCGTCGAGATACTGCTCGAGCAGGTCGGCCCCGTTCCCGGTTCCGAGCGCCTCCAGGGTCGTGCCGGCGATATCACCGAATCCGAGCAGCCAGAGCACACCCAGTGCGACGACACCGCCGAGACTGTGCGCGGCAAACGCGACCAGCCAATCGACCGACCCCGGGCGAAGTCGCCGGAGCCCCTCGATTGCTCCGGCACTGAGCGCCGCACCGACGACGACAACAGAGAGAGCGACCCGGGGTGGGCGTGCGGACGTGACCTGGACGAGGCTGTCCGCGACACCGGCAGGAACTCCATCCCAGAGTCCCGGAATCAGCAGGAATCCGAGACCACCACCGAGCAGACAGAACAGACCGGAGGCGCTGAGTCGGCCGTGTACCGACTCGAGTCGCTGCTCGAGTTCCATCCGGCGCTGGCCGCGCACGAACACGGGAACGGGAAGTCTGAGCACCAGTGCCCCGACGAGAAGCAGTGTGGCTCCGAGCAGCAGTACGAACGTCGCAACTGCCTGCGGCGACGCGGTTGGGGTGATGACTCCGCCGAGCAGCGGTCCCACGACCGCCCTCAGAACTGGGACGGCAAACAGCGCGACCCCGAAACCTGCACACACCACGAGACACACCCCGGTTGCAGTCGTCGCGAGTGCGCGCGCCGATTGCGCGGCACTGTCCCACCCACGGAGACTCGTCACACCGACAGTCGCGCCCCCGACAGCGACCACGAACGCGAACGGGCCCAGGTGGCCGGGCGCCGCGAGTGGGTCGAACGTGTCGCTGCTCACCAGCACCACCACGCCGGCGACAGCCAGCAGTCCAGCCGCACCGACGAACAGGAAACTCCCGGCAGCGGTGAATATCCGCGACCGTCGAGCGCCGGCAGCACCGGCGAGAGTGAGACACAGTCCGGCTCCCACCCCGGCTCCTGTCAATCTGTACCGCCCCGTGTACACCGCGAGTGTCCCGAGCGCGAGGAGGCACAGAGCGAGCGTGACACCCGCACTCGTCCGCGGAACGGATTCGGCCGGTGTCGTCCTCGTCTGCCCTCCGAGTGCTGTCGCGTCGTCTCCAGGGCGTGACTCACTCATTGTCTCCTCTCAGCTCTGTCACCCGCGCCCGTCGACAGGGCGACCGGCAGTGGTTCGGCACGGGGCCAGTCTATCGTCTCGGCACCCGCGTCCCGGAGTCGGACGAGCCGTGCGTCGCGCTGTGCCCGCACGAGTCGACCCCCGGCAGTCTCTGCCCTGCCGGTGTCCGGACTCACGACCGTCACCCGGTGGCCGCTGGCACGCAGTTGCTGTGTGACTGTCACCGGACCGTCGTCACCGAGTGGCGTGACCAGAACCACCTGTGTGCCGGGGTTGAACCGTTCGAGCAACCGCTCGGCCAGGGTCGTTCCGTCCCCGACGGTGTCCAGCGGGAGCCGAGCCCCGTGCCAGTCGGCACCGTCCGTGACCGACCGGAGAGCCCTCCGGGCCTGTACCTGCACGCTCGAACTTCCGGTCGGTATCCACGGGATGGTGTCCGAACCGAGCACCGCGACGCCGGTCTCGTGGCCGGCGCTGGTCAGCGCGTGGACGATGCGGTCGGCGGCGTACCGACACAGTTCGCTCCCGGCGGTCCGCGTCGGGTCGAGTTCGATGTCGCCACCCGGTCGACAGTCGACGAGGACGAATACCAGTAGCCCGCCACGCTCGCGGAAGTTGACAGTCCTGAGTTCGCCGTCCCGCGCGAGGCGTCGCCACTCGATCCTGTTTATCGGGTCACCCGGCCGGTACTCGCGCACGGTCTGGAACTCGACCCCACTGCCCCCCGTGTCGGCTGTGACCGCGCCCACCAGGGTTGCCGTCTCGCGAACGGTGGGCGGTGTCTCCAGGTACAGCCGTGCGGAGAACCGCTCGTCACCGGTCACCGACGGCGTGATGTCACGGTACGTGCCGGTTGCGAGGCCACGGACACGAACGCGCGGGGGGTCGAAGCTGTGACTCCCCCGCTTTGCCTCGACTGTGTAGGTAAACGCATCCGACTCACCCGGGGCGAGCGCCGTCGCCGTCGATTGCTCACCATCGACAACTGGGAGTTCCTCCGGAACGCCGTCGACGAGACGGAGGTCGGGGATCGGCGAGTCCCCCTCGTTACGGATCACGAGTCGGACAGTAACCGAATCCGCGGGGACCGGCTGTCGCGGGTCGACCGTGCGGTCGACGGCGATCTCCGGGTCGGGGGCGGTGCTCAACAGTCCGACAGCCACGAACAGCAGCGGAACAGCAGCGAGCGCCACGACCAACGGATCACCGAGGAACGCCCCGAGCACGACCGTCAGGAGCGCGCCGGCGACGACACCGCTGTACCGTCTGGTCCGTGTCATTCGCCCTCCGTACAGTTCTCGATGGCGGTGAGTGTCCGCTCGACCGTGCGCTCGAACGCTCTGTCCCGGTAGATCCACTCGTAGAGGCGCCACCGCAACGGGACGGCCGCCGCCTCGGTGTCGCCGAGGAACGCGGCGACGACCGGGTCGTCGGTCCACTCGCCGGTATCGATTGCCGCGGGTGCTGTCTCGACCGACTCCTCCCGTGTCGCCGCGAGCACGTCGACCGCGACCGCTCTGAGTTGGTCTCGCACCTCGGCGCGACGCTCCCGGTCACCGGTCTCGACTGCCTGCTCGACGGTCTCGTCGAACGCGTGCACTCCGGGGCCCGGTTCGTCGTCGGTCCGGTCTGCGGCCCGACGGCTCCAGTCCTCGGACACTCGTTGCTTTCGAACCGCGATGACCACGCCGAGCAAGAGCGTGCCGGCGACGGCGACTGCCGCCACAGTCCCGGTTAGCTCGCGCTCGACCGCCGTCAGATCGACCGCAGGCGAGAGCACCGTCGGCGCGACGGCGAATACGACCGCGAGCGCGAGCGCGGAGACGCCGACTGCGAGAACGAGTCTGTCGAGCCAGCTCCGGATCATCGGTCCTCCTCGTCGTGCTCTTGGATTGTTTCGACCGCGCTCTGGACCGTCGTGTCCGGGCTCTCGTCGGCGGGCCGACCGCCGTACTCGACGTCGCGGAACCGCCGGAGAATCCGCCGCACCGGCTCCGACGGGAGCCCTGCCTCGATGGCACGGTCTGCGATGTATCTGGGGGTTTTGGTCTGTGGCCTGTCCACCGGAGCCAGTGCGAGTACCGTGTTCCACGCCCGCCTGACTGTCCCGCCCGCACTCTTTGTCTGTCTGCCGGTGTCAGCGGTCTCCGAGTCACCGAACGGGTTCGCGCTCTCGATGTCGGGGGACGGTCGCCGCTCTAGTAGTCTGTCGACGTAGCGACCGAGGCTGACGAGAGCCGACAGGAGCGTCGAGAGCGCGACACTCACCACGAACTGGAGCGGTCGGTGGCCACGTCGCCGTGCAACAACCCACCCGGCGAGCAGGAGGACACCCACCGGACTGAGTCCGAGCAGCAGATTGCGCAGCGGTCGAACGGTGGTCGTGGTCTGCCACTCCCCGCGCTGGGCGGTGAGGGTCGTCGACAGCGCCGCACCCGGCGCAATCGTGGCGGTGCCGTTCTCGTCCGTTGTTGCGACCTGTTCGCCGTCGACCACTACCGACGCGTTCGCCGCCGGCTGTCCGGTCTCGTGTGTGACAGTCACCGTCGCGTCCCGTCCCGGGAGGACCGCCGGCCACGCGTCGACCGAAACCGATACCGGGGCGACCTCGACGACACTCCGGCCCGCGGCAGCACCCCGCTCGACCACGAGCGTGACGTTCCCAGTTCTGTCCGGGAGGTCGAACGTCGCGACGCCAGTCCCGTCTGTGCGTGCGACGAGTCGGTCCGCCGCGCGAACGTATCCGCCCTCGACCGGGTGCCCGTCGATTTGTGCCGTCACGTTCACCGCCCCCGTCGCGTGGAAGACACCCTCTACAGTCACGTTGATACCGGTGGGCAGTGGCACCTCCCGGGTGGCCGCCGGCGTCTCCGGGTCTCTCGTCTCGGGGTACGCCTCGATGGTCATCGATGCCTCGAACGGCACGGTCAGGGTGGTCAGGCCGGACTCGTTCGTCGTGCCGGCGGTGACGTTGCCGACGACCACCTGAACGCCCGCGACCGGTTCGTCGTCGCCGAGCACCTCGACGGGCAGGCTACGCCCCGGAACTGCCTCGTCGAGCAGTTCGATGCGGTACGTCCGGTCGTCCTCACGTATCTGTACGGTCTGGTTGTCGGGGTCGTGGCTCGTGTTGTCGGTCTGGACTGTCACGGTGTACTCCCCGGCCTGGCCCGGACTGGTCTCGACACGCAGGGTCTCTGTCGTCGACGCGCCGCCGTCGAGTGTCACTGCCGTCGAGTCGGTCCCGAGCTGGCCGGCGTCCAGTTTCACTGTCTGGCTCCCCTCGACGTCGCCGGTGTTCGCTATCTCGGCGGTCACGTTCAGTTGCCTGCCCTCGAACACCGGCGAGTTCGTCCCCGTTATCTCCATCTGGAAGAACGCCTCCGCCAGCACGCTCACCGTTTTGTTGTCTGGGTCGTGGCTCTGGTCGTCGGTTTCGACCGTCGCGGTGTAGTTCCCGGCCTGGCCCGGACTGGTCTCGACACGCAGGGTCTCGGTTGTCGATTCGCCACCCTCGAGAGTCACCCCTGTCGAGTCGTTCCCGAGTGCTTCCGCGTCCAGTTGGACCGTCTGTGTCCCCTCGATACTGCCGGCGTTGGTCACGTTTGCGGTCACGTTCAGCTGTTTGCCCTCCACCACCGGCGAGTTCGTCCCCGATACCGTTATCTCGAAGAACGGTTCCTCGGCGTCCCCGTCACCGTCGTCGCTGCTCTCCTCATCACTGTCTCCACCGTCCCCGCTGCTTCCGCCGTCTCCACCGTCCCCGCCATCTCCGCCGTCTCCACCGTCCCCGCTGCTTCCGCCGTCTCCACCGTCCCCGCTACCTCCGCCGCCTCCGCCGTCCCCGCTGCCTCCGCCGCCTCCACCGTCCCCGCTACCTCCGCCGCCTCCGCCGTCTCCTGTTCCCCCCTCGACAGACACGAGCGTGCTGTCCAGGCTCTCACCCTCGGCACCCCCGACCGTCACGGCGTAGTTCCCGGTGCTGCCCCCCGTGATCTTGGAGGACAGAATCACAGTGACCGACTCACCACCGCCCAGTGTCAGCCTCAAAGAGTCGTTCCCGAGTTCGCCGGCGTCCAACTCCACGGTCTGCGTGCGTTCGGTGCTGGCGGTGTTCGTCACGTTCGCGGTCACCTCCAGTGTCTCGCCCTGTGCGACCGGCCCGTTCGTCCCCGTCACGTTTATCTCGAAGGCCTCGGTGACTGACACGGACTGACTGTCCGAAGTCTGCGCGTTACCGTCGCCCTCGGCCATTAGGATGTAGTTCCCGGCGTCGCCCACTTCGGTGTCGACAGTCAGGGTCCGGGTGGTCGACTCGCCACCGCCCAGCGTCACCGCCGCCGAGTTGTTTCCGAGTGGTCCTGCGTCCACCTCGACGGTCTGTGTGCCCGCGAGACCTGCGTTCGTCACGTTCGCGGTCACCTCAACTGTCCCACCCGCTGTCACCGGTTCGTTCGTCTCCGCTATCTCCACCTCGAAGAACTCCTCGTACACGCGTACTGTCTCGTTGTCGGGGTCGTGGCTCTGGTCGTCGGTGCTGGCCGTCACAGTGTAGTTCCCGGCGTCGTCCTCGCCTGTTCCCACGATGAAACTCTCGACAGTGGCGTTGCCGCCGCCGAGGGTCACTGTCGAGGAGTCGTTTCCGAGTCCACCGGCGTCCAGTTTCACAGTCTGTCTTCCCGCGATATCGCCGGTGTTGGTCACGCCCACACTCACGTTCAGTTGTTCGCCCGCGATTGCTGGCTGACTGATCTCCCGTACTGTGACGTCGAAAAACGGAGGGTCGAACCGACCGCCGGGACCCTCACCGACCGAGTAGTTGCTCGTCCCGACGGCGTCTCGCGTGCCCCCGTCCTCCCGCGGGGTCGGGTCGAACGGTGTCCACCCGTGCCCGGGAAAGTACACCTCGACCCATCTGTGCACCTGTTTGTTCGAGACGACGTAGGTCCCGTTTTCCGGATTGTACTCGCCCGGCGCGTACCCCTCCGTGTACCGTGCTGGAATGTCCTGTGCCTGCAACATGACGGTCATCGCGGTTGCGAACTGGCCGCTGTATCCCTGCTCGCGCTCGAACAGCAGTTCGGCGACGACCTGGTCGCCGGTTGTCGTGTCGTTTGTTAGCTCGTAGTTGTATCTGAACCACGCATCGAGTAATGCTGCTGTTTCGTACGGGGTTTCGGCAGGCGCTGTTATCTCGGCCGCTCGTTCGTGGACCCGCCGTGGAACTTCATCCGGGACACCGGTGTACCGCTGTTCGATGGCCTCGGGATACCTGGTTCCGGCTCCGTCGAGGGCCTCTGTGTCTGTCTCGTGCAGTAGACTCGCGATGGAAAACGAGTCACCGGGCTCCGCGGACTCGTTCAGGATGACGCTCGACGCGCCGCCGAGCGCGGCCGACGCCGGCGTATCTATCGGGCGTAACGCCGCCGGCACCGCGATGGAGGGGATACGGAGTGTCACATTCTGGAACAGGACCTCGCGCGAGCGACCGCCCGGCGGTTGCTCGTGAACCGGAGACGACCCCGTTCGCACCCACTGGCCGCCGTCGTAGCTGTTGTACGCGGCGAGTCGCCAGTACGCCGACCTGTTTGCCTCGACGATAAAGTGTACCTTCTTGTCACTGATGCGCTGCTCGATAGGTGTCCGGTTCCCTACGGCGGGGGCGCTGTCCGTTTCATCGCTCTCGAAGTTTATTACTGGGCCGGCCACGCTGCCGTCCCCGCCACTGCCACTCGCGGTGCTGTTACCGCTCCCACCACCGCCTGTGCCGCCGTTGCCGCCACCGCTCTCACTGACGTTGCCACCTCCCGTGGCCCCCCCTTCCTCCTCGACGCCGGGGCCGATCGTGAGATTCCCCTCGAAACCGATGTACTCGACCGGCGCGGACACCGCGCCGATGCCGCCCGCGACAATGAAGATGGCGAGCAGACACCCGACGATAACTCCGACTGTCCGCAGTTGCCGGTCGGGTGCATCGTCATCACCGCTGACGGCGTCCTCTGCCTCGCTGCTCATTTCACCTGTACAGTCGTTACTTCTACCGAAAAATAAACCTTTGTAGCAGGTGAACTGTTCTCTCACGGTCCGAACCACCCGAGAGAGAATCGAACGGGGAACCACATGACCCGGTTGGATACCGACGAACACCGACGGAAGCGGACACTCGCTGTGGCGCTAGTTGGACTCCTCGCAGTTGTGCTTTTTTCTGTCAATCTCATTACTATTGGTCAGCAGACGGTTCTCTCTGAATCGCACGTCGTCGAGAGCTTCGACGACGAGAACGTCTACACAGATGTGACTGTGGCGCTGCGGGAGGACTTCACCGAGGGGCTCTCGACGACAAACGAGACGGCGGCCCTGGCCGAGACGGGGTTCCCGACAAACTACACGAGAGGCGAGATCGACAGGAATATTCGGGATATCTACGCGTTTCTCGACGGCGAGCGGGATACTGTGGACGTCTCGCTGAACTACACGACAGTCCGTCAGCGCCTCCGCGGCGCCGACACCACCGCGGAGACACAACAGGAAATAAACGAGACACTCCCCGAGCGCATCATCATCGAGGAGAATCTCGACGAGGGGTCGCTGAGTCTTCTCAGACCGGTTGTTGGCAACATACAGCGTCTGTTCCTGGGGAGCGCGGTGCTGGTGCTGGTCTCGGTCGGTGTGATAATCTACCGGTCGCGGTCGTACGAGCAGACGGCCAAACAAACTGGCGTTGCAGTCTCGGTTGCGGCCGTCCTGTCTCTCCTGACCGGTGCCGTGCTATTCGTGCTTCTCAGCGTCACGTCGGCACCACCCCCGGCCGAGGGTGAGATCGATCCCGAACTCGTGTTTGCCGGGATATTCGGCGCCCTCGAGAGCGCGATCGTGTCGCTTCTGCTGCAGTCGCTGGGACTGCTGGCCCTCGGACTCGCGCTCGCCTGGATTGGACGGGGTGAACCGGTGCGGCCACCCGTGCCCTCGGACGTGGAGGGCGACGGCGAGGAGGCGGGCGGTTCCGATGTCGACGTCGAAGAGAGCAACGGGACCAACAGCGCGGAGGCAGATGATTCCGAGGGCGACGTCGAAGACACCAACGGGACCGACAGCGAGGAGGAGCTGGACGGTTCCGAGACCGACCAGAGCGATGCCGACCGGTAAGCAGTCCCGCCTCCGGGACGTTGTTTCTCCCGTGACTCGCACTTGCTCCGGTGCTGGACCACACGCGCCGGTGGCGGTTCGGGTCGACAGCGGGGGGCACTCGTTCTCGCGCCCCCGGCGGAACTGCCGTCCGGTCACGTCACCTCCCGGAGCGACCGGTGAGCACCGATCCGACCCGTGCCGGGCCGCACTCGCCCCAGACTGTGTGCCGTGTCTCCTGGCGGTGACCTGTGGACCGACACACCCGGGGAGAGACTGTCGAACGACGCCGACGGTGGCGAGGTGTTCGACATCTTTTGTATGCAGGTGCTGTTCGACCGTCTCGACACCGGTTCGAGCCAGAGGCGCCACGACTGTTCAACTTTGATCAGGACGAGACTTCGACGAGGGTGAGTCGCTTCGGTGTGTGGAGACGCTCGTGAAATCGGTCGCACGGTCCCGCTACGGGCAACGCTGCACGGCGACCGCGCTGCCCGTCTGCGGCCAAACACGGCGGCCGTGTCGCAGGACAACTCATCCACCGTGCAGACCCACGTCGGAACCCGGACTGAGATATCTGGTTGCCCACTCGAAACAGTTCAGCGGTTTCAAGACGGAGCCTCCGGCCTCAAGGAGTGAGTGAAGCGAACGAGTCGGCCGGAGAGGAAGCCGACACCACTGCCAACCAAACCACGCTACCACACCAGTCTGACTCCCAACCAGTAAGTACCCGCAGGTACACGTCTGAAACATGGAGGTCCGACGAACCGCACCGGTCAAACTCGTCGTTCCCGACGAGCATTATGAAGACCTCCACGAAACCGCAGACCGATTCCTCTACTGTGCGAACCAAGCCAGTGACTACTGCTGGGACAACACCGACTACGAGAACTGTGTTAGGTCAAACAGCAAAGCGAGAGACGCGCTCTACGACCGACTCAAAGACGAAACAGACCTGAACGCGAACCTCGTTCAAGAAGCCATCCGGCGTGCTGTCCACGCTGTTGACAGTGGTGTCGACCGCTGGAAGAAGGGCAAACGGACGAACAAGCCAGAGTTCACCTCGTGGAGCATTGTGTTTGACAAACGCAGTGCGACGTTCTACCGGAACAAAATCTCACTCGCCACCGTCAGCGGACGAGTTGAGTTCGAGTTTCAACTGCCAGCAGACAGTCCAACACCATACGAAGACTACGTCTTGTCGGACGACTACGAGTTTCGGACGAGTACACTCCAGTACGACCAAGCCAGCGACGAGTTCTACTTCCACGTCACCACACGGAACGTAGACGACGACGGCGAACCTGTTGAACTTGAGGGTTCGGACGATACCGGGCACCAAACAGTCCTCGGGATCGACCTCGGCGTGAACAGTCTTGCCGTCGCGTCAACGGGTACGTTCTGGAGCGGTGACGAATACGACCACTGGATTCGAGAGTTCGAGAAACGCCGGGCAGAGATGCAACAGCGCGGCACGCAGGCCGCGCACAACGCTCTGCTTCGGCTTGGGAAACGTGAGCGTGCGTGGCGGAAACAGTACATCCACACGGTTGCCAACGAGATCGTGGACGAAGCGGTTGCCCACGACTGCGACGTGATCGTGTTCGAGGATTTGACCGATATCCGGGAGCGGCTTCCCCATGCTGACTGGCATCATGTCTGGGCGTTCCGCCGTCTCGTAGAATACGTTGAGTACAAGACTCCGGAACAGGGTGTCGCGGTTGAACAGGTTGACCCGGCCCACACGAGCCAACGCTGTTCACACACCGACTGTGGCTTCACTCACGAGGATAATCGTGACGGTGAGAAATTCAAGTGCCTCAAATGCGGCTACGAAATCAACGCGGATTATAATGGCGCGAAGAATATCGCGTTGCGGTATATGCGGAAGCGGACACATAGCCTGCGTTCCTCGCCCACGTCGGGGAGCGTAGACGTCTTGGAAAACTTCGTTTTCCAATGGTCAGGAAATCTCCGATTTCCTTCGACACCAGTAAACGTGCGTATAACTGGTGGGACGCTGAACGGCAACGGCTATCAAGCGGTT
>CAZFMN010000077.1:0-13101 GCA_964520075.1 uncultured Halobacteriales archaeon | reverse complement strand
TCTGCCCCCTCGACGACCAGCGCGAGCGTGGTGTTCCCGTCGGCAGGAACCTCGCTCTCGGCCGGTTCGATCGAGACGTTGACCGCACCGCCCTCCTGTGCTGCCGCGACCCCGCCCATCCCCGGGAGCACGACCAGCGCGAGCAGGACCGCCGCGACCCCGACAGACAGTCCCAGCGCCGACTCGGGTAGTGTGTCGTCCACAGTCATCGGTCACGCTTTCCGCGGGACTGGATTAATCGTTTCGACGGACCCCGAGGACGGCAGGGGGTTCAGCCGCCGTGCGTGTACCCCCGGTCCGGGAGCGGGTCACCGTCGAGGGTGACACCTGCCCCGGTGACGGTCCCGACCCTCGCGAGCGGGACAGCCGTTTTCGCGCGGGCGTCGCTCACCCGGTCCGGCGGGAGCGCACACACCAGTTCGAAGTCCTCGCCGAAGAACACGCCCAGTTCACGCCGGTCCCGGTGGTCGTCGGCGACGGCCTCGACAGCGTCGTCGACGGGCAGGGGTGACTCGGCGGCGATACCACAGTCACTCGCCGCCGCCAGCTGGTGCAGTGAGCGCGCCAGACCGTCGGAACTGTCCATCATCGCCGTCGCGTGGGAGGCGAGCGCCCGCCCGGCACCGACACGGGGGTCGAACCGGAACAGCGCGTTCGCCTGCTCGGTCTCACCGGCCGCGAACAGCCGGCAGGCCGCCCCGCTCCGCCCCAGTGTCCCGGTCACACAGACCGCGTCACCCGGCCGTGCGCCCGACCGGGACACCGGCTCGTCGGTCCGGCCGAGCGCTGTCGTGGCGACGGTGCGCTCCTGGTGTGTGTCGAGGTCACCGCCGACGTAGGCCGTGTCGACCCGCTCACAGACCGCCTGCGCCCCCTCGACGAACGACTCGACACCCGCGAACGAGGGTGCACCGTACGCGGCGACCACCCCGACCGGCTCGGCACCCATCGCGGCGACATCCGACAGCGACGCGCCGACGGCCCGCCAGCCCGCCGTGTAGCTCGTCGTCCCGGCCGGGAAGTCCGTCCGGTCGTGGAGCATATCGGTCGTGAGCACGTGCCCGTCGACGACGGCCGCGTCGTCGCCCGCCGACGACACCTGCTCTGCCAGCACCGCCAGCGCGGTCTGCTCGTCCATAGCTCCCGTACGGTGGCCGGTCAAAAGAGGATGCCGCCCGACGGGGCCCGGCGACGCCACGCGGGACCGTCCCACTCTTGTATCCCGACAGCACAAGCTATCACAGATGTCCGAGTCCCCCTCCACGCCCGCGTCGGGATGGGTCACCGGGCCGTGGCCACCCCTGACCGGAGTCGAACGTCCCGACGGCCCGGGGCCCCCGGCCTCCGACTGCCGCGTGTGCGCCGGCGTTGCGGGCACGAGTCTCACAGGCCGTGACGACCGGTCCCCGGGGACCACGCGGTCGCAGTCGCCGACGGAGGTCCGAAGATGATACTCAACGGACTCGTGCCGCTGCCCGACGCGACACCGGTCCACGTCGTCGTCATCGCGATTACGACCGTGATAATCTGGGTCGGGAGCGGGTGGCTGGAGAGCTCAGCCGAGGCGCTCTCGACGTACTACGGACTGCCGGCCGTGGTGCAGGGCTCTATCGTCGTGGCCGTCGGGTCGAGTTTCCCCGAACTGGCGAGTGTCGTCGTCACCGCACTCGGGGGGTCGTTCGGGATGGGCGTGGGTGCTATCGTCGGGTCGGCGATATTCAACATCCTCGTCATCCCCGCGCTGTCCGGACTCGCGGCCGACGCCCCGCTGGACGTGAGCCGGACGGTCGTGTACAAGGAGGCACAGTTCTACATGATTGCGGTCTCCGCGCTCCTCATCACGTTCGCGCTCGCGATAATCTACTACCCGGTCGGGGGCGACACCACGCTCAGCGGGACCGTCACGCGTCCGCTCGCGGTGATCCCGCTGTTGCTCTACG
This sequence comes from uncultured Halobacteriales archaeon, assembly GCA_964520075.1. Classification (GTDB taxonomy): domain Archaea; phylum Halobacteriota; class Halobacteria; order Halobacteriales; family Haloarculaceae; genus Halovenus. The sequence goes on along the minus strand of CAZFMN010000077.1, from coordinate 11,161 downwards.
GGCTGTACCTGTTCATCCAGTGGCAGGATGTCGGTGATTACGAGAGCGAGGACGCCGGTGGCGAGATAGACCTGCGCCGCCAGTGGGGCACACTGGCGGCCGGGTTGCTCGCCATCCTCGTCGCGGTGGAGTCGCTGGTCGGGGCGGTCGAGGGGTTGAACGCCACGTTCGGGATTCCGGAGTTTCTCGCCGGTGTGACCATCATCGCCGCGGCGACGAGTCTGCCCGACGCGCTCGTCAGTGTCCGGGCGGCACGCGGCGGAAAGGGTGTGACCAGCCTCGGGAACGTGCTCGGGAGCAACACGTTCGACCTGCTGGTGGCGATCCCGCTCGGTGTGCTCATCGCCGGGAGCGCGCCGGTCTCGTTCAACGTCGCGGCACCGATGATGGGCGTGCTGACGGTCGCGACTATCATCCTGTTCACCGCCCTCCGGACCGACCTGTTGCTCACCGACCCGGAGTCGTACGTCCTGCTGACAGCGTATCTCGTGTTCATCGCGTGGGTCATCGGGGAGACCCTCGGGGTGTTCGGGGTGCTCAAGATCTGAGCAGGGCTGTCGGTGTCGCGGGACCGGTCACGACGACCCGGGTGCGGACCAGTACGTATACAGTGGCGTGGGCCGAACGCCGAGTCGTGACAGAACGGATCGCCATCCTGGGGGGGACGTTCACGCCGGTCCACAACGGCCACCGGGCGCTGTTGCACACGGCGTTCCAGACCGCCAGCCACGACGGCACCGGTGAGGGCCACGTCATCGTCGGGTTGACCGACACCGACCTGGCGACACGGACCCGGGACGACTCCGGCCACGCGGAGTATCTCGGCCCCTTCGAGAAGCGCCGGCGCGACCTCGACGCCGAACTCTCCCGTCTCGGCGCTGCCTACAGCGCCTCCTTCGAGATTATCCGTCTCTCGGACACACAGGGCCCGGCCGCGACCCGCGACGACGTGGACGCTCTTGTCGTCTCCCCGGAGGCAAAGGCCCAGCGCCGCGCGAACGAGATAAACCGCCGGCGCGGTCGCGACGGTCTCCCGCGTCTCGAGATTCACACCGCCCCCTTCGTCGTCGCCGAGGACGGTACCCGGATCAGCAGTACCCGCATCCGCAGCGGCGAGATCGACGCCCACGGCCGCATCCTCGACGACGACGGCGGGAGCGACCAGCACACCCAGCGCTGACTGAGTCTCGTCCAGCACGAGCGACAGCGGAGGACCAGACGCCCGGCACTGACGAAGTCTCGTCCAGCACGAGCGCGCGAGACCGGTACACCCGGTGTCGAGTCCGGCACGAGCGACAGCGGAAGACCAGACGCCCGGCGCGAGTCTCGCTCCGGTCAGACGGCGTACTCGCGCTCGCGGAACTGGACGTAGCCGCCGTCGTTGTACCGGCCCAGCGCTCGCCTGTAGTTCCAGAGGAGTTTCAGCCCGGAGACGCCGGATTTCAGCAGGGCCTTCAGCTTCGAGTTGCCGGCGACGATGTTGGCGATCTGGAACGCCCGGTCCCAGTCACCCGGTCCGTAGCCGTCGACGAGTTCGGCGACGGTGACGTTCCGGGAGAGTTCGAGGTCGAGCGCCCGCTGCCAGGACTGGTTGTACTCGGCGAGTGACCCCGTGGCGGCGAGTTCACCGGCTATCTTCCCGGTGCGGACGGCGATGTGGTCACCGCCCTCGTGGAAGGCGGAGGTCCCGCCCATCGCGCCGCCGACGACGGCGATGTTGGCCCCGGTGGGTGACTCGATGGGGCGTGTCGAGGAGATGGGGTAGGTCTCGACACCGCCCTGCTTGCCGCGGTCCTCGACCAGCGGCATATCGTCGAGGTCGTAGGCCGGGTACTCGTGTTCGACGAGACGCCGGAGATACTCCTCGCCGCGGGGGATACGGTCGTCGTCGGCCCGGAGCAGGGGCCACTCCTCGGCGTCGAACTCGTCGATATCGAGCCCGATGGGCATCGTGAGTCCGATCCGCGAGACGTCGTCGTGGTTCGGGAACACCCACGGGTATGCGGTGTGACCCGGCATGTGTCCCCACCAGAACCGCAGTCGTGTCGAGTCCGCCAGCCCCGCGGGCACCCGGCGGTGCTCTTGGTATGCGATGTGGTTCACCTGTGAGGGGTCGAGCAGGTCGGCCATCTGCCTGTCGGCGGGCGTGAACTGGTCGAGTGTCTCGATTGTGACCGTCCGCTGTGGCCCGTCCGCGAGCACGAGGTAGTCTGCCTCGAACTGGTCGCCATCGGCGAGGGTCAGCGTGTGACTCGGCTCGCGCCCGTCGAGGTCGGTCTCGACGTCTATCACCGAGTCACCGACCCGGTAGGATGCGCCGGCGGCCTCGCTCTCCTCGCGCAGCCAGTCGTCGAACGCCGCACGGTCGAACGCGAGTCCGAACGAGGGGTACCGCGACGGCATCCCGGTGGTGTTCAGCGTCAGTTCCTCCTCGGGACCGACGAACTTCGCGCCCGTCAACTCCTGCAGGACGACCTCGTCGGGAAGCTCCTCGGGGCCGAACTCCATCAGGTCGACCCAGTAGTCGAGCAACCCGGCCGCGTCAGTCGAGTCCGGTCCCGGACCGGTGCGCTCCTCGCGGGGGACCCCCTTCTCGAAGACGACGGCGTTCGCGCCGTGTTCGGCGGCCGTCCACGCCGCCGACGCGCCGCCCGGCCCGCCGCCCACGATTGCCACGTCGACGTGTTCCATTGTTCTCTATCTCGTTGCCCGGGCTTATAACTCCATCTCAATCTCCGCGAGGACGGCGTCGGTCACGTCGTCGGTTGTCGCCGCACCCCCCAGGTCGGGCGTGGTCGGTCCCTCCGCGAGCACCGTCTCGACGGCATCGTCGACGCGGGCCGCCACGTCCGGGTGCCCGAGATGCTCCAGCAGCATCGCCGCCGAGAGAATCGCCGCTGTCGGGTTGGCGAGACCCTCACCGGCGATGTCGGGCGCGGTGCCGTGGACCGGTTCGAACAGCGCGTTCTCCGGCCCGACGTTCGCCGACGGTAGCAGTCCGAGTCCGCCGACCAGCCCCGCCGCCAGGTCCGAGAGCACGTCACCGGCCAGGTTCGGACAGATGACCACCCCGTACTCCTCGGGGCGCATCACCAGGTGCATCGCCAGCGCGTCCATCAGCGCCGTCTCGTAGGACGCTCCGCGCTCCTCACCGACACGCCGGACGGCGTCGAGAAAGAGTCCGTCAGTCTCGCGCATCACGTTCGCCTTGTGGGCGACTGTCACCTGGTCGTACCCGTTCTGTGCCGCGTAGGCGAACCCGAACTCGGCGATGCGCTCGCAGGCTGTCGCTGTCGTGACACGGGTCAGCGTCCGCACACCCTCGGCAATCTCGCTCTCGATACCCGCGTACACGCCCTCGGTGTTCTCGCGCACGAAGACGATATCGGTCGCCGGGGCGAGCGCGTCGACACCGGGGTAGCTCCGCGCCGGCCGGACGTTGGCGAACGACCCGACAACCTGCCGCAGCGGCAGGATGACGTCGGCGGCCGTCTCGCCCGCGGCCCCGAACAGCGTCGCGTCGGCCTCGGCGGCGACCGTTCGCGTGCGCCCGGGCAGTGCCTCGCCTGTCTCGGCTCTCGTCTCGTCGCCCGCCTCGGCACGGACGAACGTGAACTCGACGGGCGTCGCCCGGAGCACCCGCGTCGCCGCCGGAATCACCTCGGTACCGATACCGTCGCCCGGGACGACCGCAACCTCGTGGGTCATGACCCGTCTCCTCGCGGCACCGACAAGAGCGTGTCGGTCGGACCGGCCACACCGGGTCACTCGGTGGCGCGCCAGGGCTCACCGAGCGACGACCGGGGGACAGTCTCGTACTCGCCGGCCTCGAAGACGGTCACGCGGCCGGTCTCCTCGCTCAGCGTGACCGTCGCCACCACCTCCGGCCGGAGTGACTGCTCGTAGGCGCTCATGTGTCGTGCACCCATCCAGTCGGCGTACGCGATATCCGCCAGACTCACCTCCGGCGGCAGGCTGTCGCCCTCGACGTTGCGGAATCGCACCATCTGTTCGAGCACGGTGCCGTCGACACCGACCACGACACCACCGTCGCGGGAGCGTGCGACCTTCGATGTCGCCGCGTGGCAGTCGTCGATGCCGGCGAGGACGTTCCCGCAGACATCGACCGGCCACCGGTTCGCACCCATCGGGTCGGCGTACCCGGCGACACTCCGACCGGCGACCACCGCGGCGTACAGCCCCGGCCCCTTTATCTGCGCGTCGCCGTACCCGTCGAACCCGAGACTCATGCTCTCCACGCAGTCTGTTATCCGGTCGACCAGCTGTCGGGTGCGCGGGTTGTCCGTGTAATCGAACGCCAGCGTCTCTGCCATCTATCGGACTCCGGGCGCACCCCCCGCCGGGACCCGGGCGTCGCGCCCGCGAGCGGTCCCCGTCTGGAGCGTCGTCCCCCTGCTGTCTGCCCGCCACACCGCTGTCAGCCGCGCCGTCGACTCGCCCGCGGTTGCCGGCGTCTCCGCGGGCACGCCGCCGCCGTGCTGAGACCGCTCGCGCGCCGTACCTGTCGGTCCCGCGGGAGCGGACACCGCCTGTGCTGTCTCCTCGGGCGACCCGCTGGTCGGTCGCTCCGATGTCTCTCTCATGTGCGTGAATGCAGTCTCCTGATATAAATGCCTGTGGCGTCCCCGCGGCGGAGATACCCGGGAGCCCGGACCACACCACGCGGGACCGCCGGTCGCTCACACTGACCGACACCGTCCCGATGGCGCAAGGCTTAGTACATCTCTGTGCACTAGTGTTCATCAATGAACGACACAGAGACAATCGCACCGGTGGTCAGGTCGATACTGGAGCGTGCAGACGAGCGCGGTGGTGGCGGGGAGCCAGTCGAGGTGGAGCCGCGGTCACTGCCGGCGGCGCTCGACCGCGCCGCGGGCGAGGGGCGTGTGCCGGTGATAGCAGAGATAAAGCCGACGTCACCGACGACCGACGGTGAACACAGCGAGGACCCGGTCGAACTCGCCGAGGCGATGGTCGCGGGCGGGGCCGCCGCGCTGTCGGTGCTCACCGAACCGGAGGAGTTCGGCGGGAGCCCCGGGGACCTGCGCCGTGTCCGCGAGGCCGTCGACGTACCGGTGTTGCGAAAGGACTTCCTCCGCTCGGAGGCACAGCTCGACACAGTCGCCGCGGACGTCGTCCTGCTGATCGCGCGGTTCGTCGAGGACCTGCCGGGGCTGGTCGGGGCCGCCCGCGACCGGGGGTTCCAGGTGCTCGTCGAGGTCCACAGCCGCGAGGAGCTGACCCGGGCGCTCGATGCCGGTGCCGACATCGTCGGCGTGAACAACCGCGACCTGTCACAGCTGGTCGTCGACCTCGACACGTTCGGGTCGGTTGCGCCCGCGGTACCCGCAGACGTGACACTCGTCGCCGAGAGCGGTATCGGGAGCCCCGCGGACGCCCGCCGGATGCGTCAGGCCGGTGCCGACGGTCTGCTCGTCGGGTCGGCGATACTGAGCGGCGGGGCCACCGTCGAGGGGAACACCCGCCGGCTGACAGCGGCGACCGGACCCACAGAGTCAACTTCGACAGGCACGGAGGGTGGGGCATGAGCACCGACGGAACCTTCGGCGAGTACGGCGGTCAGTACGTGCCGGAGGCGCTGATGCCGGCGATCGAGGAGCTGAGCGACGCCTACGAGCGGTACGTTCTGAAAAACGAGGACGGCTTCCTCGACGAGTTCCGCGAGCGACTCACCGACTTCGGCGGCCGACCGACGCCGCTCGGGCGGGCCGACCAGCTCTCGGCGCGCTACGACCGGGAGGTGTATCTCAAGCGTGAGGACCTGCTCCACGGCGGGGCCCACAAGCTGAACAACGCGCTCGGGCAGGTGCTGCTGGCGAAGTACATGGGCAAAGAGCGCATCATCGCCGAGACGGGGGCCGGCCAGCACGGCACCGCCACCGCGATGGCGGCGGCCCACCTGGATATGCCCTGCGAGATATACATGGGTGAGACCGACATCGCGCGCCAGCGACCCAACGTCTTCCGGATGCGCACGAACGGTGCGACGGTCACACCGGTCACCACCGGGCGGGGCACGCTGAAGGAGGCCATCAGTGAGACGATGCGCGACTGGGCGGCCACCGTGGAGGAGACCCACTACGTCATCGGGAGCATCGTCGGCCCACACCCGTTCCCGGCGATGGTGCGGGACTTCCACGCCGTCATCTCCGAGGAGGCCCGCGAACAGATGCTGGAGACGGCCGGCCGACTCCCGGACGCGGTGCTCGCGTGTGCCGGCGGCGGGTCGAACACGATGGGCATGTTCCAGCAGTTCCGCGACGACCCGGTCGACCTGTACGCGGTGGAGGCCGGCGGTTCGTCGCTGTCTGTCGACGAGGACGCGGGTGTCGCACCGAACTCCGCCACCCTCTCGACCGGTGACGAGGGTGTGCTCCACGGCGCACGGACGAAGGTGTTGCAGGACGGTGACGGCCAGATAATGGAGTCACACTCCGTGTCGGCCGGGCTGGACTACGCCGGTGTCGGACCCGAACTCGCGGAGATGGTCGACCGGGGCCGGGTGCGGGCGGTCAACGTCGACGACGACGCCGCGCTCGCGGCGTTCCACCGTCTCGCCCGCGAGGAGGGTGTCATCCCCGCACTCGAGACGGCCCACGCCTTCGGCTACCTCGAACAGCACCACGACGAACTCGGCGAGGTGGTGGTGCTGAACGTCTCGGGCCGGGGCGACAAGGACCTCGAGACGGTCATCGAGGAGACACAGTCCCGGGACCTGGATGTCGGGCCGACGATGGAGCTGTTCCGTGACCTCGGCGGTCACACGGCCGGTGATGGGTCGTGAGCCTGGAAGCGGCGTTCGACGACCCCGCGCTCGTCCCGTATCTCGCGGTCGGTGACCCGAGTTACGAGCAGTCACTGCGGTACGTCGAGGCGCTGGCCGACGGCGGTGCCGACGCCATCGAACTCGGACTGCCCTTTTCCGAACCGATCGCGGAGGGGTCGACGATTCAGTCGGCGATTGTCCGCGCGCTGGAGGCTGGTATGACCCCGGACCGTTACTTCGAGTTCGTCGCGGAACTGGACGTGGACGTGCCGCTCGTCTGTATGACCTACTACAATCTGGTCTACCAGTACGGGAGCGAGGCGGGACCGCGGCCGTTCGTCGAGCGCGCCGCCGAGGTTGGTATCGGCGGGTTCGTCATTCCGGACCTGCCCGCCGAGGAGGCCGCCCCGCTGCGGGCGGCCTGTGACGAGTTCGGACTCGACCTCGTCTTTATCGTCGCACCGACAACCGAGGGTGAGCGACTCGACCGGATGCGGGAGTTCGTCTCGGGATACGTCTACGTGCAGGCCCGTCTCGGCACCACCGGCGCACGCGAGGAGGTCTCGGAGTACACCGAGCGCTCGCTCGCCCGTATCGCCGACTGGGACGTGCCGAAGGCGGTCGGGTTCGGTATCAAGACCGGTGACCACGCCGAGCGCATCGTCTCGGCGGGGGCCGACGGTGTCATCGTCGGCTCCGCGCTCGTCGATATCGTCGCGGAGGGCCACGAGAACGGCGACCCGACCGGGGTGGTGGCCGAGCGACTCGAACGGAAAGCCCGCGAGTTGAAACGGGGGGCAGTCCGCGGTCTGGGCGAGACGGCACCCGGACAGTAGCCGGGGGAACCGGCTTCGGGTGTCTGCCCACCGACACCGCTGGACTCGCGAGCGCCTCGACACTCCGTCTGCTGTACGGTCGAACCGAACAACAGTTTAGCTATCGGCAACAAAACAGCGGTGATGCGACGTCGAACAGTCCTCGCAGGGGTCGCAGGGCTCACAGCAACGGCAGGCTGTCTCTCGATTCCGAGCGCGGACGCCGACGACAGCCACCCGTTCGCCGGCGAGACGGTGACTGTGCGCGTCGACGAGCAGACCGACAGCCCGCACAGTCTCGGGGAACTGACCGAGACAGTGCTGTCGTTCTGGGCGTCGAACAGCGAGCGCTACGCCGGGTTCGCGGTCGAGTTCGAACTCGTCGAGACCGGAACACCGGACGTGGTGCTCGCGTACACCGACGGTCCGGAGGGCTGTTCGGACGTCGAGGGGTACAGCGACCGCGTGCTCGGCTGTGCGCCGGTGCTCCGGCCGGACACGAGCGTTCCGGAGCCGTCTGTCGCCCGGGTCGTCGCCGCCGCCCGGCCGGTCGGTGGGGTCCGGACGACGGCGAAACACGAGGTCGGCCATCTGCTGGGGCTGGGTCACGACGACGAACCCCGCGAGGTCATGTCCAGCCGTCCGGAGGACCGGATTCCGAACTACGAACACCGGGTCGAGTGCTGGGAGACCGTACAGACCGGCGTGGAGCAGACGAACGAGGGCGGCGACCGGTACAGACAGGCCCTCGCGCTGTGGAACGAGAGCGACTACGAGGCCGCGGCTCCCGGGTTCGACGAGGCCCGGGAGACGCTCGCGGCGGCGGTGACGAGCATCGAGCAGGCGCGTGACAGCGCCGGAACACTCGGGGATGGAGACGAGAGCGTCGACGTCGACCGGGTCCAGACACTGCTCTCGGACCTGGCCGAGTGGGTGGGGCTGCTCGTCGCGGCGGCGGCCACGATGGTCGAGGCCGCCGACACCGCCGCCGCGCGCGACGCCGAAACCGCGAACGAGCGACGCGAGACTGCCAACACACGCATCGAGACGTTCCGCGAGCGCGACCCCCCGCTCGTGGGTGATATCGCGGCCGCACTGGGGCTCGTCCGCGGGGTCGACCGCGAGGGGCCTGCCGTCGGGTTCGGCGACGAGCGCCAGCCGTGACAGCCGGGTAACAGAACCCCGTTGCTACCCGTTTCAGATTGGTGTGTCCGGACCGCAGCACCGTCACCGGGGAGGGCACCCCGCTTTGCGGGATTCCGGGTTGGCCCCGGACGGGGTCTGTGGTGTTCACCGGTCTCTCGACCGGTCGTATCCGTTCCCGGCGACCGCAGTCCCCGGTTGCTCACCGGGCCACAGGCCGGGCCATCGACCCGACACACTGCCACGCGGTGTGACTACGAGGCGTCTTCCTGCGGCGGGAGGTCACCGAGGGCGGTCACACCGGTTTCCGTGTTGCTCATCACGAACACCGCACCGTCGGCGAGAACCGGTTGGCTCACGATCTTCGGGCTGAACACGCCGTCGACGACGTACTGCCACCGGAGCGTGCCATCCGCCCTGTCGAAGGCGGCGACAGACGGGCCGGAGCCGAGTGACTCCTGAGAGACTGGTGCCACGATACTGTTCTCTCCGACCGCGAGACCGCCGGCCCGCGCCTGATTCTCCCCCCGCGACCACCGCTCGTCGCCATCCGGTACGGAGACCGCCGAGAGACCGGACCCGGCGAGCACGAACGCCGTCCCGTCGTCGACGGCAATCGCGCGGATCTGTTCGTTTGGAACGCCAACCGAGGCCGACCGCACCCCGTTGGAGTGGTCGTAGACGCTGATCGCCGCGCTCTCGCCGACCAGAACACCCGTGTCCGTGCAGACGGGTCGGGTCTTCGGGTCCTCGGGCTCTCGTTCCCACACCAACCCACCGCTGTCCACGTCGAAGCACCGCAGAACACGCGTGTCCGGCCCCGCCCGCCCGGTGACGTAGACGTGGTCCTCGAACACCGCTGGCGCACTCGAGACTCCACTCAGTGGGGCTGTCCACGTTGTGTCGCCGGATTCGACGTCGAAGGCGACGAGTTCGGACGTGGACTCGCTCCGTTCCGGGCGATGGAAGAACGCGAACCCCATCTGACGGTCTGTGTCGACTGTTACCGGTCCGCCCGGTAAACCGGTGATGCTCCGGTCCCACCGCGTGCTGCCGTCGGCGGTATCGAACGCCGCGAGTTGGTCCTCGGAGGCCAGCAGAATCTGCTCTCCAGCAACGGCCGGCTGGGTGGCCGAGTTCGGTGACTCGTCGATATCGAGGTCTGTCTGCCACCGGCTCTCGCCGGTCTGTGCATCCAGTGCGGTCAGCACGTCGTCGACGGTGTACACCGTCTCGTCGACGACCAGCGGCGTTATGAGGCCGCTGCCGCCACTCCAGGCCGGTGTTCCGCGGTCGGGGACGGTGACGTCGGGGTTGGACGTGTTCTGGGCGTCGCTCCCCGACTGGTTCCACGCACCGGTCGGTGTCGTCGGGAGTGAGCGGTCGCTGTCGTCAGACAATCCGAGACAGCCGGAGAGCACACAGAGACCGGCTGCCGACGCGAGCAGTCGACGGCGAGTGAATCTCATACGACCCGCTCGGTTGTCGACGCGATTAGGCGGTTCCACGCGTTTCAGAGACAGAGACAGTCGACTGCCGGTCGAGAGCACGACCAGAGGCTGTCCCCCCTGTGCCGACCTGTCAGCGCCGGCGATGGCTGCCGCCGGGTCCTGGCGCATCCGTCCCCGTCTGCCCCAAGCGCCCGAGTCCTCCCGGTACAGAGTCTGTACCTTGCGGTGTGGAACCCTGACCGCGGCGAAGGAATCCGGATGGACTCGCCGGGATTTGAACCCGGGGCCTTCCCCGTGCCAGGGGGATGATCTACCACTGATCTACGAGCCCGCTTCTAGTTTGTGACTTTTCTGTCGGGTCAGATAAACCCATCGAACCCTCGCAGTCGGGGAACGCACGATTTATACAGTCGAGTGAGCAATTACGCAGTACCAATGCCCAACTCGAACGGACCACAGCAGGGGACCAGGCACAAGCTCCAGAACGACGCCCGCGAAGGCGGCACCTCACCGCCACAGCGTGTCGTCCGGGAGTTCGATGTGGGCGACAGCGTCCACCTCACAATCGACCCGAGCGTCGAGGACGGCCGGTACCACCCGCGGTTCAACGGCGAGACCGGCACTGTCGTCGGCACACAGGGAAAGGCGTACCAGGTCGAGATCACCGACGGCGACCTCGAGAAGACGCTCATCTCGCTCCCGGCACATCTGACAGTTCAGGGGTGATTGTAAAAAAGCCGGTTGGAAGCATACACCCGGGGTGGTTGTCAGAGGCACAGTCCGGTTTCGCTCCCCAACACGGCGTTTGACTTATTTAGTCCCCATGTATAAAGAACTGTCTCTTACTCTCGGTTCCTCGTGATTTAGACACGACTAGTCTGGCGTGTATGTCCGGGTCGACCTGCTGACCGATGGGTGTGTAGGTCGACCTGACGTCCAGCGTG
>CAZFMN010000076.1:0-13405 GCA_964520075.1 uncultured Halobacteriales archaeon | reverse complement strand
TCGAGAACGAGACGGGACGGTCTCGTGGTGATCCAGGCCAGAGACCACCCGCCTCGGCCTACGTACTGTCCGCGTCGGTTTGTGGGTTGTGGACGGCCGAGAGCTGACTGCTGGCCGGTTCGCGACACGCGGGGGAGCCTCAGACGGTGAACAGGTGGCCCTCGCGGGGGACATCGAGCACGCCGAACCGCGCGCCGGCGTCGAGCCAGGCGTGGCCGTAGGAGAACGCCGCCAGCGCGTTCACGAGGTCCCCCTCGTCGCGGAAGTAACGGCCATCCTCCAGATACGACCGGGCCATCTCCACGCAGTCCTCGGCCGCCGCCGCGAGCGGCGTCTCCCCGGGTGCGGCGACCGTCGCTTCCTCGAGTGCCTCCGCGAGCAACCCCTCGTAGCGGTCGGTCTTCTCCGCGATGTCGGCCATGCAGTCTCTGGGTGCGCCATCGACAAGTATGCTGGCGGTCTCCGTCGCCGGTCGAAACACAGGGATCTTGTACCGTCCAGAGCGAACCTGTGCGTATGATATCTCGGCGAACACTCTTGGTGGGTGGAACGAGCCTCGTCGCGGCAGTTGCCGGCTGTACAGGTCTCATAGGCTCCGAGGACGGGGGCGACGACGAGTCCGGCGATACCGGCGGTGGGCTTAACGACACCGGTGAGCGTGACGACAGCGACAGCGTCTCCCCCCCCATTACCTCGTTCGCCTACGACTACGACGAGAGCGAGGAGACACTGGAGATTATCGTACAGAGTGGTGAGAGGTTCACCGCGGGACAGGTGCAGTTCAGGGGGTCGGGGTTCGCCGATACCGGCACGTCGTGGGCCGCGGTCGCCGGTGAGGATGTGACCCCGGAGTCGACAGTCGGCGCCGGCGAGGGGGTAATACTCACCGGTGTCGGCCCGGCGTTCGAACTGGACGTGGTCTGGGAGTCGGGCGACCAGAGCGACTCTGTCATCATCTCGACCCAGACTGGTCCAGATGCGTGAGTCGAGAAGAGGTGTCCACCACCATCGTCGCTCCAACTTGGTCGGGACCCGGCGACTCACTCGCCCCAGACATCCGACAGCGGGTGGTCCGTCCCCCTCTCTGACCCGCTCGTGCGGGTGCCCCGACCCGAGGGCCGGTTCGCTCGCTCGCCGCTCGACCGACCACCGTCGACCCCCCGGAGGGCCGCTCCGGGGTCGAAGTCGGGCAGGTCTGGACTACCCATCCGGTCGACCTGGTCGCGGAACCAGTCGGGCATCGTCCGTCGGGCGCGCTCGAACACGTCGAGCAGTGAGGCGTCCCCGAGGTAGGTCGCGCCGTGGTCCTCGGGTGAGCGGACGATGCGGCCACAGGCCTGGATGATCGTCCGGAGTGCCGTCCGGTAGTACCAGCCCCACCGGTCGTTCTCCAGTCGGGCCGCAACCCGGGAGTCCTGCGTGTTCGGGTACGGCGCCTTGCAGAGCAACTGCCACCGACAGGCCTCCCCAGCCAGGTCCAGCGCCTCCTCCATCTTCACCGACAGGAAGACGTCGGGGTCGTCGCTTCGCTTCCAGGCGCCGAGTGCGGCGTCCCGGTCATCACGGTCGTGTCGCCGGACCCGGGCACCGACACCGAACTCGGTCAGGTGGTCGGTCAGGCGCTCCTGGATGTCGTAGGAGTGACAGTGGACCAGCCCCTTCTCGTCGGGATGGCGCTGCATCAGTCGGACGAGGGTGCGGGCGAGCGCTGGCAGGGTCTCCTCGCGCCGGTCGTAGGTCATCTTCCCCCGTGTCACGTCGTACAGCGGGCGGTTCTCGACGGGGAACGTGTGCGGCACGTCGACGAGGGCGACGCGGTCGGGGTCCAGCCCCACGCTCGCACAGAACGCCTCCCCGTCGAGGATGGTCGCCGAGAACAGCGCGAACCGGCGGCCGCGGTCCCAGACGGTATGTTGCAGGAACCGCTCGGGGTTCATCGGCCGGATAGTCACCTCCCCGCCCGCATCCGCCGGCTGGTCGACGACCCAGGTCGTTGGACTGCCAGGGTTCTCGCAGTCCTCGACGAACCAGCCCAGGTCGCCGCGCAACTCCTCCAGTCGGTCCCGGCGGGCAACCGCTTCGGGTGTGAGTTCGACCTGCCGCCGGAGGTCGGCGAGTCCGCGGTCACAGGCCTCGCGCAGACGCCGGGCGTAGGCGGCGGCGTCGTCGAGACCGTCGATAGCCCCGGGCTGGAGAGACTCCCAGTCGGGGACCGTCCGCGGCCCGAGTTCGATTGTGGCGTACATCTCGGCCCAGTCCCCGAGTCCGTGGGCCTCGTCGATAACGACGACATCGCGGGTCCCGAACACGTCCGAACCGGCCGTCTGCATGAAGTAGGCGAGCGTCATCGCGGCGACGTGACGGTTCGCCGCGATTGCCCGGTCCGAGAAGTACGGACACCGGTGTTTGACCTGGCAGTCAAAGTCCTGCTCACGAACACAGGGTGCGCGGTCGACCGGGGTGTCAGTCTCGCCCGGCAGGATACAGTCGTAGTTGTTCTTCCCGCGGATGATCGCGAGGTCCTCGAGCAACGGGTCGGCGGCGACATCGTCGAGTTGCGAGACCTGCGGGGTCGTGTAGTACGCGCCGACCGGGTCGGTCGCGCTCGCCTGAGTCCCCCGGGCGGCACAGCCGGCGACTGCACGCGCGAGCAGTGACTTCCCGCTCCCGGTCGGTGCGCGGACCAGCACCACCTCGTTGCCGGCCTCGAACGCCGCCCGGATATCAGCGAGCGCCTGCTCCTGTGTGGGGCGAAACTCCGGGGCGGGAAACTCCTCACGAATGTGCGAACTGTCCACAACTACTGTGGGAGTCTCCCGGTCTTAACTCTTGCAGGACCTCGCCCGGTGGCAGCGCTGACAGGTCACACCGGAGGAGATTCCCTCGAGACGGTGTTGGAGTCAGGAACTACCGGAAGGACACACCTCCATCGAGGAGGCCGTGTCACGCGACACCGGGTGGTCGACAGGCGCGTGAACCGCGCTACGGCGGACGGCACTGCCGTCGAGGAGTCGCCACAGCGACGACGGACGCCGCCGCGCCCGGACGGGACCGTCTCACCGCTACGACCCACTGCTGATGGACCCGGTGTCGATACGGTAGCCGGCGTATCGCGTGTCGTGGCGGCCGAGCGTGCCGGGCCGCGCTGTCATCGGTCCGGGAACCTGACACCCCCGTCGGCGACGACTGTCCCGGCAGTCTCGCGTGGACAGACACCGCACACACGACTGTGGGGTGTGTATCAGAGATGGCGCGAGGGCAAGACCGCGCCCCGTGTCGTGGAAGGGGGTCGAACCCTTCGTCCATGTGCGAGGGATGCGATTTGAACGCATGGACCCCTACGGGAGCGGATCTTGAGTCCGCCGCCGTTTCCTGGCTTGGCTACCCTCGCACGCGACTGGTGTCGCCGTGACCGGTCGTCTCTCTCGAACCGTCACACGTCGGTGTGTGCCGTCTGCCGTCGGGTTCTGCTGGGTCCGCTGCTGTGTTCGGGCCGTATCGTATTGACATCCTCCTCCGCGTGAACGCGGAGGAATCCCGAGCGGTGGGAGTTTCAGGTTTGCCAGTCCCACCGAACAGCCAGCCAGTGCGAATCGAGCGGGCTGTTCACGGTCTGAGTGGGTGGGACTGCTGGGAGTGCCAAGCCCCCGGTACTCCTATCCTTTGTCGTATTCGGACTCCCGGTGTTATTTGTGCCACAGGGAGTCCGGCGGACATCGACGGACTCGGAGTTACTTTTTGTGCGGACAGCAGTCCGGCACTGCACTGGGTCATTGTAGGACCCAGTTGTTCACCGGACTGGTTCCGGATACTGTCTCATTGCTGGGGGCGGACAGGCCGCCTCCGTAGGACGGTTCGGAATCCGCTCCGTTCCGACCGATCCCTACACTCTAGTAGGGCGGCCTGTCACTTAAACCCCAATGTGGGAAACTCTGACCGGCTATAATCGGTCGGTTGCTTCCCATCATCTCGGCTTCATCCCCCGCCTGTTCGCTCCTCAGTTCCGACTGGTGTCGGAACACTCGTCACTCACGAGAAGGCGGGGGTATTCGCCTCGAATTTCTATAAAGCTACCACGTCCGCGGGTCCGGTCGTCGATGCGCCACATCTCCTCGCCGGTCAGCGAGAGCTCGAGGATACCGAGATTCCGCGTCAGGTGCTCGCGGCTACTCGCCCTCCGGCGACGACACCGTCCTGCTGGACGAGCCACCGGAGCGAGACCTGCGCCGGACTCCTCTCGTACTGGTCGCCGATCCGTTTCAGGATAGCGTCTGTCAGCGCGCCCGTCCCACATATCCGATAGAGCAGATATCTCGGCCATCGAGGGCGTCGACCCGGCCAGCACTCGATGTGGGTCCCGTATCTGCCCGGGTCAGCCGTTTCGTGTCCGAAACCGCGCGTGGGCAGGGCGGGCCTGGCGTCACCGTGACCGACGCGGACCGACCGACGGAGTCGGCGGTGGACCCGCTCACACGGGTCGATTCGGCGTCTGTGTCGGGCGAAAGGAATTTTATACTCGCGCCCTATCTGTAGATGAATAGCACCCGAACCAGTATCAGGAGCTAACGCAACTCTCAGATGACCCAGTTCGTAGCACAGATATCACCGGCAGTGCTCGGGTACGCTGTCGTGTTCGGCCTCGCTGGTCTCGCGTGTCTCGCCAGCATCCCCCGTGCACGGCAGGTCGACCAGCCGGATGTCCGGCGTGGACTGGTCTGGTTGCTCCTCACCTCCGGGGGATGGGCGGTGTTCAAGCTCGCGTTCCTGCTCACCCCGGGCCCCCGGGTCGTCGAGGAGGCGCTGTACACGGTCGGTCTGGCGATCGGGTTCGGCACGGTCTGGGCGTGGCTGTACTTCTGTTCGGCCTACACCGGGCGGACGTACCACCGGCGGTCGACGTTCCGGCGACTGGGGCTTGCTGTCTTCGCCACGGTGGCGGTGATAAAGTTCACCAACCCGCTCCACGGGCAGTACTTCACACTCGTCGAGGAGACGACACCGTTCACACATCTCGCGGTCATCCACGGGCCGTTTCACTGGGTTGCGACCGGGCTCTCGTACACGCTCGCGGCCGTCGGCCTGTTCATGCTGTACGAGCTGTACATCGAGTCGGGGTACAACACGCGGCCGCTCGCCGCGCTCTCGGTGTTGCTCGGACTCCCGGTAGTGCTCGACCTGCTCGCGCTGTGGACGCCGCTGATCAGCGTCATCTACGCACCGCTCGGCGTCGCGGCGTTCACCGTCGGTGTCCTGTTCATCTTCGAGCGGCGCTTCCTCGCTGTCCAGCGAAACGGCGAGGACGACGACCCCGCGGTGTTTCTCGACAGCGAGGGCCGGGTCCAGGACTACACGCCGGCGGCACAGGCGGCGTTTCCGGAGCTCGCGGACGGCCTCGGTCGACCGCTCGAGGAGGTCACACCCGAACTGGCCGACGCTCCGGACAGCGACGAGGAGATCGTCGAGGCGGAGCGCGCCGGGGGTGTCAGGTACTATCTGACCGCGACGAGCCGTCTCGAACTCGGCGAGGTGGGCGGGCAGATGGTTGCGCTGTCGGACGTGACCGCGGCCGAACGCCGCCGGCGCGAACTGGCCCGTCACAACGAGCAACTCGAGGAGTTCGCCAGCGCGCTCAACCACGAACTGCGCAACGTCATCCAGATCATCGACAGCCGCCTGGCGGTGGCAGACGAGCGGATGGACCAGGAGAGTGAGCCGGTCGCCCGCGAGTCCGTCGAGCGGGCCTCGAGGATGACCGACCGGATGGCGAGTCTGGTCGACGATTTCAACTCGCTGGCCAGGTACGGCCAGACGGTCGACGAGTTCGCGACCGTCGCGTTCGCACCCGCGGTGCGTGACGCCTGGTCACACGCCGACACCGGCCGGCTGTCACTGACTGTCGACGGAGGTGGGACCCTCGAGGCCGACCCCGGTCGGTTGCGCCAGTTGCTGCTCAACGCCTTCGAGTTCGCCCGCCACAACGGCGCGAACGAGCTCCGCGTCGAGTCGTTCGAGGATGGGCTCATCATCACCGACGACGGTGACCCGCCAACCGGGGAGCCGTCGCGGTACTTCGCGTTCGGCGAGGCCGTTCCGGACGCCGAGTCGGGCATGAAGCTCCCGAACGTGCGGGCCTTTGCCCGTGTCCACGGCTGGACCGTCGAGATAGACACCGGATACACCGACGGGACCCGCGTGGTCGTCCGGGGCGCGAGTATCCGCCAGCAGGAGCGCCCCGACACCGGGGAGGAGTCCCCGGACTCCGGAGGGACGGTGCAGGGGACACCCTCCGGGGGCAGCCCTGTCGTCGTCGACGCGGCCTCGGACGGCACCCGGGGGTGATGGCCGTGCGGAACGGCTCGACACCGGTGTCGTCGAAGGAACAGTGATTTAAACAGTGACAGAGTATGTCTGAGCACTATGGGCAAGAAGTCGAAGGCGAAAAAGAAGCGGCTGGCGAAACTCGAGCGGCAGAACCAGCGAGTTCCCGCGTGGGTGATGATGAAGACCGACCGCGAGGTCGTCCGGAACCCGAAACAGCGTAGCTGGCGGCGTAGCGACACCGACGAATGAGTGCCGGTGAGTTCGAGGAGCGGGTCGTCACGGTTCCGCTCCGCGGTGTGCAGGCCGGTTCGAAGACCGACCGCGCCGACAGAGCGATGAGTATCATCCGCGAGCATCTCGCCCGGCAGTTCTCGGTTCCGGAGGACGCGGTTCGACTCGACCCCTCGATAAACGAGGCCGTCTGGGCCCAGGGGCGCACGAAGCCGCCGAGCAAACTCCGGGTCCGGGCCGCCCGTTTCGACGAGGAGGGCGAGAGCGTCGTCGAAGCAGAACCCGCCGAATAGCTGTGTTCCGGGCCGCCTTCTCGGGGTCGTCGTACGTCGGCGTGTTCGCACGCGCGACAGATAGCTGCCTGCTCGTCCGCCCGGACATCGACGAGGACCTGCAGGAGGCCTGTGGGTCCGAACTCGGTGTCCCGGCGGTCCCGACGACGGTCGGCGGCTCCGGCACGGTCGGGTCGCTCGCGGTCGGCAACGAGAACGGACTGCTCGTCAGCAGCCGCGTCACCGACCGCGAGCGCGACCACATCGCCGAGACCACCGGACTGTCGGTCGTCGAACTGCCGGGTCGCATCAACGCCGCCGGCAACGTCGTCCTGGCGAACGATGCCGGCGCGTACGTTCACCCGGATCTCCCCCGCGAGTCGGTCCAGGCCGTCGAGACGGCGCTCGATGTTCCCGTCCGCCGGGGGGCGATTGCGGATGTCCACACCGTCGGGACCGCCGCCGTCGCCACCAACCGTGGCGTGCTCTGTCACCCGAAGACGAGCGACGAGACGCTCGACGAACTCGAAGACCTGCTCGGTGTGCCCGCGGACATCGGCACCATCAACTACGGAGCCCCGCTCGTCGGCTCGGGGCTGCTCGCGAACGACACCGGCTACGTCGTCGGCGAGTCCACGTCCGGCCCCGAACTCGGCCGTATCGACGCCGCGCTCGGCTACGCGGCCGACTAGCCCGGACCGGCGTGGAAACCCCCGTGTACCCGTGCCCGGGAGTCAGACGCCGGGTCAAACCGTTCTCACCGCAC
The DNA here is from genome assembly GCA_964520075.1 of uncultured Halobacteriales archaeon. GTDB lineage: Archaea > Halobacteriota > Halobacteria > Halobacteriales > Haloarculaceae > Halovenus. The sequence continues at coordinate 5,815 of CAZFMN010000076.1, read as the reverse complement.
GACGTGGGACCGACACCGTCTCGGATGACACTGAACAGACACCGGCTTGACTATCGGCCGAACAGATACAGGTTTCTCTGTCGTCGGTACGGAAAGAGAGAATACGAAAGGGGTGGGGTGGGTGGGGTGGTGGGTTGCACCCTAACAGGGTGCATCTGTATCTACTGGCCACGAGGATAAATATCTTCCGCCCCGTCTCTTCACATCTGATAATCGGTTCGGGTGTCGTTGCCACGAGCATCGAGCGGTCGGCTCGTCGGGTCGTGCACGATGTCGAAAAAGACCACAGAGAGGGAGTAGCAGTGGGTGGGGGGTTGGGTGGGGATGGATGGCACCCTCAGTGGGTGCATTTCGATGTAGACGACTGTTGCTTATCAATCTTCTCCTGATGGTATCAAAAGTGATATTGAACCGTGAGAGTGAGGTGGAGACGGGGCAGTTGCGGTTGGACGGTCGTTTCAGCGGGGAGCGGATACCGACACCGGTGTGGTCGGTTCGGCTGTGAGTCGAGACAGCGGAGTCGTTCACCGTCGGAGAATCCAGGCCGCCGGGGAGGGGATACGGCGAGCGCGACCCTTTCCGACGCTCTCCTCGGAAGTCGGTTCGTCGGTCGGGATGGCGCTGACCCGCCGGAAGACAGTAACGGGGTCACCGGTTCGTCGCCAGTGCCACCAGGTTCGTGCGACAGTCCAGAGCTTGCGGCTCCGCGAGAGCGTCGGTCGGGCGGTGACGATGTCGAACTCGCGGTTGCGGATCAGACGGTGGTGTTCGGCGTACAGCACCGCGGCCAGCAGGACACCGAACTGGCAGTCCTCCGGAAGCTTCTGGATGCCTCTGACACCCACCCGGTATCGGTCCTCGGCACGGCGCAGTTCGGTGCCGATCGCCTCCCGGAGGGCGGGGGTACAGCGCTCCTCGCGCAGGTCGTCGACCGTCACGTCGTGCTGGTGGAGCGTCTCCAGCGGCAGGTAGACCCGGTCGAGGTCGCGGATGTCCTCCTGCACGTCGCGGATGAAGTTCGTCAACTGGAACGCCTCGCCGAGCGCCATCGCGTGTGGCCGAACCTCCGGGGTGTCGACACCCATGACCGCGCTCATCATGTTGCCCACCGCCGCCGCGGAGCCGCGCATGTACGCCTCCACGTCGCCGTAGGTCTCGTAGCGGTCCGTGTCGATGTCGGTCACCATCGCGTCGATGAACTCCTCGACCTCCTGCTCGGGGATACCCGTCTCCTCGCGGACCGAGGCGAACGCCTCGACGACGGGGTCCTCGGCCGGTTCGTGACCGAGTGCTGCCTCCCGGAGCGCCTCGAGACGGGCGCGTTGCTCTGCCGGCGTGCGGTCCTCCTCGCCGTCGACGACCTCGTCGGCGATGCGGAAGAAGCCGTACAGGACGTAGGTCTGCTCGCGAACGCGCTCGGGCAACAACCGGGTCGCGTAGTAGAACGTCCGTCCAGTGTTCCGGTGAATCGACTTCCCCCGCTCTCGCTGCGCCCTGTTCACAGCACAAGGTTAGGCTGGATTCTGATAAAGCTATCACCTTCCCTGTCTGTTTTCGAGTTCGGTGACAGGTCCTCCCCGTCGCCGGTCGGAGAGACGCCGAACGCGGTGTTTACAAGCAACGATCACGTACCACAGTTCGATGAGTCGTTCCGGGGAGTTCTGTCCGCGCTGTGGCACGGCAGTCGACGGGAGAGCGGCCGGACCCACCGCCCGGGACCGCGCGCTGTGTGACGACTGTTATCTCGAGGAGTACGACCTCGTGGACGCCCCCGAGCGCGTCGAGGTGCAGGTCTGTGCCCGGTGTGGTGCCGTCCGGCGGGGCAACCGCTGGGTCGATATCGGTGCACAGGATTACACCGATGTCGCTGTCGACGCGGTCCGGGAGGCGCTGGGCGTCCACGTCGACGCGACGGAGGTCTCCTGGCAGGTCGCCCCCGAGCAGGTCGACGAGACCACCATCCGGATGCACTGCCAGTTCACCGGCCGACTCCGCGACCGGCCGCTCGCCGAGGAGGTGCTCGTGCCGGCGAAACTCGGCCGGGGCACCTGCGAGCGGTGTGGCCGCATCGCCGGCGGTTCCTACGCCAGTGTCGTCCAGGTGCGCGCCCGTGACCGCGACCCCGACCAGGAGGAGTGTGACCGTGCCGCCGAACTCGCCCACGAACTCGTCGCCGACCACGAGGCCGACGGCGACCGCGAGGCGTTCGTCACCAGGGTCACGGACGTCGAGGGTGGACTGGACATCAGGCTCTCGACCACACAGCTCGGTGAACAGGTCGCGCGCCGGCTGGTCGAGACGTTCGGTGGCTCCTACACGGACCACGAGACGCTGGTCACGGAGGACGGGGACGGCAACGGTGTCTACCGGCTCACCTACGCCGTCCGGCTCCCGCCGTACCGCCCCGGCGAACTGGTCGACCCTGGCGACGGCGACGGTCCGGTGCTGATACAGAGCGCGAACGACCGCCTCTCCGGGCTCCGCCTGCACACCGGTGATACGTTCGAGGCGCCGCTCGACGACGCCCCCGACGCCCGCCGGCTCGGCCGGCGTTCGGACGCCACCGAGACGACGGTGGTCGCCGTCGAGGACGAACACGCCGTGCAGGTGCTCGACCCCGAAACCTACGAGTCTGTCACCGTCGCTCGCCCGCCCTTCTTCGACCCCGACGCCGAGACTGTGCCCGTGGTCCGGGCCGGCGGGAGCGTCCACATCCTGCCCGAGAGCGGGAGAGACGGCGTCACGGGCGAACCGGAGCGCTGAATCGGACACGCCGTGGTCGCGACCGACACTCCCACGACCCCGGAGTTGGGTCCGCGCTGTGGACCCGACAGACTCACGCCCGGCGGCGCAGGCGGACGTCGAGACAGACGTTGAGTTCGTGGGGGGCGTACGACCGCACGCGCCGTCGGGTCTCGACGGTCACCTCGTACTCCGGTTCGGCGGCGGCACGGATCGCCCGCTCGCTGGGGCCGAACGGGTCGTCCTCGGGCTGGATGTCGTAGTAGTGGAGCACACACTCCGCGCCGGCGAGCGCGACCGCGCTGTCGAGGAACGCGTCGGCGGAGTGTGGCAGGTTCATCACGACCCGGTCGGCCCACCCCTCGTAGTCGGCGACGACCTCGCGCACGTCACCGTGGACGGCGGTCACCTGGTCTGTGACCCCGTTTCGCCCGGCGTTCTCGCGCAGGTACTCGACCGCGGTCCCGTTCACGTCGGTGGCGACAACCGTCGCGCCCTGCCGTGCGGACGGCACCGCGAACGGGCCGACACCGGCGAACATGTCGAACACCTGCTCGCCGGGGGTGACCTGCTCGGTGACACGGTGGCGCTCGGTGGCCAGTCGCGGCGAGAAGTACACCGCCGCGAGGTCGACCGCGAACTCACAGCCGTACTCCCGGTGGAGGGTCTCGGTGTCGTCGCCGACGAGCAGGTTCCACTCCCGGACCCGCTCGCGGCCCTTTACCTTCGAGGCCCGGTCGAGCACCGTCTCGACGGGGATCTCCGACGCGACGAGCGCGTCGGCGAGTTCACGCGCACGGTCGGGGTCGTCCTCGTCGATGACGACCGTCTCGCCGATGCGCTCGTAGGAGGGCTCGAAATCGAGCAGGTCCGCCGGTGTGGTCTGACTCTCACGCCGGGGCGCGTCGTGGGTGAGAACCTCGTGTCCCGCATCGCCCGCGGCAACGGGGTCGGTCACCGGGATGTAGAGGTGGCCCTCCTCGTGGGTGATGTCGTGGCGCCGGTCGAGCAGGCCGGCGGCGGCGAGTCGCCGACGGGTCTGCTCCCCGGCCTCGCGCTCGACCCGCACACACGGGACACCGTCGGCGGTGTCGCCGTCGGGACCGCCCGTGTCGGACATATCCGAGCGTCGGTGGCGAGCGTCGTAACTCTGACGGCTCCCGTGCAGGAGCCGTCGCATCTTTGCCCGTCCGGGTCGTCGGGTCAGACATGGAGATACCCGGTGAGCGCGAGTGTACGGCCTGCGGGGCGCGGTGGTCGTACTACGAGACGGGCGAGGTGACCTGCCCGGAGTGTGGCAGTCTCAGGAGTGTCGGCGTCGAGGACGCGGCGGCCCACACCGCCGGGACAGGGCGACTCGACCTCTCACCGGTCCGGGAACTGGTCGACGAGGAACCCCTGCGTGTGGTCGCCGACGAGGCTGCCGACACCGCCGCGGAGTACCTCCGGGGTGCCGGGTTCGTCCGTGGCGGGGACCTGCAACCGCTCGACGACGTCTACCTCGCGGCGGCCGAACTCCGCCGGGTCGGGGCAACACTGGGTCGTGGTATGTCGCTCACCGACAGTGAGGAGATACACTTTCTGTCGTTGCTCCGCGGCGCCGACAGCGGCGAGCGACCCACCCCCGAGGCGGTGCCGGAGACACTCCACCCGGAGCGGGGTCTCGGGGTGGCCGCCGCCGTCGACGCGTACCGCTCTGACCTCCGGACGGTTCACGACGGCGGTGACCCCCCTCTCGACCGGACACTCTCCACGCTCCGGACCAGACAGAAGCGTATCGAGGCGCTCGACGGCGATATCGAGCCCGCCGAGGCCGAGCGACTGGTCCGGGCGGTCCGCGACGTGAGTGCCTACTGGCGCGAGGGCGACGAAACCGCGCTCGCGCGGGCCACCGAGCGGTTCGGGTGACTGGCCGGAGCCGTACAGTCGGCGAGCCGACAACTCCCGCGGAGCCCCGGGGTTCAGAACTCGGTGCAGACCGGGATCCCCATCGTCCCGAACTCGCCCATGCGCTCCATCACGCCGGGGATATCTCCGAGCGCGCAGGTTTCGGAGATGATGCGCCCGGGGTCTATCTTGCCGCCGTCCATCATCCGGAAGATCTCGTCGTACTCGTGGGGTGGCATCCCGTAGGAGCCGATGAACTCCCGCTCGTCCCAGACGATCTGGTCGACCGGCAGTGACACCTCGCCGCCCTCCTCGGAGGTGGTCAGACCGAGCTGGACGTGCTGACCGCCGGGTGCGAGGCAGTTCACCGAGTTCTGGACCGTCTCGGCGACACCGAGTGCCTCCACCGACACCTCGACACCGCGGCTCCCCGCGGTCAGTGCCTTCACCGTCTGCGGGACGTCTTTCACCTCGGTCGAGTCTATCGTCTCGGTCGCGCCGAGCTGTTCTGCCTTCTCGAGTTTCTCCTCGATGATGTCGATTGCGATGACGTTACCGCCGAGCGCGCTGGCGACGTGGACCGCGGAGAGACCGACACCGCCACAGCCGTGGACGGCGACCCAGTCACCCGGCGAGATGTCCGCCCGGCGGCTGACACCGTGGAAGGCGGTGGCGAACCGGCAGCCCAGACCGGCAATCTCGACCGGGTCGGCCGCGTCGGTCGGCACCTCGATGAGGTTCTGGTCGGCGTTCCGGACGGGGTACTCCTCGGCGAACGCGCCGGGCTGGAACCCGACAAAGCCCATCGGCACCGACTGCTCGCAGATGTTCGCCCGTCCGGCCTTGCAGTACGGACAGGTGCCGTCGCTCAGATTGAACGGGTTCGTCACCAGGTCACCCTCGCCGAACTCGCTGACGTTGTCCCCCGCCTCGACGATACGACCGACGGGTTCGTGTCCGAACACCAGCCCCGGTCGCGGCACCAGTCCGAGCCAGTCCCAGTCACCCTGCCAGGCGTGCCAGTCACTCCGACAGATGCCACACGCCTCCGTCTCGACCACGACACCGTCGTCGTCACAGTCTGGTCGGTCGACCTCCTCTATCTCCAGCGGCTCTTTCGGCCCCTGGAACACTACTGCCTCCATGTGCTACTCAATGGCACCCCCGTATAAATATCGCCCGAGTC
>CAZFMN010000075.1:12150-13482 GCA_964520075.1 uncultured Halobacteriales archaeon | reverse complement strand
ACTGTCCACGAGTTCGTCGGCCAGTCCGGTGTAGCCGGCCGGTGTCAGCGCGAGCAGTTCCTCGCGGACGTCCGCCGACACGTCGAGTTCCCGGAACAGGTCCCGGAACTCCGCGAGTGTCACCTCCCGTCCGCGGGTGAGTGTCTTTACCCGTTCGTAGGCGTCCTCGTGGCCCTCGCGGCGGAGGATCGTCTGGACGGCCTCGCCGAGTACCTCCGGTGTCGATTCGAGTTCCGCCCGGGTCACCTGCTCGTTGGGCACCACTGTATCGAGCCCCCCGTCGAGTTTCCGGTAGCCCAGCAGACAGTGGGCGAGCGCCGCCCCGATGTTCCGCTTCACCGTCGAGTCCGAGAGGTCCCGCTGGAGCCGCGAGTTGGTGAGGTAGTCCCCGAGGAACGTCAGGTCGCTGTTGGCCTTCGAGAGGTTCCCCTCGCAGTTCTCGAAGTCGATTGGGTTCACCTTGTGCGGCATCGTCGAGGAACCCGTCTCGCCGGCGACGGCCTCCTGTCCGAGGTAGCCGTCAGAGATGTACAGCCAGCAGTCAAGCGCCAGGTCGAGCAGAACCTGGTTGACACGCCGGAGCGCGTCGAACAGCGCCGCGAGGTCGTCACAGGGGTTGACCTGCGTGGTCAGCGGCTCGTGTTCGAGACCGAGCCCCTCGACGAACTCGCGACCGAACCTCGGCCAGTCGACCCCGGGGTAGGCGGCCGCGTGGGCGGCGTAGGTCCCACTCGCGCCGGCGAGTTTGCCCGAGAGCCCATCGACGGCCCGGTCGAGCGCCGCCACCGCCCGCCCGAGTCGGGAGGCGTACACCGCGAACTCCTTTCCGAACGTGGTCGGCGTGGCCGGTTGCCCGTGCGTGCGGGCGAGCATCGGGACGTCACGGTGCTCGCGGGCCATCGCGGTCAGGTCCTCCCGGAGGCCCCGCAACCGGGGGCCGAGCACCGTCTCGGCCGCGGGACCGAGCAACAACCGGTAGGCGATGTTTGTGACGTCCTCGCTGGTCAGCCCGAAGTGGACCCACTCGCCGCCGACAGCGGCCGGCAGGTGGTCCCGGACGAAGTACTCGACGGCTTTCACGTCGTGGTTCGTCGCCGGCCGGTTCTCGTCGCCCTCCGTCTCGAGCTGTTTGACCCGCCGTGCGTCCTCAAGGTCGAACTCGCGGTAGACCGCTCGCAGTTGCTCGCGGTCGGAGCCGGAAACCGAGACCGGCGTCGCGTCGAGGTCGGCGAGCGCGAGCAGGTACTCGACCTCGACCTCGACACGGGCCGCCACGAGTGCCCGTTCGCTGGCGTAGGGTCGTAACGGCTCCGTGTACCCGGCGTACCGGCC
>CAZFMN010000075.1:0-12050 GCA_964520075.1 uncultured Halobacteriales archaeon | reverse complement strand
GTGCCCGTTCGCTGGCGTAGGGTCGTAACGGCTCCGTGTACCCGGCGTACCGGCCGTCCAGCGGCGACACCGCCGAGAGCGGCCCGTGGTCTGTCATACTGTCTGTTCCCCGAGGCGGGCGAAAAATCTGCCGGTCGCCGCCGGTTGGCCGCCGACCCGATAGCTCACTCCGGTCGACAGCCCCCGGTGACCCGTACCGCGATCTGTCGGGTTGACCTCCGGTCACACGCGAACCGTCCCGCTGTGACCAGCCGGGAGTGTTCGACCGTCATGGATAGATTGATAACCAGCAGCAAACTACACGAACACAAATGGCAGGGGCACTCGACGAGGACACGGCGCGGACACTCGCCACCGGCCGACAGACAATCGCGTCGGTACTCTCCTCTGCACAGGACAAGCTCAAGCGCGTCTTTCTGGTGTTTGTCGCCGCCTGGCTGCTGAGCTTCTACCTGCTTCGCGCGTTCGTCTGGGAACGGCTGAAAAACGACCTCGTGTTCAACCGCCTCAGCGGGACGGCACTGGACCTGACCGAGATTGTCGCAACGGACCCGTTCCAGGTCATCCTCCTGCAGGTCAAGATCGGACTGATCGTCGGTGTTATAGCGGCGATTCCGGTGACAGTGTACTACAGTCGCGACTCGCTAAAGGAACGGGGTATCTGGCCCGACAACCGGGTTCCGCTCTGGAAGAAGGTCGGTTTCGCGGCGGTCATAACGGGGCTGTTCCTGGTCGGGCTGTCGTACGCGTACTTCTTTTTCTTCCCGATTATGTTCGCGTTTCTGGCGGAGAACGCCGTGCAGGCCGGGTTCACGCCGACCTGGTCGATCGTGAAGTGGACGGAGTTCATCGTCTTTCTCTCACTGTCGTTCGCCCTGGCCGCACAGCTGCCGCTCGCGATGAGCGCGAGCGCACGGACGGGGGTGGTGAAATACGAGACGTTCCGGGACAAGTGGCGCTACGCCGTCGTCGGCATCTTCGCGTTCGGTGCGATGTTCTCGCCGCCGGACCCGTTCACGCAGGTGATGTGGGGGGTCCCGCTGGTGGCGCTGTACTTTTTCAGTCTGGGTATCACCAAGCTCGCGGTGCTCTCGAAGCGGGCCGGAGAAACCGTCTCGCTCCGCTCTATCGTTCGGGAGCGCTGGAACGTCCTCGCCGGTATCGTTGCGGTCACGGCGGCCACAGTCTACGGGTTCCTGTTCGCGGGCGGTGCCGAGGCGACGAACAACCTGCTTGACGCTGTCAACTCCTCGTACCAGTTCGTCCCGGGGCCGGAACTCGACGTGTTCGGGCTCGACCCGACCGTCACCGCGGTGGCAATCGGGACCGCGTACGCGACCCTCGCGGTCGGAGTGGCGCTGTTTTACTTCCGGGTCCAGCGACTCGAAGAGGTCGTGCGCGAGCAGTCGGCCCGGGAGAGCAGACAGCAACAGCAACAGTCACAGTCCGACGACGCAGACCCCGGTGAGAGCGCCGAGATAGACGTGGCCAGCATGAGTCAGAAGGCAATCGAGGCGGCCCCCGCCGAGGCCTTTGTCGGTCTCGGCGAGGAGGAGGCGCTCCAGCTCGCACAGAACGCTGTCGACAACGAGAACCCCGCAAAGGGACGGGCAATTCTCGACCGGTTCGACGAGGCACAGGAGCTCGATGTCGAGCCAGAGGACGACGAGCCCGAAGAGGAGGACAGGGAGGAGACAGACGAGAGCGGCAACCTCGTGACCTCGACGGCGGCCGGTATGGTCGACCCGTTCACCGAGAGCGACACCGACGAGGAGGACATCGGCGGGTACTACTACGACCTCCGGTTCATTCTCGACTCCCTGACCTCGAAGGCTATCTGGATCGTCGCCGTGTTCATGGTCGTGCTCGCCGGGTCGTTCTTCGCGCTGTTCCAGGGCGGTATCGGGGTTGTCCGGGAGTACTTTTTCGACAACATGCCCGACAGCGTCGTCGACGAGCCCGAGATCGTGGTTCTGCACCCCGTCGAGGCGCTGATATTCATGCTGAAGTTCTCGACACTGTTGGCCGCGCTGTCTATCGTGCCGATTCTGCTGTACTTCGCGTGGCCGGCTATCGAACAGCGGTTCGGGGTCAGCGGCGACCAGAACGTGTTGCTCGTCTGGGGCGGGACGATGTTCGTCACGCTGTTTGCCGGCACCGTCCTCGGGTTCGTCTACATCGCGCCGACTGTCATCTCACTGCTCGCCTGGGATGCGGTCCAGGCCAACATGGTAATCGCATACCGTATCAGCAGCTTCGGCTGGCTCGTTATCTTCCTGACAGCCGGTATCGGTGCGCTCGCGATGATCCCCGCGACGATGCTCCTGTTCAACTACGGGAACATCGTCTCCTCCCGGCGGATGCGAACGAGCTGGCGCGGTGTCGTGCTCGCGCTGTTTGCCGTGTCCGGCCTGCTCTCGCCGTCCGGTCTGTTCACGATGTTCCTCGTCGCCATCCCCGCCTCGCTCTCGTACGGGCTCGGACTGGGCCTGGTCTCGGTGTACGACCGGGTCACGGCCTGACAGGACGCTGTTCGATACCGGGTGCGCCGAACCGCCCCGACCGGTTCACTCGACCGTCCGTATATCGAACCGTGCGCCGCCGTCCGTGCTTTCCTCGACAGACAGCCCCCAGCCGTGGGCGTCGACGATGTCACGCACGATAGACAGACCGAGACCGGTGCCGCCGTCCTGTGAGAACCCGTGTTCGAGCACCTGCTCGCGCTCCGTCTCGGGGATACCGCACCCGTTATCAGAGACGTAGAACCCCTCACCCGGGTCGTCACCGTCGATCGTTCCGACCCGGACCGTGAGCGGCGTGTCGTTGTGTTCGACCGCGTTGCGGACAAGATTCTCGAGCAGGCTCCGGACGAGACTCGGGTCACACTCGACCGTGTCGGTCCCGTCGAGGACGAGCGTCGCAGCCCCGGTCTGTACCGTCTCCCAGGCCTGCCGGGTAAGTTTCGCCAGGTCGACAGTCTCCGTGTCCTCGACGGTGGCATCGGACCGGGCCAGCGTCAGCAGGTCGTCTATCATGCGTTCCATCCGGTCGAGTCCCTCGGCGGCGGTGTCGAAGTCCGCCTCGTCGTGTGTCTGTCGCGCCCGGTCCAGAGACAGCGTCGCAATCTGTAGCGGGTTCCGGAGGTCGTGGGAGATAACCGACGCGAACCGGTCGAGTCGCTCCCGCTCCGCCCGGAGCCGCGCCGTCGTCTCGAAGACCTGGACCGCGGCGGCGGCGTTCTCGGCCAGGATCTCCGCGAACTGGAGATCCGTCTCGTCGAACTCTGTTCCGACAGTTCCGAGACTGAGCAGTCCGCTCTCACCGATCGGCGTGTACATCGTCTGTGTGAACGCCTCCCGACCGTAGGGGTCGTCGTCGTCGATGCTGTCGATGACCGTCTCGCCGCGGCGGACCGCCCGACCGTGTGGTGACTCGTCGACGTGGAACGACGGACGGGAGTCGATGTTCCCGACTCGCCCGCCGAACGCGACGTGGTGTAGCAGTCCACTCGATTTGTCGTGTTTCCTGACCGCGGTGCCCGGGAACCCGAGCACGTCACTCGCCGCCTCCGCCGTCCGCCGCAGCACGTCGTCGACATCCTCGGCGTTCATCAGCTCTCTGGTCGAGACGTGCAACGCGGTGACTGTCTCCTCGTACCGGCGGCTGGTCTGTACGCTCCGGAGCGAACAGCGGGCCGTCCCCGGACGCTCCGCGGGAACAACTCGCAGGTCGTAGTGAGTTCCCTCACCACCGCCGCCGGGTGCGAGTGTCACCTGTTCGGTGGCCGCGTCGGTTTGCCCGCCGGTTACCGCCGACACCGCCTGTTCCCACCGCTCACGGGTCGACTCCTCGACCATCCCGCGTCGCTGGAGTTCTGTCAGCGACGCACCGCGTATCTCGTCCGGACTCGTCTTGAACACCACGGTACACCGGTTGTTCATCTCGGTGATAACGTGCTCGTCGTCGACGAGGAGTCCGGCACCCGGGGCGCTGTTCAGCGTCGCCATCGTGTGTACGTTTGATATCGACGGTATAAATATTGCGGGCGGCCGGTCGGACTGACCCCCGAACGCCCACGCCGAGTCGGTCGGTTCTGTACCGGGAGACCGGCTACCGACACTGCCTGCCAACCCTCCCGGGAAGAGCCCTCAACTGTCGCCATCCGCCACCGGCTCGGCGAACCCGAACCGTGGTTTCACGGCATCGACGCGGACGGTGACCCGGTCACCAACCGCGGTGTCGGACACGAAGAGGGTGAACCCGTCGACACGTGCGATACCGTCGCCCTCGGACCCGGTGTCGACGATCTCGACCTCGAGTTCGTCGCCCGCGCGGATGGGCGTGGTCAGCCGGTTCTTGCCGACCAGATACAGCTCCGAGGACGCGTCCCGGGAGGCGTCTGGCCGGACCTCGCGGACGTACTCGAACTCGTCCTCGACCGTCGACACGAGGTCGTCGAGGTCACGCCCGTCGAACACCTTCACCGCGAGGCTCCCGCCCGCCGCGAGCAGGTCGTCGGCGAGCTCGAACGCCTGCCGCGCGAGGTGGACCGACCGGGCGTGGTCGAGGCTGTACTCGCCGGTCATGTTCGGCGCCATGTCCGAGAGCACCGTGTCGACCGGCCGGTCGCCGCTGTCGAGCGTCCGGCGAATCTCGCCCGCGGTCCCGTCGTCGGTAACGTCCGCCCGGAGATAGTCGACAGTTGCAGCCGGGTCCGCCAGCGGGTCGATGCGCTGGCGGTCGACACCGACCACCCGACCCGCCTCACCGACCGCCTCGGCGGCGACCTGCAGCCAGCCACCCGGCGCCGCACCCAGGTCCACCACCGTGTTGCCCGTTCCCAGCAGGCCGGCGGTCCGGTCGAGCTGGCGGAGCTTGTACGCCGACCGGGCACGGTACCCCTCCTGTTTCGCGCGGTTGTAGTACTCGTCCTTGCCGGTCATGGCCGGAGCCTCCGTGTCCGTCGGGTGTTGCTCGTACGGGTGATCCGTGCTCTCTGCATACCTGAAACGATGCGACCGACGCTCATACGTCTGGCGTCACCTGGTGACAGGACCGCGACGCTGTCGGCGTGGTTCCGGCGGTGACAGGCACACAGCGCCGTCACACGACAGCACCCTGCTCACGCGACGCGAGCAATCCAGGCGTCGGGGTCGTCGAGCTCCGCGTCGGTCGGGAGCGATTCGGGGTCGTCCCAGACCCGGGCGGCGACGGTCATCCCTTCACTGTCGGCGACGGCATCGAAGAACTCCTTTCCGCGCTCGTACTGGCGGCGCTTGACACTCAGCCCGAGCAGGCGACGAATCAGCGTCTGTGCGGGGCCTCGCCCGGAGCGGCGCTGTTCGACCTTGCGCCGGAGGTCGGCGTACTCCTCGTCGAAGGCCCGGTCCATCACGAGTTCGGCGTACCCCTCGACGGCGGTCATCGTCGTGTCGAGCTGACCAAGCGACTCGCGGTCGATACTCCCCGAGGTGAGATTGTCGATTGCGTCCTCCATCGCCGTCTCGAGGTGGGTCGAGAGCCACGGTGCGGCCCCGAACTCGGCGGCGTGGGTGACCTCGTGGAAGGCGATCCAGCGGCGGAACCGGTCGTACTCGACGTCGAGCGAGTCGGCGACACGCCGGATGTTCGGGCGGACGAAGTACAGCGCGTGCTCGTCGCCGTCGGCGAGCAACAGTGGGTCGTACTGACCGAGGACGTGCTCGGCCAGAAAGGAGAGTGTAAACGCCATCGTCCCGGTGTTAACAATCCGCGCGAGCCCGGGGACCTGCCCCATCTGCTCGCCGAGCGGGGCCATCACCCGCTCGAACGTCTCGACGTTGGCGTCGAGCCAGTGGTGGCGGTTCTGCACCTCGACACGCTCGGGCAGGTCGAACCCGAGCGTCGTCACCGTCCGGACGCGGTCACGGGCGTCGCGGACATCGTCGGCGTACCCGCGGCGCTCGGCGGACGGTACGTCGACGCTCCCGGCGTCGGTCACCGCCTTCGCCGCCTCCGTGACCGCCGCCCAGTCGATGTGTCCGTCGCCGCTCGCTCCCGTGACAGCACGGACACTCCGGTAGATACTCATATCTGAGTGTGGCGACCGGCGAATAAAAGGGCTTTCTCCTACTCGTCGACGGCGACACCCACCGGTCGGTTCTCGTCGTCCTCGGGTGTCTCGATGTCGACGTCGGGGTCCTCGCCACCGACGAACCGCCGCAGGGCCAGGGCAACCCCCACGAGCGCGGCGAGCACACCGACCGCCGCGAGCGCCGCCGTCGGTCGCTCCGGGCTGCCTGTCGTCTGTGACTCGGCCGTGGGCTCCCCATCGTCGTCCGCGGCAAGCGGGTCGTCGTCTGCCGAGTCGTCGACGGCTGGCCCGGTGTCCTCCTCCTCGTCGGCGCCCGCGAGGTTGCTGAACGGTCGGTCGGCCGAGAACGATGCGTCGTCGACGTGAATCTCGAGGATGGTAAGATCCATTCCACTCTGTGTTGGCACACTGGAGACTTAGCCGTTGCGCCCGGTCGGCGGTGCACGGCAACCGAAAACCGATAAACCGTCACGCATTATCATGCGGTATGCTGCTGGTCCTGTGTGTCGACCGGGACAACGACCTCGGCCGGAAGACCGACGCGGAGACGCCGGTCGTGGGCTGGGGGGCCGTCCGCGAGGCGGCGGTAGCGCTGGCGACGGCAGACCCCGAGGACAGCGACGTGAACGTGCTGTTCGAGGGGCTGCGTATCGCGGACAGCGTCGACGAACCCGTCGAGGTTGCCGCCGTCACGGGACGGGACAGCCGCGATGTCGAGGCGACACGGCAGGTGCGCAGACAGCTCGACCGCGTGCTCGCGGGTCTCGGTGAGGAGTCGGTCAGCACAATCGTCGTCACCGATGGCGCACAGGACGAGTCGGTGCTGCCGGTGATCCGCTCGCGGGTGCCCGTCGACGGCGTCAGCCGGGTCGTCGTCCGGCAGGCACAGGACCTCGAATCGATGTACTACACCATCAAACAGGTGCTCGGTGACCCCGAGACGCGGGGGACACTGCTGGTGCCGCTGGGTATCCTGTTGCTGATATACCCGCTCGCGCTCGTTGCGACCCTGCTCGACCTTCCGGGGGCGGCGCTCGGTCTCGTCTCGGGGCTGCTCGGGTTGTACCTGCTCGGACGGGGTATCGGTGTCCACCGCTGGGTCGCCGACCGGGGCACGCGTGCCTGGCAGGCGCTTTTCACCGGTCGTGTATCACTCGTCACGCACGTCGTCGCCGTGGCACTCGTGCTCGTCGGTGCTGTCGGGGGGGTCCAGGCAGTCGAGGGCACCCGGGCGGGGGCCGCCGACGGACCGGGTCTCGTCGGGGTCGCCGCCTTCGTCTCGGGTGCGCTCCGGTGGGTCGCCGCCGCCGGTGTCACCGCCAGTTTCGGCCACGTCACCGACGAGTACCTCGCCGGTCGGTTCCGCTGGCAGTACCTCAACGCACCGTTCTACGTTGTCGCCATCACGGCTGTCCTCCACGGTGTCAGCTCGTTTCTCCTCGGGGAGGCCTCCCTCGAGTACCTCGCTCTCATGCTCACCACCGGGACGCTGCTCGGCCTCGCGAGCACCCTCTCGTTTGCCGTCGCCGAGTCCCGGACCGAGACCGAGAGCGAGCGAGAGCGCCGACCAACGTGACTCTCTATATACCGGTTTGTAATGGTATTACACAGGTCTAAACCCGACGACGACAACGGATAGGTATGAGTGAGGCGGGAGGGTCGGTCGTGTCGTCGGTGCTCGGGCGACTCGGTATGGACACCAGGGCACGACAGAGCTGGGTACTGTTCGACTTCGGCGACAACGCCTTCGCAACTGTCGTCAACGTGATCTTGCAGACGTACTTCATCGAGGTGGCGGGTGTGAACCTCGCCGACGGGCGTGCGCTCGTCTACTGGTCGTTCACGGTCGCGCTCAGTTTCGGCATCCTCGCGCTGCTCTCGCCGGTGCTCGGTGCCGCGGCGGACCACCTCGAACGGAGCAGGGCGTTTCTCGGCTCCTTCACCGTGCTCGGTGTCGTCGCGACGGCACTCCTGTTTCTCACGGGCGAGGGTGACTGGCTGGCCGTCGCGGCTCTGTTTCTGCTGGCCAACATCGGGTTCAGCGGCGCGCGGCTGTTCTACAACTCACTGTTGACCGGGGTCGCGTCCGAGGGGACGATGGACCGGGTCTCGACGGCGGGGTACGCGATCGGTTACCTGGGTGGTGGGGTGTTGCTCACGGGTGGTGCGGTGGTGCTCGGGACACCCGAGACGTTCGGTATCGCCGACCAGGCCGCCGCCTCGCGGGCGCTGTTGCTCGTCTGTGCCGGCTGGTGGGCGGTGTTCGCGGTGCCGCTCTTTCTGTATGTTCCCGAACCGGAGCGCGACACCGCGCGTGACCTGCAGGAACGGCCGGTGCGGGCGAGTTTCGAGCGACTCCGGGACACCTACCGCGAGGTCCGGACCTACCGGGTCACATTCCTGTTTCTCGCCGCCTTCTTCTTCTACGCGAGCGGCATCACCGCAATCATCAACCTCGCCGCGGCGTACGCGAGCGACATCGGTCTCGGACAGGCCGAGATAATCGGCGCGCTGGTGATGGTCCAGTTCGTCGGCATCCCCTGTGCGTTCGCGTTTGGACAGTTCGCGGACCGGTTCTCGACGAAGCGGATGATACTGTTCGGGCTGGCGGTGTACACACTCGTCTCTGTCGGCGGTATCGGTGTCCAGACAGCCGAGCAGTTTTTCGTCCTCGCGCTGGGTGTCGCGCTGGTCCAGGGGGGGACACAGGCACTCAGTCGCTCGCTGTTCGGCAGTCTGACCCCACAGCACAAGTCAGCCGAGTTCTTCTCGTTTTTCTCGGTCGTGAACGCCGTCTCCTCGATACTGGCGCCGGCCCTGTTCGGTCTCGTCGGGCTGGTCGCCGGGTCGAACAGGGTCGCTATCGCCTCGCTGTCGCTGTTTTTCGTTGTCGGTGCGGCCATACTCCTCCGACTGGATGTCGAACACGGCCGGGAGGTGGCGCGCGAGCGAACCGAAGACGTGGAGACGCCGGCGACCGTTCCAACCGACTGAGGATGACACCAGTTCCAGACCCCGTCCCGGCACCGGCCGACCGCCGCATCGTCACGTACAATATCCTCTACGAGGGGGCCAACCCCGACCACCCCTGGGAGCAGCGCCGTGACCGGGTCGTCGACGAACTGGAGCGGCTCTCGCCGGACATCCTCGCGCTGCAGGAGGTCTGGCTGAACCAGTTGACGGCGTTACAGTCCTCGCTGTCGGGGTTCTCCTGGGCCACGGTCGAGGAGCCCCAGCAGCACACGCCCATCGCGTACCGGGAGGCGGCGTTCGACCTGGAGACGTGGGGGAGCTTCTGGCTGGTGCCGCCGGAGTCGGAGCCGGGTGTTCCGGGCTGGGACGCCGCCTACCAGCGACTCGTCACACACGCGACACTGCGTGACAGACGGGAGGAGGTCTCCCTGACCGTGGTGAGCCTCCACCTCGACCACGAGGGGCCACGAGCGAGACGGGAGGGGATTGCCCTCGTCCGCGACCGTCTCGGTGACCTCCCCGGTGACGTGGCCGTCGTCGCCGGCGATTTCAACTGCCCACCCGGGTCACCGGCACACGACCGGGCGACCGCCGACCGGGAGGATGCACGCCCGCTCCGGGACGCCGCCGCCGTGGCGGACAGCCGCGAGGGGCCAGCCGAGAGCTACACCGGGTTCGGGCCGTCCGACGACCCGGCGAACATCGACCACCTGCTGGTGTCCGACGGACTCGCCGTCGAGCGGGCCGTTACGTGTGTCCCGCCGTCGGAGTCGACCCGACCACCCTCGGACCACCGACCCGTGTTCGCCGACGTCCGGTACTGACCGGCTCAGACCCCGGTGCGTGTGAGCAGTTCGGCCCGCAGTTCGGCTGGTGACTCGACGACGGCGTTGGCCGCCGAGAGGTCACTGTTCGCGTTCCCGTCACCCCGCAGGGCGAGACAGGTCACACCCGCGCCTGTCGCGGCCGCGACACCGTGTGTCGAGTCCTCGACCGCGAGACACCGCCCGGGCGGGAGGTCGAGTCGTCGCGCGGCCGCACGGTAGATACCCGGCTCCGGTTTCGCCGGCCCGTCGATGTCCGACGCGGAGACCACGACGTCGTAGACCCCGCCGAGGTCGAACCGGTCGAGCACCATCTCGACCCACGTCCGCCGGGACGCGGAGACGAGGCCGAGTGCGAGTCCACCTGCCCGGAGTCGCCCCAGGAACTCCCGGTAGCCGTCCATCAGACACGCCCGCTCGCGGTACACCTCGGCGGCGTGTTCGGTGTACAGCGCCTCGAACCCCTGTGCGTCGACGGTCAGGTCGACCCCCTCCATCGCCGCGAGACGGGCGTAGGCGTCCGCGACACTCAGCGCACGGATGGCGTCGGCGGGGGCGCCCGATTCGGTCGCGGACGGCAGTATCTCCGTCCGTTCGAGACGCCGCCAGGCGGCCGCCGTCTCGACTGTCACCCCGTCCATGTCGAACAGCACCGCCTCGTACCCTGACACTGTCCCCGCTTCGAGGGGCATACGCGAAACGCTGTCGACACGTTTCCGGCAGGGTGTGCTCGCTCCCGAGAGCGGCGCAGTTCGAGAAAGTATAAGTCGGATACGATTCCACAGTAACATATGGGTGAGCGAGGGCGCGACACGGAGTTCGAACTGACAGATGTGACGACCGTGTTCGAGGAGCGGGCGGACCACGCGGAGCCGCTGACCGCGAGCGAGGTTGCCGAGGAACTGGGCTGCTCCCGGCGGACGGCGCTGAACAAGTTGCACGAACTCGCGACACGGACAGAGCTCACGAGCAAGAAGGTCGGCGGCCGGAGCCGGGTCTGGTGGATTCCGATACACGCCTGACCGGTGGTGTTAACCCGCCACGGACCGGTTGCACTCGTATGAGTGGATTCTCCAGCCGCGTCGAGCAGATCTCGATAAGCGGCATCAGGGAGGTGTTCGAGGCCGCCGGCGAGGATGCTATCAACCTCGGTCTGGGTCAGCCGGACTTTCCGACACCGGCTCACGCCCGCGAGGCCGCGGTGGCGGCAATCGAGCGCGGCGACGCGGACGAGTACACCTCGAACAAGGGCACCCGGGCGCTGCGCGAGGCGATTGCGGCGAAACACGACCGCGACAACGGCCTCGATATCGACCCCGGGAACGTCATCGCCACCGCGGGGGGGAGTGAGGCGCTACATATCGCGATGGAGGCCCACGTCGAGGCCGGTGACGAGGTGCTCGTCCCGGACCCGGGCTTTGTCTCCTACGACGCGCTGACCCGACTCGCCGGGGGACAGCCGAAACCGGTCGGACTCCGGGAGGACCTCACGCTCGACCCCGCGGCCGTCGAGGAGGCACTCACCGACGACACGGCGGTGTTCGTCGTCAACAGCCCCGCGAACCCGACGGGTGCGGTCCAGTCCACCGCGGATATGCGCGAGTTCGCCCGCATCGCGGATGAACACGATGTGGTCTGTCTCTCGGACGAGGTCTACGAGCACATGATCTTCGAGGGGGAGCACCGCTCGCCCGCGGAGTTCGCCGAGACGGACAGCGTCATCATCGTCCACGCCTGCTCGAAGACCTACTCGATGACCGGGTGGCGACTGGGCTGGGTGACCGCGAGCCACGAGCGCACCGAGCGCATGCTCCGGGTCCACCAGTACGTCCAGGCCTGTGCCAGCGCGCCCGCACAGTACGCCGCCGAGGCGGCCCTCTCGGGACCGCAGGCGCCCGTCGAGGAGATGCTCACGGCGTTCGAGCGCCGCCGGGACCTCCTGCTCGATGCCTTTGCCGAGATGGGGCTGGACTGTCCCACACCACAGGGGGCGTTCTACGCGATGCCACGCGTCCCCGAGGGGTGGGTCGACGAGGTGCTCGACCGGGGTGTGGTCGTCGTCCCCGGCGAGGCCTTCGGCGCGGGCGGTGCCGGGTCGGCGCGTATCTCCTACGCCACGGATATCGAGACGCTCGAGGCGGCGGTCGACATCATGCACGAGGCCACCGCGGCCGTCCAGT
>CAZFMN010000074.1:0-14031 GCA_964520075.1 uncultured Halobacteriales archaeon | reverse complement strand
GACCGGGAGAACGGAGCAACGGCGGACGGTCAGTCGTCGGGTGCAGTCGTCGGCTCACCGGCCGGTTCGGACCCCTCCGGATCGGTCTCGGGGAAGTACTCCGAGGGTCCGAGATAGCGGGTCCACAGCACGAGCACCGACGGGAGCACGAGCACGCTCGCCAGGAACGCGTAGACGATGGTCAGCCCCGTTATGATGCCGAACTGCTGGAGCGCCGGCAGGATGGCGACGACGAGTGTCCCGAACCCGCCGACGGTGGTGGCGGCGGTGCCGAGCAGCGCGCCGCCGGTGCCGGTGACCGTCGTCTCCAGCGCCGCCCAGACGTCCTCCTGCTGACGGAGTTCGTGCTCGTAGCGGTCGCTGACGTGAATGCTGTAGTCGATACCCAGCCCGATTGTCAGCGCCGCGACCGTGCCCGTCAGCGCGTTGAACGGCATCCCGATCAGCCACATCGTCCCGAGTATCCAGGTGACCGCGAACAGCACCGGCAGCAGCGTCACCAGCCCGAGCGAGGCGGAGTTCCCCACCAGCCGGTAGGCGACCATCAGGAACAGGAACACCGACACCAGTGTGAGTATCAGCCCCTCGGTCACCGTCTGCAGCAGGTTCCCCTCGATCTCGTTGTTCACGACGAGGTCACCGGTGGCCACCACCGACAGCTCTCCGCCGCTGACCGTCTCGATGTGACTCGCTATCCGCTGCAGGTCGGCGGTCGCGACCTCCTGCGAGATGCCGTTGTGAACCCCAACCTGCATCCGGATCGCCTCGTACTCGCCCCCCTCCTCGTAGACAACCTCGGACGCGACGGGGTTGATACCGGTCATCTCGCTGTACAGCCCGGAGACGTTCTCCGTCGGAATCCCGCCGTGACCGGCCAGGCTCTCGTTCAGCCCCGACTCGGGGTTGAGCGCCGCGGTCACGCGCAGTTCCCCGAGTGGTGAGCGCACGTCCGGTTCACCGTTTGCCAGTTCGAAGGTGCTCTCCTGCTCGCTCGCGTTCTCGACGGCCGCGTCCAGCCAGGTGAGCACCCTGTCGTCGGTGACGTCCCCCCGTATCAGCAGTTCACCCTCGCGGCCGACCTGCTGGAACGTTCCCTGGAGGTAGTTCAGGTCCTCGGTGACGCGGTACTCGCTGGTGGCGAGCGGCCCGGGCAGTTCCTGTGTCCACCCGGGCGGGTCCTCGGCGAGGAAATCCTCCTCCTGAAAGCTGGTGTCGACCTGTGTCGCGCCGTACACCCCGACACCCGACATCACGAGCGCCACGACCAGCACCGCCAGCGGTGCCCGCCGGGCAGCCACGGCACCTGTCTCGAGGAGCCGCGACAGCCGGCTGTCGCCTGTTCCGAACGCCGTCCTGTGGCGGTCCCGGCCGCGCTCGCTCAGGTACTCGTCGAGTTCGATCTTCACCGCCGGCACGAGCGCCCCGAATATCACCAGCGCGGCGGTGATACCGAAGGCGCTCGCGATACCGAACTCCCGCAACGGCGCGATGGGGCTGACCAGATTCGACAGGAACCCGATCGCCGTGGTGGCTGTCACCCACGCCAGCGCGACCACGACACCCCCAATTCCGAGCCCCATCGCGGACCTGATGTCGGTGTCGCCGCTGTGGTGTTCCCGGTGGCGCATGAACACGTGCAGCGCGAAGTCGATGGAGAGCCCGATGAGCAACACCGGCACCGATATCATGAGCTGGTTGAACGAGATACCGGTCCAGCCCATGAACCCGAACAGCCACAGCAACACCAGCACGATACCGGCCACCCCGAGCAGGATGTCGAACGGGTCGCGGTAGACGACCGCGAGCACCGCGACGACGAACACGAACGCAATCGGTCCGACCAGCGCCGCGCTGTCGAACAGTGACTGGTCGATCTCGAGACCGAGCAGGCCGGCCCCGAACACCAGGTACGCACGGTCACGGTCCGCGGCCAACTCTCGCAATGCCACCTGTGCGGTGGTGACGTTCTCGCTGAACCCGTCGGGGTCCTCCAGCGACCCACCCTCGGTGCGCTGTGTGACGAACATGTTGTGCGCGCTGGCGGTCGTCGACCCCGGCTCGTAGGACTGTGGCACCAGCGCCAGCGCGCTGTTCTGTCCGTCGGGCCCCAGAACCGCCCCGATTGCCTGCTCGAACTCCGCGTCGCTCATCTCCTCGAGTGCCCACACCTGACACGACAGCGGCGGTGGTTGCTGTTGCTGGCGCGGGAGACTCGCCTCCTCGCGCTCCCCGAGCGCCACGAGGCAGTCTGCCGGCGGCAGTGTCTCGACGCCCAGCGCCGACGCGACGGTCTCTCGCTCCTGCTCGCTCGCGTTCACCAGCGCTCCCACGTCGCTGCTGTCGAGCGCCGCCCCGTCGAGTCTGCCGAGCAACTGCTCGATGTGATACAGCGCGAGCACGTTCCCGACACCGGTTATCGGCTCGTCCTCGGCGAGCATCGGGCCGATGTCGGGGTGGGCGTTTATCTCCTGCTGGAACGCGAGCGAGTCCAGTAGCTCCTCGCGCTCGAGCACGTCCTCGCCGTCTCCACGCCGGATGACCTGTACTGTCGTCCGGTTCTCGCCGTCCTCCGGCACGAAGTTCTCCGCGATGAACGTCTCGGCGCTTACTGCCGGCGAATCCGACTCGAACTGTGAGATGTCCGTGTCGTCGTCGACGGACATCGCACCCGCCCCGATGACCACCGTCGCGAGCACCAGCACCACGATTATCCCGCGTGTGTGTGCTGTCAGTACATCCGCCCAGCGGTCCGCGAGACCCCTCATGACGACCCGCCGGTGACCCTCACTCTGTTCACGTTTAGTATCTGTTGCCCAGCAAAAAACATATATCTGATGGTCGGGTCCCCCTGACCGGACGACCGGTCACCCGCTGCTCACATCCGGTTCCGCGTGCGACTCGGTGTTCACCTTCGATCACACCAGAGTAGCCCCGGCTGGATTCGAACCGCGGTCACTCCACGCGTTCCGCTCTCTGGTTCGAATCCAGGTGCGACTCGGTGTTCACCTTCGGTCACACCAGAGTAGCCCCGGCTGGATTCGAACCAGCGTCAGCGGCTGGCTTCCGCGAACGGACCCGCCGTGCGCGTCCAAAGGCCGCTATGATTGGCCACTACACCACAGGGCTACAGTCGATGTTACTCCGCTTCAGTACAAGTGTCTTACCCTCCAGTTCGGGCCCGACCCTCTCTGGTTCCCGGGAGACGGCTGTCGTCACTGGCAGGGCGACAGCGGCAGCAAAAAACTGTGGCGGTGTGTTGCTGTCTCAGATGAGGTCCTCGTCCTCGAGCCCTTCCATGAGCTCGCTGACGAGTTCGTCGACACTGTCGTAGGGGAACTCTGTGTCGCCACCGGAGATCTGGCTGTTGAGTTCCATTGCAGTCATCGAGAAGTCACCGGACTCGAACGTCGTCGCCGGACCGTTCGGCAGCGCCGGGACGAGGTCCATCGGGCTGTTGATCGGGTAGTCTGCGCCTTCGAACGCCTCTACGAACTGCTGTCGCAGGTCGTCTTCGTCGACCATACCCCACCTTCTACGACGCCGGGCAAAAAGATTTGGCTATCGGCTCGCCGTTGCCGTGGTTCGGTGCTGACTGTCACGGGACCCGGCGCTCACACTGGCCCCGCAGTCGCGTGTCTGCCGCCACCGCGGGGCCGGACGGCGGACCAGCCACAAACACTTTTGACCGGCAGAGAGTACTGTACTGTATGTACGTCCGGGATGCGAAAAACCGTGATGAGGTCTGGCTACTCGAGCACATCGAGGCGATGGAGCTAGACGAGACAGCGTTTCGGTCCCGGGACTACGTCATCGCGATGGACGAACAGACCGGCGACCGCGCCGGGTTCGGTCGCATCCGGGTCCACAGGACCGGGGACGACGAGGAGGTCTGTGAGTTGACGAGCATCGGCGTGCTCGAGGGCTGGCGCGGCCAGGGGGTCGGCGCACACGTCGTGGAGCGACTCGTCACGACGGCCCGCGACAAGGGGTTCGGCGTGGGCTACGCGCTGACGAGCGAACCGGACTACCTCGCACAGTTCGGGTTCGGGCGTGTCCCCCCCGCCAAACTGCCCGCGGTGCTCCAGGACCGACTGCGCGAGAAACAGGGGGGTGTCGACCCCGGTGCGGTCCCACAGCGCATCGACACCACCCGGTTCCGGATGCCGTCCCGACTGCGCGAGGCGTTCAAGAGCGCCCGCGTCGACGACGACCCCGAGGAACCCCCCGAGACCCCCGAGGACTTCGGTATCGACCCCGACGACGCCACCTACAAGTACGACACCGGGTGACTGTATCAGCGCTGAACGGCGTTACCCCGGTCTGGTGACGGTGTGGACGAGTCTGCCGACACCCTCGATGCGGACCTCGACCTCGTCGCCATCGTCGAGCGGCCCGACACCCTCCGGTGTTCCCGTCGCGATGACGTCCCCGGGCTGGAGCGTGAGATAGCCGGTAATCTCGGCGATAAGTTCGGGCACCGAGAAGACGAGCTGTGTCCGCGAGGCAGACTGGCGGCGGTCACCGTTCACACGCAGTTCGACGCTCGCGTCGGCGGGAACGTGCTCGGGTGTGGCGAGCACCGGACCGAGCGGGGCCGCGCCGTCGAACGCCTTGCCGCGCACCCAGTTCTGCTCGGCGCGCTGGTCGTCACGGTTCGAGAGGTCGACCACGCAGGTGTAGCCCGCCACCACCTCCATCGCCTCCGACCGGTCGACGTTCCGGCACTGCTGGCCGATCACCACCCCGAGTTCGGCCTCGTAGTCGACCTGCTTGCCCGCAGGGAGCGGGATATCGCTCCCGTGGCTCGCGACCGTGTTCGGGGGTTTGAGAAAGAGCAACGGCCGGTCGGGCACCCCACCCCCCATCTCGTCGGCGTGGTCGGCGTAGTTGCGCCCGACACAGACCAGTTTCGACGGCTCACACGGCGGCAGTACGGTCACCGCCGCCGGGTCGTAGCTCCGGTCGCCAAACCGGACGACCCCCGCGACACCCGCGGTCTCTGTCCCCGCTGGACCGCCGTCCTCGGTGACCCACTCGCCGGTCCGAACCGCACCGGTCGGGTCACGGAACCTGACACGCTTCATACGACTCGTTGTGCGCCGACGAACAAAGCCCTGCCCCACTCATACGGTCGTGCGCAATGAATGACCGCCAGAGACAGGATATCACACGTTCCGAGGCCGAATCGAAGTAAAGATACCTCTGCACGACCGTATCAGGCGATGTCGCGGGTGGTGTCGACCTCGACCTCCTCGACGAGGTCGAGTTTGATCGTCTCGAGCGGCGCCCTGCCGCCGCGGAACTTCGGCACCGAGAGCCGGTTCTCCACCTCGTCGTTCGAGAGGTCCGTCTCCAGGTGGAAGACCACATCCGCGAAGTGTTCTGTGGTGTCCCGCAGCGACGGCACACTCCGGCCGTCCAGAGTGTGCAGGATTGCGAGGCTGTTCGTGTTGAAGATGTGGTTCTGGAGGTCGTTCATGAAACTCCGGAACCGGGAGGGGGGCTCCTGTGACTCGAGCACGTCGACCGGGTCGACGATGAGATTCGACGTCTCGGGGAGCGCACTGACGAGTTTGCCGGCGTTGTCGAGCGGTGCCTCGCCGGAGATGTGCCGGACCGTCGGGTCACCGGTCTCGGTCGGTGTCGTCGCGATGCTCTCGGTGACCGCCTCCGCGGTCCGGTTGAGTGAGAGCCACAGTGTCCCCCTGGTCGCGGTGAGTTCGTACAGGAAAAGCTCCGCCTGACTGGCCGGCTGTGCCGAGAGCACGACGATACTCCCGGCCGGAATCCCCCCCTCGAGTTTCCGGTCGAGTACCTCGATTCCCGTCTCCAGCCGCGAGGCCATACTCCCGGGTTCTTCGCTACGTGAATAAGCCTTCGGCTTTGTTATCAGGCGTCGAAACTATCATCTGTCTGCAAGTCGTGGAGTGCCCTCGCGCACGGAACACACGGGTCACAGGCGGCGGACTCAGGCACCGTGTCGCCCGACGGTCAGAAAGCCGGTGTGACCGACCCCCGCGGTGGCGGGGCGTGACCCGCGGTCGTCGAACTCCATCTCGCGCTGGATCGTTTCGAGGGTCCGGACGCTGTCGAGACCGGCCTCGCGTGCCTCCGTTGCCACCTCCCGTGCGTCCTCGACGAACGGGGAGTACACCGCGACAGAGCCACCGGGTGCGAGCAGGTCAGGTGTCTCCGCCACAACAGCGGGTGCGTCCTCCGTGTCGAGTGTCACCGCGTCCAGACCCGAGTGCTCGCCGAGGTGGGTGGTCACGTCGCCGGTGTGGACGGTCACAGTGTCGGCCACCCCCGCGAGTTCGACGTTGTCACGGGCGACCGACGCAAAGTCGGGGTCGCGCTCGTAGCTCTCGACCGTCGCGCCGAGTCGACCCAGTGTGACCGCGAGCACACCGGTTCCCGTTCCGGCATCGAGCACGTGGTCACCCCGCTGGATACCGGCGTGACCCACCACCAGCCCGATATCCCGTGGCAGCATCGGTGCACCCGTTCGTTCGAGGTGGTGGAACAGGTCCGGCCCGCGGAGGCGGCGGACGCTGAACTCGGTGCCGAGATGTGTCTCGACGGTATCACCGTGTGTCACGTCCTCGGGCACCTCGAGCACCCCGAGGTCCGTTCCGAACCGCTCGCCGGGGGAGAGCAGATACTCGCGGTCCTCGTGGGTGAACAGGAGCGCCACGCTACTGGAGCCTGTCGATCGCGTCGGCCGGCCGTCCGCCGGTCGCCTCGAGTGCCTCGCGTGCCCGCGACGCGCTCACACCCGCCGCGTTCGACACCATCTCGATATCCTCCTGCGGAAGCCCCTCGTCGCCCTCGTCGGTGCTTCCCCCTGTCCCCCCGCTCAGTTCGCGGGTCTCGGGTTCGCCGACGACGTTGTAGGTCTGCTGACCCTGGGCGTCCATCCGCTGGACCTCCGCGTCGGTGAACACGAGCTCCTCATCGGCCGTCCGGATGACGACCTCCTCGGCATCGATCTCCTCGATATCGATACCCATCTGTTTCATCATCTGTTGCATCTTGCTTGCATCCATCGGATTATTTCCACCAAACATTTGTGGTTTGACCTTCAAATAAATACTATGGCCGAATCGTCTAAAGTCCGTCGACAACTCCAGACACGACGAGAACAGATACAGGGACTTGATTGCTCGGACGAGGCAATCCAATCCATCCTGTTATTCCTTGACGCCTACGATCCCAATGTCCTGGCCATCGAACCACCGTTAGACGAGGGGCGCGGACGGCGCGAAAACACACTTGCCGACAGTTCACTGCTTGCCTACGCATCCACACTGAAGCGAACAGCGACGTGGGTGGACCTGCTCGATGTGACTGCACGAGAATTGAATCAGGTTGCTGACGGTCGTATCAGGGGCACGCACGAGTCGGTGAACGGCGATGGCCTCTCGCAGAACACCATTCATCAAAACCAGATTGCATGGCGCTCGTGGGCACAGTTCCACGAGAACCATCCCCGTGGTCATTCACTCACACTCGACGCCGACAACATAGTACTCGTCGATAGAGACGAAACCACAGTCGACGAACGGGATATGTTCGACCCCGAGGAGATACAATCCATGCGGGATGCCTGTCGTAACAAACGTGACAGGGCATTTCTCGAACTGCTTATTTTCACTGGACAGCGACATAACGCACTACGGAACCTGAAGGTCCGTGACGTGGAACCCGAACGGGGTGCAAGCGGCGTCATTCACATCCCCGATAAACAGGGCATGAAGGGGGCTGAAGGACAGAGGAAACCCCTGTTAGGCGCACAGAAGGCAGTACAGGAGTGGTTGCGAGCACACCCGACAGGCGACGAGGACGACTATTTTCTCACCCACATCTACGAGTGGTCGGGTCACGACAGTATTGAACAGGGGGATAGACTGTCTCGTGACGCAATTGGACGCATCACGAAACGACTTGCCGATAGAGCAGACGTAGACAAGCCAGCGAACCCCCATCAGTTCCGGCACTATTTTGCCACACAGATGATAAGTAAACACGACATGACGATGGATCACGTGCGGGGGTTACTCGGTCACGCACCCGGCTCACGGGAACTGGAACGGACCTATCAACATCTGGTTGACGACGACTATATCGAGAGTGCTGAAGTTGCCACGGGGATTCAGGAGGAACACGAGGAGTCACTCACCCCCGCCACCTGTTTCACCTGTAACGAACCACTACAGCCAAGTTGGTCGGCGTGTCCAAACTGTGGTCGTGTGTACGGCCCTGGCGCGAACGACGTTCACGAGGAGGTGGAGCAAGCCAAGACAGAGGGCGCTCTTAAAACAATGGACAGTGAGGAACGTGCGGCAGTACGAATGATTGTCGAGCGACTGGACGACGATGTTATCAATCAACTCCGTGCCGTCATCAACCGTTCCGACGTCAACTCTATCGAAGATTCACCCCTGTAGCCGACAGGCACCCGTGGGGAGCCTGAACGTGCGTTTCCGGGTTCGCACGCGGGCACACGCACACCATCGGCCTAATTTTCACGGGGACTGTTCGATGGGTGTCCCGCCGCCGTTGTACTTTGTCGTCGATACCGAGTTTGGCGACAAAATCGGAGGTAATTTGCCGTGACACACCCCGCTTTGGAGGCTACTCACACCCGCGAGTGTCACCGATTCGGGCCTTCTCTGACACTGGTGACAGGCAGTGACAAATAGTAACATCTGTTCCTGACGGACGTTCAACACCACAGTGGCAATTTATTGTCTCAACACCTCACCAGCGTGTTGATTATGCCACCACAGTACGGGTTATTTCGAGGAACGGTAGACACAACTGCTACATCTTGCTCGGGTCGAGTCCGCCGCCGCCTCCTCCAAACATGTGTGTACGTTTTGCTGTCGGCATCAAAAGCCCTGCGTTGCCGTGCCGGTGGCCGGAAACCGGCGGATCCGGTCCAGAGAGCCGGCTCAGTCCTCGAGCGCGTCGGCGATACGGTCGACCGAGCGGCGCAGGTCGTGAACCTCGTCACGGAGTTTCCGCATCTCCCGGACGAGTTCCTCGTTGCCCTCCTCGCCGGCGGCGCCGGGACCGCCACCCATGCCGCCACCGCCCATCATACCGCCCATCATCTCGGCGAACGGGTTGCCCCCGCCCATACCGCCACCGCCCATTCCGGGACCGCCGCCACCGCCCATCATCCCCTCTGGCGGTTCGCGCCCGCCCTCGCCCTCCTCGCCCTCCTCGGCGCGCCGCTGTCGGATCTCCTCGACCCGCTCCCGGAACGAGTTCTCCGACCCGTCCTCCCCCTGTTCGGACTCTGTCTCGGTCTCGGCCTCGGTCGCCTCCTCCTCTGACTCGTCGGTCATACTGCTCTTTCAGGTGCGAGGGGCAAAAGCGTAGCGCTCCGGGCTGGTCTCTCGACAGCCGCCGCCGGACCGACAGGCCCAAGCCCCGGGAGCCGAACCGTCTACCAGATGGCCAACTCCGAAACGGACCCGATGGCGGAGTACGAGCGCCTGCGGGGCGAGGCAGGCGACCTGTTCTCCATCTCGCTCGACAGAAAGGTACTCACTGCGGTGGTCGGGTCGGCGCTCGCCGCGCTGTTCGGCCCGCTGCTCGCCGTGCAGTCCTCCGAGGTGCGCGCACTCGAGGGTGGCCCGGGCGCGTCGCTGAACATCGTCGGCGGCATCCCGGTCCTGCTCGGTGTCGTACTGATGCTCGTTGGCGGGGGTGGACTCGTCTACCAGAAGTACTACGTCGGCCGGGAGGTCGAGGACGAGGACCGGATGGAGTGGTACATCCGCTTCGAGGACCTCTGGATGTGGACGCTCACGGTCGGTGTGCTTCTCGTCGGTCTCTGTCTGCTGGTGCTGGTGCCGGGCGCGCTCTCGCTTCTCTCACCCGAGACGGTGTCCGATGCCGGGTTCGGTATCTACGGCGCGTTCGACCCGCTCCCGATAACGTTCGGTGCCTGGCTGGTTTCGGGCATCTCCGCCGGCACCGCACTCGTTCTCGGTGTCAGTTGGCTGTGGGTGAGCGTGACCCTCCGGAGAGCGGCCGACAATTGAGTCGAACGGAACCCCCGGACGGAGGACTCACTCGATCAAGAACCGGTGTTTCCCGGCGACCGCGTCGGCCTCTGGGGTCGACCCGTCACCGAGCAGGCCCCGCGCCGCGCGCTTGCCCCACTCGACTGCCGGCTGTGTGAACGTCTCCACGTCGTAGAGCTCGCCGGCCAGTATACAGGCGGCCTCCATCCCGAACAGCAGGTCACCGAGTCCGCGGGCGTCCAGCCGGTCGAGTTCGACCCGGACGTTCGGGCGACCGGCCGCGGCGAGACTCGCCTCGGTCGCCTCGAACTCCGCGTCGAGCAGTTCACCCAGACCTGTCCCGCCCAGGTACGCGAGCGGCTCGACCCCGGGGTCAGGAACCGGCCGGTCGGGCCGCTCCCGGGGCCGCAGGAGTGTCACCAGCTTGTCCCGCGGGCCGGCACGGTAGAGCTGGAGCTGTGAGTGCTGGTCTGTAGCACCAAGTGCACGCACCGGCGTCTGTCCGTCGCCGTTCTTTCCGAGACTCTCGGCCCACAGCTGTGCGAACCACTCCGCGAACGGCTCCAGCCGCTCGGCGTAGGGCATCATCACGTTGATACCGGCACCGCGCCGGTCCAGCGCGTACGACACCGCGCCGTAGGCGTACGCCGGGCAGTCGAACAGCGACCCCGAGAGCTCCCCGGCGGCCGTGCTCGACCCCGAGAGCACCGCCTCGATGTCGTGGCCCTGTATCGCCGCCGGCACTAGCCCAACCGGGGAGAGCGCCGAGAACCGCCCCGGCACACCCGCCGGCACCCGCAGCGACGGCAGCCCCTGCTCGTCGGCGAGGTCCCGCAACGGCCCGTCGGACCCGGTCGTGACGACTGTCTGTTCGGTCCAGTCGACACCGCGCTCCTCGAGTGCATCCCGGACCACCAGGAAGTTCGCCAGCGTCTCGGCGGTCGTCCCCGACCGGGAGACGACGTGTACCGCGGTGTCAGCCAGTGCCAGTTCCTCGAGCACCGCCGACACGTGTGCGGGGTCGACGTTGTCGAGCACCCGGTGTTCGACCCCCGTTGGGCCGAGCGCCGTCGAGACCGTCGCCGCACCGAGCGCGCTGCCGCCGATACCGACCGTCACCACCGCCTCGGCGTCGGTGACCGGTTCGACCGCCGCACGGATCGCCGAGGGGTCGGTCGTCTCGGGCAGGTTCAGCGCCGCGTAACCGAACGCCTCGCGCTCACGGCCCGCCGAGATTCGCTCGTGTGCTGTGCCGACCTGCTCGTCGAGCGCCTCCAGCCCGGACTCCGACACGCCCGGGTCGGCCACCGCCGCCAGCGCGTTCCCGATATCGACCTGCATGGCTCTCCGTTCGGGCGACCGACTGTTAGCCTCTGTGGTCGACCGACCGGCAGTGTTCAGACGAGGACCAGGAGACGGTGTCTGCCGGCCGACCACCTCCCCCTCACCGCTTCGCTGAACAGTACCACCGGCGATTCCGAAGCAGTTTTACTGGGGGGTGCGGAACCCGACCGCATGTGGATGGACACGTTCCGCAGGCGAACGGCCTGGAACGCCCACGCGAACGCACGTCGGTACACGGCACCGGCCGACCCCTGGCGACTCGTGGCGGTCGATCCGGCGGTGGTCGACCGCTTCAGGACCGTCTCGCTGCTGTGGGGACTCGGACGCGTGCGGGGTGGCGACTGGGACCGACCCGAGAACTGCCAGCCGTACGCGAGATTAGACGATGCGATGGCCCGCGGACTCCGTGAGCGGTTCCTCGATGGCCTGCCGTGGGCCGACACCGCGTACTACGAGCGGGCCACCCAGCGCATCGCCGAGGAGGGGTCGTACCGCAACTGCGAGAGCGTCGACGAACTCGAGGCGGGACTGCTGCCCGCGCTCGACGACCTGTACGCGGATATGCGCGAGAACGGCTACCGACCGAACCGCGGTGTCGTGTACACCGACCCCGGGGACGCCGAACACATCCACCACCTGGAACCGCTGGTCCTGTTTGGCCGTCGTGGCGACCCAATCTGGACCGAGGGGTACCATCGACTCGTGCTCGCTCGGATGCTCGACATCGAGACGGTTCCGGTGTACGTCCTGCGGCGGCACGTCGCGTGGCAGCGTGTCCGTGACAGAGTCGCCGAGACCGGTCGCGTCCCCGACGATACCCCGGTCGACGCCGAACACCCCGACCTCCAAGATATCCTGAGCTGACAGGCGAACTGAGTGCCGGCCGGGAGCGCGGCACCCGCGAACGGTTCCCGCCTGCCCGTGCCGACACACTCCCCTGAGGCCGGGTCTCCTGTCCGGGGGTCGCGCTGCGGGAGACTGTAACCACAGCCCGCGCGGTGGAGGGGCACGAGTCACGTGTCCGTCGCCAGTCGCTCAGTCACGCGGGACACGACCAGTCTGTTCGACTGCCGAGACCGGTTGCTCCCACCGCTGGACCGTCACCGTCTCGCCGGCGGGGACACCCTCACGCTGTTCGGGGACCTCGACCCAGCCATCCGCGGGTGTCACACCCGGCGTGACCCCGGTACCGCTCGTCCGGACGGGGACAGCCACCCGGTCCCCCGTCGACTGTTCGTCGAGACGAACCCGGACGAAGCTCCGCTCGCCGGGCGCACTCGGGAGTTTCCGGTCCAGGGGTGCCCGGACGGAGGGGAACGGTCGGGGCTCGGTACCGGCGAGCCACGCGAGCGCGGGGCGGAGCAACTGGGCGGCGGCGACCAGACAGGCGACCGGGTAGCCCGGTAACAGCACGACCGGCGTCCCCGCGACGACCCCGAGACCCGCGCTGTGGCCGGGGTCGATACCGAGGCCGTGGACGACCATCTCGCCGATGTCGGATACGACCGCCGGGATTGGGGTCGGGTCACCGACCGACGACCCGCCCGTCGTCACGAGGATATCGTGCCCGGTGCTGGCCTCGATTGCCGCGCCCGGGGTCTCGGCACCGTCGGTGACGGTCTCGCGCAGTGTCGGGGTACCGCCCCACCGGGTGACCAGTGAGGAGACCAGGGGTCCGTTTGTCTCGACGACCGCACCCGGTCCGGGCTCCTCACCGGGTGCGACGAGTTCCTCGCCGGTCGGGACGACACTCACCTGTGGTGGCTCCCGAACCGGCACGGAGTCACGGCCGGTCGCACGGAGGAGCGCGGCGTCGGACGGCTGGAGACGGTGTCCGGCATCGAACAGTCGCTGTGAGGCCGTCATCTCGCTGCCGGTGGCCGCGACGTTCTCGCCCGCCGCGACGGCGTCGTAGACGAGCACCACCCCGTCGCGCCGCGCCGTCTGTCCGAGTGTCACGACGGCGTCGGCATCTCCCGGAACGGGGCTGCCGGCGTCGACCGGAACCGCGACCCCCTCCGCCGGTGTCTCACCCTGTTCGAGGCGAACGGGCGAGCGCCCCGCGGCACCGAACGTATCGCGGGCCCGGACGGCGTAGCCGTCCACCGTGACCCGGTCGTGGTGTGGCACGGGTCGACGCGCCCGGACCCCGTCCGCGAGTACACGGTCGACGGCCGCCTCGGGTGGCCGGCGTTCGGTACGGGTGTGCGGGGAACAGCGCCCGGAGAGTCGGGCACGCGCGTCGGCCAGCCGGGTGATGTCAGTGAATCCGCCGTCGTCCATACACCTCCGGTGGTCGTCCCGGGTAAAAATCCCCCCGGTCGACCGGACAGGAACAGTTAGAGTGCTGTCTCCAGACGGTCCGTGGCAAGGCTGCTGTGCCCGGCATCGTCGACGGTCGGGCGACCGGCGGTGACACTGCAGTCTGCCGGCACACAGTACACAGACTGACGACACAGTAGGTTCAAGTGGATGGTCGAACCTGGCGTTCCTGTCCGAGCGGTCTGTCCCGCTACTTCGGTGGGTCACCGTCGAGACTGGGCGCGTCAGAGAGACCCGCCGTCACGAAACAGGTCGAGAACGAACGGCCGACACCACCGAGCGAGATTGCGGACGTGCCCGCGGCACTCGACGAGGTGCTGCTGCGGGC
>CAZFMN010000073.1:0-14214 GCA_964520075.1 uncultured Halobacteriales archaeon | reverse complement strand
CCCTCTCCTCCGGGCTGACGGCACCCCCCGTGCACAGAGTCCGACACTGTCGTACAGAGATGACCGTTAGATTGATTACCCGCAGTGTCTAACCGTGAGTGTGTCAAACAATGTCGATGGGTGCATACGACGAGGCGGAACACGAGCGCCGCGAGCGAAAGGCGAGTGAGGTGACCGCGAGCTCCGACGACGAGCGGACGGAGTACAACGGCTCTGTCGAGTACGAGGGTGACGACTCGACCGAACAGCTTCTCGACCAGTTCAAACAGATACAGTCCGAGTGACGAACGCGCCGGCGGATTCCAGTTGCGAGGAGTGCCGACTGGCCGTCTGGTCAGAGACAGGGTAAGCTCCGCCGGGCGTCCGAACTGTTTTTTCTCAGGCGAGCGGCCACTCGCCGGTCTCCGCGTGGCTGTCGAGTCGCGTGTCGACACCGTCGGCGAGGCGGTACTCGTCGCCGTCACGGCAGACGTCGCCGGCCCGTCTGAGATGCTGGAGGTGGGCGTGGGTCTCGCCGGGGCCGTGGAGGATGTGGATACCCTCGAGGTCGCCGAACAGGTCGGCACTGACAGTCCAGATGTCCGTCGGACCGAGGCGGCGGAGCGCGTCGAGCACGCGCCAGGCGCGCTCGCGGTGGTGTGTGGTTATCTCCTCGGCGCGGTCGGTCGGTGCCTCGATGACCCCGCGGTGACCGGGCCAGGCCCGGTCGTAGCCGCGGTCGGCGAGTGTTTCGAGCGTTTCGAGATACCGTGCCAGCGGGCGCTCGACACGGACGTCGGCACCGCCGACGTTCGGGGTGTACCGCGGGAGCAGGGCGTCGCCGGTCAGCGCCTCCTCACCCATCTCGTAGACACAGAGCCCGGCGGCGTGGCCCGGCGCGTGAACCGCGCGGAGATGCTGTCCGTTCACGTCGAAGCTATCGCCGTCCTCGAACGGTGTCACGTCGGGTGCATCCTCGCGGCTGGGTGAGTGCTCGAACAGCGTCCGGAGTGTCTCCCGGCCGGACTCGGGCATCCGCCAGTGCTCGAAGCGCCGCTCGTGTCTCTCCCCCAGTCGGTCCCAGGCGGCCGTGTCGCCGGCCACCAGCGGTGCGTCCGCCTCGTGTACGTGGACGGTGGCCCCGCCTGCCGCCTGGATGTCACCCGCCAGACCGATGTGGTCACCGTGCCAGTGGGTCAACAGTACACGGTCGATGTCGGCGAACCCGATGCCGTGCTCGCCGAGCGCCGACAGCAGGTGCTCGCGTGTCCCCGGCATCCAGTCACCCGTGTCGACCAGCACCGTCTCGGCCCCGTCGAACAGGTAGACGTTGTTGTCGCCCTCGAAACTGGCGTTCGAGAGCCGTATCTGCTCCATGTAACGGGTTCGTGGAGACGGGCAAAAAGCGCCCCGACCTGTGGCTGTCCTCGACCGTGGTACCGCCCCACCGGGCGGACACACCGGACAGCAGGCTCTACCGGCGGCGAACGTCCGCACGGATTTTCCTCCGGCAGTCTGAGAATCAGGCCGGACTCGGGCTGTCACCGGTCTCTGCTGTCCCGTCGGTGTCGGTGCGGGTGACGTATCGTATGCGCTCGGGGATCGGCGGGTGGGTGTAGTTGAACGCGGCGTAGTACGGGTGCGGGAACGGGTTCGCGAGGTTCTCGCGGGCGAGACCGGCGAGCGCGTCGGCCATCGGCTCGCTGTCGCCCATCACCTCGACGGCGAACGTGTCGGCCTCGCGCTCGTGGGCCAGCGAGAGGCGGTTCGACAGCGGCGCGGTCAGTTCGAGTAGCGGGTAGACCGCGAGCAACCCGACGAACAGACCGGCGTAGGTTGCGTCCGCCGGCATCGCGAACATCTCGTAGAGTATGTCGGTCGACAGCAGTGCACCCAGCACCGCGAGGACCACGCCGACCTGGAGCGCGGCCGTCGCGAGCTGTTTCCAGATGTGGTTGAACTTCCAGTGGGCGAGTTCGTGTGCGAGCACGCTCTCTATCTCGGAGTCCTCGAGTCGGTCGACGAGCGTGTCGAACAGCACGACCCGCTTCGCCCGACCGAAGCCCGCAAAGTACGCGTTCAGCCGGGTCGACCGCCGGCTGGCGTCCATCGTGTACACCTCCTCGAGGTCGAACCCCGCGCGGTCGAACACCCGCTCGATACCGTCGCGGAGGTCACCGGCCTCGACGCGCTCGAAGTCGTTGAAAAGCGGCGCGATGACCCGCGGGTAGAGTATCTGTGTCCCGAGCAGGAACAGCACGACGACCAGCCACCCGGTCGCCACCCACAGCGGGGTCGACAGCGTCTCGACCAGCGCGAGCAACGGGGCCACCAGCACCGCGAGCAGGGCCGCGAGCACGACCAGACCGAGGAGGAAATCCCGCACCCAGAGCCGCGGTGTCGTCTCGTTGAAGCCGAACTGCTCGTCGACGACGAACGTCGAGTACAGGTCGAACGGTGCAGTAAGCACCCGGTAGGCGGCGGCCACCCCGACGAAGAAGACGACACCCTGTGCGACCGGTGGCAGCCCCGACCCGTCGAGCGCCTCGACGACACCGGTGAGCGCACCCGTGTACAGCGCCCCGAGCAGGGCGACCACCAGCACCCACGTCTGCAACAGCTCGAGTCCGGTCGTCGCCCGGTTGTAGTCGATCACCTCCGATGGCTCCTCGATACCGACCCGGTCTGTGAGCCAGTCGCCTCTCGCCCGCACCTCGCGGGCCCCGTGGCGCACGTTCAGGATAGCCAGCACGGTCGAGAGCAGCGTGACTCCGACGAGCAACCCCAGTAGTACGGCGTGGTACACTAACATTGTGTGGAGACAGACCCGCCAGCGAAAAATCTGTTACGGCCGCTGAACCAGGTGGACGGGTGTCTGCCAGCACAGAACGACGCGCGCCTGTCGAAACTCCAGGAACCGACAGTCGGTCCGGGGGAGCTACGAGGGGAGTATCGGGTCGAGACCCCGTGCGGGGTAGCCGACGACGTGGTCGACACCGGCCTCGTGGAGTTCGTCGACACGCGTGGCCACCGTCTCGGGGTCGCCGACGAGGGCGTACTCCCGGCAGGCCGACAGCAGCGTCTCGCGGGCCTCCCCCTCGACTGTGTGGTCCAGGGGCGCGTCGTCCGGGAGTCGCGCCCGGACCCGACGGCGACGGCCGGCGTAGGCACCGACCGCGTCGAGCACCGCGTCCTCGTCGTCGGTCAGCACCGTCGGCGCGTACACCGCGATGGGTGTGTCCAGTCCGGCAGTCCGGAGCGCGTTTACCTCGCGGGCGGTCGACCGCGAGAGCAGGTCGTACTGGGTGCCGCCGATTGCGAGCGCGATGCGCTCGATACCCTCGGTCCCGACCCACAGGTCGGTCACGCCGGTGCTGGCGGCATCGAGCCGCGGTGCGACCGCCCGCCGGCGCTCCTCCGCGCTCAGATACGCCCCGTTGCCGGCGACGAGCACCTCACCGACCCCCTCTGGAATCTGTGCTCGCAGGCTGTCGTCACCGAACGGGTCGTAGCCGTCGGCCCGCACCGGTTCGGTCACGAACAGTTCGAACGTCGACGCGAGGTCCGCGAGTCGCTCCTCGTCTGGGACGTGTTCGCGGCCCTCGTAGTCGATTGCAACCAGGTCGACAGCGAGCGCTGGTGCCCGCTCCAGGTCGACCTCGCCGGGTTTGAGTGCCGCCGCGTCGAATCCGACCGCCGAGAGTGTCGCAACCGCGCGTTCGCGCATACGACTGTCTTCAGTCGATGCGAGCTAAAGTTCCTGTTGCTTCTGCCCGGTTCGACCTGTGCTCTCACTCCGAATCGCCGCCTCGCCACCAGACCCCCGGCGAGTCGTCGTCCTCTCCATTCGAGAACCGGTCGGTATCCAAACTCTTAACATTCGGTAGGTTCGTGCTCAGATATGGCGCGGTACGTCATCTCGGACCATCACTTTGGTCACGCGAACATCATCGGGTACTGTGACCGACCGTTCAGCAGTCCCGGCGAGATGAACAGCACACTGCTGGACCGGCACTACGCCACCGTCGCGGAGGACGACGTGCTCGTCCATCTCGGGGACGTGGCGATGGATATGCGGGACGGACGGGAGACGGTCGAGTACTTCGAGCGACTGAACGGCGACCTCCTCCTGCGCGGGAACCACGATGTGGGACTCGACGCCGACGAGGCCCCGTTCCCGGTGCTCGACGCCTGCACCCTGTCACACGGTGACTACCAGTTCTACTGCACCCACCGGCCACAGGACATCCCCGAGGACTGGGACGGGTGGGCGATGCACGGTCACGAGCACAACAACGACACCGAGACGTACCCGTTCGTGGCCTGCGACGACCAGCGGGTGAACGTCAGCAGCGAGTTGCTGAACTTCCGGCCCATCGCGCTGGAGACGATAACCCGACTCCTCGATGCCTGCCCGGCGGGCAGTCGACTGCGCGATGTCGACGAGGCCAGAGCAGTAATCGAGGGGTGATACCGTCGACAAACATTCTGGCGGATTTTCGCCCGACACTCAGACGGGAAACTCGGCGTCGGGGTCGACGACGCGGTCGGCTTCAGGCGGAACGGACCAGTCGGTCGCCAGTTCGAGAAACTGCGCGAGCATCCGTGCGGTTGCCCCCCAGACGGTGTAGCCGTCGACACGGAAGTAGTGCAGGCGGATCTCCCCGTGGTGTGGGTGGTCGCGTCGCTCGCTGTCGTAGTTGTCGCGGTCGGTCAGGGCCGCGAGCGACAGCGCCGCCGTCTCGGCCACCTCCGGCGAACACGGGTCGTACTCGCGGCCGGGGACGTGTGCCACGAACGGCCGGACCGAGAAGTTCGTCACCGTCCGGATGTCGTCCAGACGGCCGACGAACCGCACCCCATCGGCGTCGAGACCCACCTCCTCGTGGCCCTCCCGCAGCGCCGTCTCGCGGAGGGTCTCGTCCTCGGGTTCGCGCCGCCCGCCGGGGAAACTCATCTGCCCGGGGTGGTTCGGGAGGTGTTCGGCCCGCTTCGTGAACAGCAGTCGCGACTCCCCGTCGAGAAGCGGGACGACGACCGCCGACTTCCGCTTCTCGCCGGTCACCGCGGCCGGTTCGTGCCCGCGAACCCTCGACAGGTCCATACCCGTATTGGGAGATACTTGCTCTTAACCGGTGTGGTCTCCCCGGGCGCTGTGCCGACGGTATCCGCTCTGATACTGCCGGACAGACATCGGACAGTGACGAACGCCGGGGTGCCGTGTGGTCGACGCGGTGTCCCTGCACCTGTCGGCCGACGTCCACGGAGCTACGGGACTGTCGTGACCGTCCTGTCCGGGCGCAATCGGTCGGGGGCACAGAACCAAACGCTCTTTTGAGAACATCGCTATATCGAATACAATGGCGAGTGTGCTGACCCTGTTGGTCGCCGGAATCGTCCTCTACACAGTCGTCGTGATGGCGCTGGACGCGCGCGGATATCTGCCGGAGTCGGTCACCGTGTCGGGACCGGTGCAGACGATACACACACAGCGGGGGCGGGCCGTTCTCGACCGACTGGCGGACCGCGAGCGGTTCTGGCGCGCCTGGGGGAATCTCGGTGTCGGCATCGCGCTCGTGGTGATGGTACTCGCCGGTATCCTCGTGATGCTCTCGGTGGTTACAGTGCTCGACCAGCCGGGCGGTGCGACTATCGAGAACCCGCAGAACGTGCTGGTCATCCCCGGGGTGAACGACTTTCTGCCGCTGAACGCCGCGGGTGAGATACTGTTCGGACTGCTGGTGGGACTGGTCGTTCACGAGGGGGGACACGGGCTGCTCTGCCGGGTCGAGGATATCGAGATCGAGTCGATGGGGGTCGCGATGCTGGCCTTTGTCCCGCTGGGTGCGTTCGTCCAGCCCGACCCGGAGGACCAGGCCACGGCGGAACGGGGCGCACAGGTCCGGATGTTCGCCGCCGGTATCACGAACAACTTCGCGGTGACCGCGATTGCTCTGCTGCTCCTGGTCGGGCCGGTGCTGGGTTCCATCGCGGTCGCACCGGGTGCACCGGTCGGCAGCGTCTACCCCGGGTCGGGGGCCGAGGGGGCGGGGTTCGGACAGGGTGACGTCGTCACCGCCGTCGACGGCACGCCCGTCGAGAACGGCAGCAAACTCGAACCCGCGCTCTGGGGTGCCGGGGGCAACGTCACCGTCGAGACGCACAACGGCGACTCCCGCACGGTCGACAGGCGACTGCTCATCGTCGGTTCGGTCACCGGTATCGCCGACGGCATCGAGCAGGAGGAGCCGCTGACCCGCATCCAGCGGGTGAACGACACGCCGGTCGACACGGAGCGTGACCTCGTGCGTGCAACCGGGGACAGTCCGGTGGCGACGCTGAACACCGACGGCGGAACGACCACAGTTCCGGTCGGCGCGTTCGTGGCGCGGGTCACCGACAGCGGTGCCCTCGCCGCCGCCGGGGCCCCCACCGACGGCTCGCCGGTGGTCGTCACGGGTATCGACGACGAGCGGGTGGTGAACGCCACGATGCTCTCGGACCGCCTCGACCGGCGCTCGGCCGGCGACACGGTCGAGGTTGTCGCCTACGTCGAGCAGGACGAGCGGTTCGAGCGGACGGTGTTCGACGTGACCCTCGGCGGTGACGACGAGGCGGTGCTGGGTGTCCAGACACGGGAGGGGTACAGCGGCATCCTCGTCGACGACTTCGGTGTCGACCCGTACCCCGCCGAGCAGTTCCTGGGTATCGTCAGCGGTAACGAACTCCCCGACGGCGCCACGGCGGTTGCCGGCATCTTTCTCTACGTGCTCCAGTTGCTCATTCTGCCGTTCGCGGCGCTGATTGACCCCGCTACCGCCTACAGTTTTGCCGGGTTCACACCCGACATCACCTCGTTTTTCGTGTTACAGGGGCCGCTCTCGTTCATGGGCGGTGGCCTGTTCGTCCTCGCGAACCTGCTGTTCTGGACCGGGTGGATAAATTTCAATCTCGCTATCTTCAACTGTATCCCGGCGTTCCCGCTCGACGGCGGACACATCCTCCGGGTCAGCACCGAGTCGGGCGTCTCGCGGCTCCCGGTCGCGAGCGGACGGTTCCTGGTCACCGCCGTCACGACCGCCGTGACACTCCTGATGATTGCCGCGCTCATCACGCTCCTGTTCGGACCCGTCGTGCTGTGACTCCCCGCGCGTCGTGACGCCGGCCCGCTACCCGCCACAGGTCGGTTGACCTGCCCGGTTTCAGGGCTCTGCCAGCGGGTGCTGGCTCTCCTCGATGTGTGCCAGTGCCGTGTCGAACGCCCCGGATACCGTCTCGAAACTGCCGACGTGGGTCCACTCCCCGTCTGGTGTGGCGGTGTAGACGTCGAACTCACCGCCCCGGTACTCGTGGGACTCGACGTACAGTTCCGTGTCGACGGTGCCCTCGTCGAGCAACAGCCAGACACCGAGTTCCTTGCCGCCCTCCAGGTCGCGCCGTCGTCGCCAGTGCATACACGCTGTTGGGTTGCCGAGGGCCTAAAGACTGTGCCGGCCCTCCGAGTGGACCCGTCGACCAGGGTCTCCGGACCGCACCGGACCGAGTTGCGGGTCAGAGAAAGCGCCGGAGCCGACGGACGGCCCGGTCGACGAGGCCCGCGTTCGACCCGTCGACAGGTGGGTCCTCGACAGGAGACTCCTCGAGCGGAGACCCGTCGACAGGGGACTCATCGGGTCGCCCGTCGACCGACGGTTCCTCGTCCTGTCGCCGGGCGGTATCCGGTGAGGGCTGTCTGTCGTCCCCGGGGCGGGGCATCTCGCCCGGTTTCGCCGTTCCGCCGTGGACCGCCTGCCGGCTCTGCTGTGCGGAGGGCCCGGTGAACCACTCCTCCGACCGCTCGCTGTCGCCGACGGCCGGGCAGTCGTGGTTCTCCGGGAGCTGGTGTGTCGAGCAGTGTGTCTCGCCACACCCGTTGCACTCGAACCCGAGCCCGGTGCTGTCACCGCACTCCTGACACTCCGCCAGCCCACGCATATCTCAGCTAATCACGGACGAATAATAACTGTTTCTCGGTGGCAGCCGGCCACGACACCGTCGGACGGTGGCCGGGAGCGACCGTCGACGGTCACCCGACCACCGCGTTCGTCGGGAGGTCGATGACGACGACGGCACCGCTCGCGCCCTCCCGGTTCCGGCGGGAGAGCTCCCCACCCATCCGCTGGACCGCCCACTTCGTGCCCCACAGGCCGAGACTCGTCAGGTGGTCCTGACTCTCCTCCCGCCCGGCCTCGATGACCGCCCACTCGGCGTCTGGGATCCCCGGACCGTTGTCGGCAACCACGACCTGAACACCGGACGCCTGCCGAGAACCCTCTACATCGACACGGGGCGGCTGGCTGTTGTTGTGTTCGACGGCGTTCTCGACGAGATTCCGGAGCGCGAACCTGAGCAGTCCGCGGGAGACGGAGAGTTCGACCGCCGACACCTCGACTGTCACCGAGACATCCGGCCGGTCCCGCGTGACCGATTCGACGACCGCCTCGACGACCTGCCGCATCTCTACTGTCGTCCGGTCTGCTGCCGAGGTCCGCATCAGCCGCTCGATCTGTCGTGCGTCGGCGCTCATCTGTGCGATGCTGTCGGTCACCTCGAGGATACGCTCGAACGACTCCTCGGCCGTCGCGGGGTTGTCGCTCCGGAGGCCAAACTCGGCGTGAGCCCTGAGCACGTCCAGGTCGTTCCGGATGTTGTGCCGGAAGACACGGTTGAGCACCTGCACCCGCTGGCGGAGCATCTCGCGGTCTGTCACGTCGATCAGTGTCACCGCCCGCCAGAGTGTCCGGCCCTGTCCCCCTGTCACGGTCGAGACCCGGGGGTCGAACCGCCTGTACCCCTGCTCTGTCCAGCGCTCCAGTGTCGGGGACTCGGCGAGGGTTGCGGTGTCCGCCCCGACGACCTCCTCGAGGTGCCGGCCATCGGGGTCGGTGTCGAACAGGCGCTCTGCCTGCCGGTTCGACAGGATGAGTTCACCGTCACGGTCGACCACCAGCACGGGTTCGTCGAGGTCCTCGATCACAGTCCGCTCACCGAGTGTGGTCGTCCCCGGACGGGTCGTGAGCACGTCGTAGCGGATAACAGCCACCGGCAACGCCGCGGCGGCCACGAGGAGATGCAGCCCCGCCAGCAGGCTCCGTGTCAGGAACTCCGACAGACTCACCACCTGGATGCCGATCACCAGGACCGCGATGGGGAACACGACGGCGACACCGGCCGTGACCGGGACGGTGCCGTGGCGGTACGCCTCGGTCAGCACTAACCCACCCGAGACGAACGTGAGCGCGACGAGTCCGAGCAACAGCGTCGAGGCCGCCAGGAGCACCGACGGGTACGACTCCTGTGAGGGCTGGACGAGACCGGCCGCGACGGCGACGTACAGCCCAAGTAGCGCGGTGACGACAGTCACCACCGCGAGCAGACGGCGGGTCGTCAGGAGGGTCCCGCGACCGGCGTACCGGAACGCGAAGACGTTCCAGGGGAGGAACGCGAGCAGGAACGTCACGAGCGGGACGACGCTGAGCACGCCCGCCCGGAGCGACCCTGTCACGACCGGCAGGCAGAGCGCCCCGACAGCGAGCACCGCCGTCACCGCGACGAACGGCCGGACGAGCGTCTCCTGCTGGCGGTTCCCGACCAGCAGCGCCCGGAGCCCGGTTCCCGCGGCGATCACCCCGGCCAGCGCCGACACCACGGCCGTCGCGGAGACTGTCACCCCCGTGGAGAGGGGAACCGCCGACACAGCCTGCGTGTGCCACATCCGGCTACCCCGCGAACTGCTGTATCATCCTGTCGACGGCTGCACCGGGCGTGGACTGACCCGACACCACGGCCCGAATCGCCGCCTCGAAGGCGGTGCTGACCGCGGCGTAGACCGGGAACGGCCGCGGTGCCCGCCCGTGTTCGA
Organism: uncultured Halobacteriales archaeon; assembly: GCA_964520075.1. Lineage (GTDB taxonomy): Archaea > Halobacteriota > Halobacteria > Halobacteriales > Haloarculaceae > Halovenus. The sequence goes on along the minus strand of CAZFMN010000073.1, from coordinate 4,334 downwards.
GGAACTCCCGGAACTGCTCCTGGTAGGGGAACGCGTCCGGACTGTACAGGTCGTCGTCGTCGAACACGGACCGGCGGGTCGGCAACTGTCCGGCAGCCTCGCAGTACCGCCCCATCGATGCCGGTTCGGCGAACTTCGCGACGAACTCCTTTAGCGCGGCCGCACCGCCGGTGTCGCCCTCGCGGAACGACCCCTCGGCGAACCCACCGACCGCGGTCGAGTGCTGGTCGGCCCGTCGCATCGGAATCTCCGCCACCCTCCAGCGCTGCCAGCTGTCGCCGTCGATGCGGTTCTTGAAATCCTTCTCTATCTGCCAGCTCCCGCCGACGAACATCGCCACCTCGCCTTGGCGGGCGTTCCGGGCGAGGGTCTCGTACTCGGTGATGCCGACCGTCGACTCCGGGCTCGCACCCTCCTCGACGAGTCGCCGCAAAAACGCCAGTGTCCGCTGCATCGCCTGCCGGTTCTCGGGCGAGGCGAGCACCACCTCGCCGCTGTCGTCGACCAGCCGTCCCCCCTGCCCCCAGAAGAAGGGCACAGTCGTCGACGTTGCGGGGCGGAACTGGAACCCGTCGATACCCTCGCCCTCGGCGATTGTGCTCCCCACGTCCAGCAGTTCCTCCCACGTCCGCGGCGGGTCACCGCCGGCGTACTCGTCGAGCAGGTCCTGCCGGTAGTACAGACACCGACAGTCGGTGTACTTCCAGGCCGCCAGCAGCGACCCATCGTGTACCGTCGCCTCGCGGACGAACGGGAAGAAGTCGTCCACGTCGGAGACGTACCCGTCGAGGGGCTGGAGCCCGTCGTACAGTTCGGGTATCCAGGGGTTGTTCAGCGTCGACCCGTCGGGTGGCTGTGTCGAGAGCGCCTGCTTCCACCCGTCGAGGCCGCGGTAGGACAGCCCGATGCGGTACTCCGGGTTGGCGCGTGCCCACTCCTCGTGCTGTACCCGCAGTGCCGGGGTCGCGGCGGGCTGTGCGCTCTCCTGTTCGAGTGTCCGGTAGAACGGCCCGGTGAGCGGGGACAGCTCCGCCTGGCTGTTGCCGGACTCCGCTGGCATGTAGAACCGACTCGTCCAGTACGACAGCGCTGTCTCGCCCCTCCCGACCCTGTCGTAGGTCACGAGCGGGTCCGAGTCGTCGAACTGCCGCAACTCCACCGACACCGGCCCCCCGACACATCCCGAGAGGAGACCCGCGACCGCGCCTGCACCCGTCGCCAGGACTGTCCGCCTCGACGTGGTCGAGTCGGTTACCCACAGTCGCTCCATCGGTTCGTGTTTACGCGTGTCAGGTACTTAAGACCGGTGTGACCGCGACCCGGCGACGCCCGACCCGGTGGGAGCGGACGAGGTACGCATCACACTGGGTCGAGGAGTCTCTCGACACTGAACGGTTGCGAACGTCGTCTTCAGGACGACTCTCGATGCGGACTGACGTCGACTCCCCCGTGGAGAGTGCGGACCGAGTTCCCGCGGACTCCGGGGGAGACAGTCGAAGACACGGTCCGCAGGGGGACAGGCCGCGGGTGTCGTATCGCGACGCCGGTCAGAACGTCCCGGTCGCTGCACCGCACGCCGCGGAGGAGTCGTCACTGATACTGCCGGACCGGCGCACGCGCCGGAGCCTGCCGGCGACCTGGTGTCGAACCGCTGCCAGTTCACCGGCGGCACACCGTCGTCCCTGTCGTCACCGGCCTCGACACGCGCCTGGAGGTCAGTGACGTCGACAGTGTCGGTGTCACCGTCGAACGCGCGCTCGAGTGCCGCGTCTGCCTCGCGTCTCTGCTCGGCTGCCCGGCACCGACAGGGAGAGCCCACAGGTACTTGTTTGTGAGTCACCAAGTATCGAGTCCTGGTCACACGCCAGGGAGAGATTCAGATGACAGGGACAGACAGCGACGTTGCGCTGGTATCGGGAGCGGGTTCCGGTATCGGACAGGCAACGGCAAAGCGGTTTGCGGCAGACGGTGTACAGGTTGTCGCGGTCGATATCGACGTCGACGGCGGCCAGGAGACGGTGTCGGACATCGAGGCCGACGGAGGCGACGCAACCTTCGTCGAGGCCGATGTCACCGACGAGGGCGACATCGAGGAGATGGTCTCGGTGGCCGTCGACAGCTACGGCGGTCTGGACTACGCGTTCAACAACGCCGGTATCGAGGGAACAGAGGCACCCGCAAGCGAGCAGCCCACGTCGAACTGGGAGCAGGTCGTCGACACGAACCTGAAGGGTGTGTTCCTCTCGATGCGCGAGGAGATACCGGTGCTGATGGAGAACGGTGGCGGTGCAATCGTCAACACGGCATCCATCGCCGGACTGCGCGGGTTCCGGAATCTCAGCCCGTACGTCGCCAGCAAGCACGGTGTTATCGGGCTGACGAAGACAGCGGCGCTCGAGTTCGGCGGCGACGGGGTTCGCGTGAACGCCGTCTGCCCGGGTGTCATCGAGACGCCGATGGTCGCCCGGTCCCGGGAGGAGAACCCCGAGGCGATAGAGGCGACAGTCGCCGCGACACCGGCAGATCGGCTCGGACAACCGGAGGAAATCGCCGCCGCGGCGACCTGGCTCTGTTCGGAGGATGCCTCGTTCGTGACCGGCGAATCACTGGTCGTCGACGGCGGGTTCACCGTCGGGTGAGTCGGCGACCACGGCGGCACGGGACACGCCGGCGTGGCTGGACCCCCACGACACGGAGTCCTCACCCTCCGGGGGTTGCCGACCCGTCACCGGCCGGTCCGTAGACGGCGTCGAACCGCTCGGCGGAGTCGGTCAGGTAGCCGGTGTCGTCGGTGAAGACCTCCATCGTCGCCGTTTTCGGTTCGGCCTCGTGGAGTATCGGTCCGAGCGAGTCGTACTCGACGTCGCCGCTGCCGACAGGGATGTGTGTATCACCGCGCTGTCGTGCCCCGTGGACGTGGAGATGTTCGACGAGGTCGCCGTAGGAGTCGAGAAACGACTCGATACCGCCGGTGCCCGCCTCGAGGTACGCGTAGCCGACATCGAGACAGATGGCCGCACCGGCGCCGGCGGCCGCCTCACCGACGCGCTCCAGCGAGGGGCCGCCGGCGTACCCGGTCGTCTCGAAACAGACGGTGATATCGTGGGCGGCGCCGCGGTCGTGCAGGTTCGACATCCGGTCGACGAGGTGGTTGTGGCCCGACCCCCTGGCGCGCGGGTGGGCAACGGCTGTCGTCGTGCCGAACGCCGCCGCCGTCTCGAGTACCTCCGCGAGATACGCCCGTGTCGCCGTGTCGATTGCCTCGACCGGTGTCGCGAGCGGTTGCCGGTAGGGAAGATGCACGACGGCTCCGAACCCGGCCGCGGCGAGGTCACCGGCGAGTCGGTCGGGGTCGACGGCGCTCAGCGGCCGCTCACCCTCACCGAGGGCGAGTTCGACGAACGAGAACCGCTCCGGTAGCTCCCCGATACGCCCCACGTACGGCCCGACCGAGACACCGATATCCATATCGTGGATAGTCGCTGGTGGTGTTTAGTCCCGACGGAGTGGCTGCCACGGTCATCCTCTTTGACCCGGACACACGGCCGGCTACCACTCGAGCGGTTCCCGGTCCTTCCAGAGCCGGCCACCGGGGCTCCCGGCTCTGAACCGGGCGAGCCAGGCCGGGGTGTCGGCCCCCTCCTCGGGGCTCCGGGCCGCGTTCGGGCCGCCCATGTCGGTCCTGACCCAGCCCGGACTGGCGGCGTTCGCCACGAGTCCCTCGGAGCCGTACTCGGCGTGCAGATACGCCGTCAGCCCGCCCAGACCGACCTTCGAGACGCGATATGCCGGGTACTCGCCGCCCATCTGTCCGTCCGTGAACTGGCCCAGCCCCGACGAGACGTTGACCACCCGACCCCCCTCGCGCTCGAGCAGAAGCGGGAGTGCGTGTTTCGTGACGACTGTCGGTCCGCGGAGATTCACGGCGAGTGTCCGGTCGAACTCCGACATCGACATCCCCTCGAGTGCGCCACACCGGGGGAAGATGCCGGCGTTGTTCACCAGCACGTCCAGTCGACCGGTCTCCTCGGCGACGCGGTCGAACGCTGCCGCCACCTCGTCGTCATCGGTGACATCCAGCCGGATGGGACGCTGGTTGTCGGCGGTCACGTCGTCGGTGTCACGCGCGCCGGCGTACACGACCGCGCCACGCCCGGCGAGGTCGGCCGCGATTGCGGCGCCGATACCCCGCGTCGCGCCGGTGACGAGCGCGACCTGCCCCTCAAGCGAGTCGTACACCTCGGGCTCGACTGCACCGTGTTCGGTCATATCGTACTGTCCGTCCCGGCCCGGGTTAATCCTGTCCGAACGTCTGTCCGGCTCCCGGCGCGATG
>CAZFMN010000072.1:0-14266 GCA_964520075.1 uncultured Halobacteriales archaeon | reverse complement strand
GACGGATACTCCGGGCGGCCCAGGTGACCGTCGACGCGGGAGGGCGGCCCGGGGTCAATCCAAACCGTTTATACTGACAACTGGGTAATCGGGTGTATGGCGAAACAGCAGACAGAGGTGCGAGAGCTCGACGAGGGGAGTTACGTCAACATCGACGACGTTCCGTGTCAGATAAACTCGTACAGTACAGCGAAACCGGGCAAGCACGGGAGCGCGAAGGCGCGCATCGAGGCCGAGGGGGTCTTCGACGGGCAGAAGCGGTCGCTGTCCCAGCCGGTCGACCAGAAGATCTGGGTCCCGATCATCGAGCGCAAGCAGGGGCAGGTCATCAACGTCCAGGGCGACGAGATACAGGTGATGGACCTCGACACCTACGACAACTTCGTGATGCGGGCCGGCGACGAGGAGCTCGAGACCGACGACGAGATCGAGTTCCTCGAGCACGAGGGCAAGCGCAAGATAGTCTGACCCCGATGTTCCCAGGCGCGCGCGCCCCCCGCGAGGCGGCCGAGTACGCCGTCGTCGGTGCCCCGCTCGATGTCTCGACGACGTTCCGCCCGGGCACGCGGTTCGGCCCGCGCCGCGTCCGGGAGGCCGCCGAACCGTTCGAGGACTACGACCGGCACACCGGTCTCCGGTTCACCGACCTCGCGGTCCACGACCACGGCGACATCCGCCCCGGTGACGACGCCGCCGAGTATCTCGACTTTCTGCGCGGTGCACTCGCCGAGTACCACCGTGACGGGGTCGTACCGCTCCTCGTCGGCGGTGAACACACCGTCACGGTCGGGGCAGTGCGGGCGCTCGACCCCGACGTGTACGTCTGTCTCGACGCACATCTGGACCTGCGCGAGTCGTACGCGGGCAACCCGCTGAGCCACGCGACGGTCTCGAAGCACGTTCTCGACCACGCCGACCGGGTGGTCGTTCTCGGCACCCGGTCCGGAAGTGAACCCGAGTGGGAGTCTGCCGGCACGCGTGACGACGTGACCGTCGTGCCCCCCGCCGATGTCGGCGGGTGGGAGCCGGCACTCGACGGACAGCGGGCGTACCTGAGTGTCGACATCGACGCGGCGGACCCCGGGTTCGCACCGGGGACGGGCACACCCGAGCCGTTCGGGCTCGACCCGGCGACGATGCGGGACGTGGTGCGCTCGGTCGCGCCCGACTGTGTCGGGTTCGACGTCGTCGAGGTGAACGACCGCGACGACGGTCAGGCCGCGGGTCTCGGTGCGAAACTCCTCCGGCGCTTCGTCTACACCCACGCCACGGCAGACAAACAGGCGTCGCCGGGTCACTAACCGATGGCTGCGGGGTGAGTGTGCTCCCCGTCGTCGCGAGGCTGTGCTCGACCACGGTCACACACCGGTGTGTGGGGTGACCCCGCATTTCAAATATCAGCACACCGTACCCCCGGTACGAGTGACGGCACAATCCCAGACCGGTGAACGCGTCGTCGTTGCAAAGCGGGTGGAATCGGGCGAGGCCGACACCACCGAGATAAAGGAGTTGACCGGCGCGGCGGGCTACCGGGTCGTCGAGACGGTGACACAGACCCGCACAGAGGACCCCGCGTACGGGTTCGGCGAGGGGAAAGTCGAGGCGATTGCCACCGTCGTCGCCGCGACAGACGCGACGGTGCTGGTCGTCGACAACCCGCTCGGACCCTACCAGACGTTCAATATCGGGAACAAGCTCCCCGAGAGCGTGCGCGTGGTCGACCGGTTCCGGCTCATCCTCGAGATATTCGGCCAGCGGGCCCAGACCCGGAAGGCACAGCTCCAAGTCGAGCTCGCGGAGTTGCGCTACGAGCTCCCGCGGGCCGAGGCAAAGGCGAGTCTCGCGAAGCGCGACGAGCGACCCGGGTTCATGGGTCTGGGCGAGTACGACGAGAGCCGCGAGCGGGATATAAAATCACGCATCTCGCGCATCCGGGAGGAGCTCGAACAGATCGAGCAAAACGACCAGCAACGCCGCGAGCAGCGCCGCGAGTCCGGGTTCGACCTCGTGGCGCTCGCGGGGTACACGAACGCCGGCAAGTCGACGCTGTTGCGTCGTCTCGCGGCGGATCTCGACGTCGACGAGAACGAACAGCTCCACCCCGACCTCGACTCGACGGCGGAGTCGGAGGACCGCCTGTTCACCACGCTGGGAACGACCACCCGCCGGGCCGAACTCGGCCCCCGCGAGGTGCTCGTGACCGACACGGTCGGGTTCATCTCGGACCTGCCACACTGGCTGGTCGAGTCGTTCAAGTCGACGCTGGACTCGGTGTATCTGGCCGACCTGGTGTTGCTCGTGGTCGACGCGAGCGAGCCGCTCCCCGAGATGCGCGAGAAGCTGGTCACCTGTCACGACACGCTGTACGAGCGCAACGAGGCCCCAATCGTGACGGTGCTGAACAAGTGCGACCGCGTCGACGATGCGGAACTCCGGAAACGACGCGACGCGCTGTCGGCGCTGGCGCCGAACCCGATTGTCGTCTCCGCCCGCACCGGCGAACACGTCGACCGGCTCCGCGAGCGTATCCACGAGGAACTGCCCGACTTCGAGCGCGAGCGACTCGTGCTCCCGATGACCGAGGACACGATGAGCGTGGTCTCCTGGCTCTACGACAACGCACACGTCGAGTCCGTCGAGTACGGCGAACAGGTGACAGTCGAGTTCGAGGCCCGCCCCGCCGTTGTCGCCCGCTCCCGGGACAAGGCCTCGACACTCGCCGCCGAGGCGTCGGCCTGAACTGTCCCCCGGTCTGGACCGGCCGTGTGGTCGACGCGCAGACGTGCGGGACCCGCCGGCCGGGTCAGCCGGGGCGGTGGGGCTGCCCGGAGAGGCCCAGAGCGGGAGTTTATGTTCGTGTCCCTGCCAGTGTGGGGTATGTTCGAGAAGTCGACGTGGATACGGCTGCCGCGCAACGTTGTCGTCGGTCACGGCGTGGTCGCGCGAGTTGGCGAGGCCATCGCGGAGACACATCTCGGCGGGCGACCGCTGGTCGTGACCAGCCCGACACCGCGGGAGGTCGCGGGTGAGCAGGTCGTCGCGCAGTTGCGCGAGCGCGGTTCCAACCCGGAGGTGGTCGTCGTCGAGGAGGCAACCTTCGACGCCGTCGAGCGGGTGCTCGGCCGGGTCGACGCCACGAGCGCGGGCTATCTCATCGGTGTCGGCGGCGGGAAGGCGATCGACATCACGAAGATGGCCGCCTCGGAGCGGGCACTCGGGTTCGTCTCGGTCCCGACCGCGGCCAGCCACGACGGCATCGTCTCCAACCGGGGGTCGGTTCCCGAGGGGGACACCCGCCACAGCGTCGCCGCCCGCCCACCGCTCGCGGTCGTCGCCGACACCGCGGTGCTGGCTGATGCGCCCTGGCGGCTCACCACCGCCGGCTGTGCGGATATCATCTCGAACTACACCGCGGTCCGTGACTGGCAGCTCGCCCACCGTCTCCAGGGGGCCCCGTACTCCGAGTACGCCGGCGCGCTCTCGGAGATGACCGCCGAACTGCTGGTCGAGCGCTCCGCGGACATCCGCGAGGGGCTGGAGGAGTCCGCGTGGGTCGTGGTGAAGGCGCTCGTCTCCTCGGGTGTCGCGATGAGCATCGCCGGCTCCTCCCGGCCGGCGAGTGGGGCCGAGCACCTGTTCTCACACCAGCTCGACAGACTCGTCCCTGGCACGGCGCTGCACGGCCACCAGGTCGGCGTCGGGACGATCCTGGTGGCGTACCTCCAGGACGGTGACGGCCGGTGGCCCGATATCCGCCGGGCGCTCGACGACATCGGCGCGCCGACGACCGCGGACGGGCTGGGTATCGAGGCGGACACCGTGATCCGCGCGCTCGCGACCGCACACGAGGTGCGGGACCGCTACACCATCCTGGGTGACGGTATCAGCGAGGCCGCCGCCCGCGAGGCCGCGAGCGTGACGGGGGTCATCTGAGCGACCACGCGATGGCCGGGACCGAGCCCTGCCTGGAGCGTCGGGTGACACCGCTCGGTTTCCCGGTCAGGGGACGTGGCGTGGGTGCCGGAGACGGTGATCGGGTGACGAAGAGGAAACCACTATCAGGGCTCACGGGCAACTGGAGGGTATGACAAAGCGCCACGTCTCGCTGCCGGGGGAGGCAGCAGCGGGGTTAGAGACGTTCGTCGAGGAGGTGGACAGCCGGCTCTCGGGGCCGGAGGACACCTGCACGGTCGTCGAGGAGGTGCTCGTGGACCTGCACGGGGACCGGGAGGCATACGAGCGCTGGCAGGCCGGCGGGGAGGTCTCGCCGGCCGAGCGGGTCAGACTCCAGGGGTACGACCCCTGCAACACCACCGTGGAGAGCGAGTACTACGCCGAGGTGGAGACCCAGACGGAGTTCGAGCGGTCGAAACACCTGCAGTGGCTCTGGCGGCAGTTCGACGCCACGCCGATGGCCGACAACGTCGCCTTCGCCCTCGAGTTCCGGCAGATGCTCGCGAAACACCTGTTCGACGACTGTGGTGACAACTGCCGCTTCTTCAAGGGTATCTCGATGACCTACGGTCACAACATCGAGATTGGGGACAACGTCGTCGTGCACGACGATGTCCACCTCGACGACCGCGGGAGACTGACAGTCGGGGACCGGGTCTCGGTCTCCGACGGTGCACACATCTACAGCCACGACCACGATGTCGTCGACCAGACGACGGTCCGCAACTACCACACGGTAATCGAGGACGACGTCCGGATCACCCACGACGCGATGGTGCGTGCAGGGGTCAGGGTCGGCCGGAACGCCCTCCTCGCGGCGAAGTCCGTCCTGAAAGACGACGTGCCCGCCCACCACATCGCCGCAGGGTCCCCCGCCGAGTCCATCGCGGTCAAACCCGGCTGGGAGTCGGTGGCCGACCCGCTGGAGAACCCCGACCGCAGGGAACAGCGCCGCATCGAGTACGACCTCCCCGAGGACCTCGCGACGTTCGACGAGTTCGAACGGGAGCTCTCACCGCCCGACTCCCGGCCCGACCCACACCCCGAAGGCTAAGTTCCAAGTATCGGGACGACGTACGCCCGGATATGCAAACCTGGATCTGGCTGGGCGCGTACGCAGTCGGGTTCGTGCTGTTGCAGATGTACCTCTACCGGTACTTCATCCGGGGTTCGGACTCGGGAAACACCGCATCGGGCGTCCCGCGGGGGGTGTTCGACGCCAACCGCGAGCAGGAGACGCCGGGTGCCCCCGGGTACGAGACAGACAGGACGGTCGACCGGGGGCCACCGGAGGACATCGACGTCGACGAGGCGATCCGCTGTGAGGAGTGTGGGGCGTACAACGAGCGCGACCAGATGTTCGTCTACTGCCGGGAGTGCGGTCAGAAGCTCTGAGACGCGGTCTGGCCACGGCCTGCCTCGCACAGACCTGTCCCCACCTGACCCCGCACGGTCACGACTGGGGGGTTTCCACGCCGATACGGACTGCCGGCAGCCTGATTCTCGTGGCGCTCACACACGGACTGTCACGACCGGAGCGACGGTCCCGACGGCCGAACGACCCAGACCAGACCGGTCCATGCCAGTCCAGGCAGTGAGGAGAGTAACAGTCCGGCAGGAACACCAGACCGGTCCATGCCAGTCCGGGCGGTGAGGAGAGGAGAGCGACAGTCCGGCAGGAACACCAGACCGGCCCGCGAGCGTGTGGTCAGCCCACGGCAGCCGCGGGGTCGTATCGGGTCGCGGCAACCGCGGTGGTGGCTGTCGCGGTCAGAGAGCCGGTCAGGGAGTCGTCCTCCGTGGCGAGGGTCACGTCGTACTCCCCGGGGTCGCGGTCGGCGGTCACGTTCTCGAAGGTGACCGTCTCGTTCGTGCCCGGAGCGAGGGTGGCCGTCGAGCGCGTGGCCTGGGGGTCGCCGTCGACTCGGAGCGAGACGTCGAACGAGCCGACAGTGTCGCCGGTGTTGCCGACGGTTACCGAGACGTTCGCCCCGGCACCGGCCGCGACAGTCGCGTTCTCACCCTGTCCGGCGATGTCGAGGCCGCTGAGCACGGACTCGGCCGGACCGGGCTCCTCCTCGACGAGCAGCTGTCCCGACACCGTGTCGTTGCCCGCGGACGCCTCGACGAGGTAGATATCCCGGTCGAGCTCGGTCGTCACGTTCTCGAAGGTGACCGTCTCGTTCTCACCCGCGTCGAGTTCGTCGGTGCTCGCGGTCGCGGAGACGTTCTCACCGATGCTCAGGGAGACGTCGAACGCACCGGCCTCCTCGCCGACGTTCGCGACGTCGACGGCGACCGGTTCGTCGGAGCCGACGGTAACCGTCGCCGAGTCGCCCTGTCCGGCGATGTCGAGCGCGGAGAGGTTGGCCTCGGGCGGGTCGGGGATCTCGCTGAGTTCGACATCGAGGCGCCCGCCGGTCTGGATATCCGCCTCGGGCACGGTGACGTTCGTGGCCTCCTCGATCGGCTCACCGCTCTCGTTGATAGCGGTGAGGGTGTACTCGCCGCTGGCGCGCACGCTCGAGTTGCCGTAGCCGTCGGCCGGGCCGAGCGTCTCGTCTGTCGGGTAGGACACGTTCAGTTCGAACGCGCCGTTCTCGATATCGGTGCGCTGGCTGTAGGTGAACGTCCGGTTGGTCGAGGTTTCCATCGTCACCGTGGCCTCGACGGTGCCCTCGACATCGGTCTCACCGGTCAGGGTCGCACCCTCGACACGCTCGAAGGTCTTCACACTCGAGGTGAGATACGGGTCGTGGACGAACTGCGAGCCGACCGGGACACCGAAGTCACCGGCACGGGCCTGCTCGAAGGACTGGATTATCTCCGCGGCGCTGGAGCGGTTCTGTCCCGGCGACTCGGTGACATCCTCGAACGTGCCGATGCGGGTCGAGGCCTGCCTGTTGCCGAAAAAGCCGACGACCGAGTACTGCGAGGACTCGTGGACGAGGCGGTAGTGTTCGAGCCCGTCCGCGTCCTCGAGGTAGAGTCGTGCGAGCATGGTGTTGTAGTAGTCGTCGCCGACCAGCACCTCGCGGGAGTTGCGTTCGCCCTCCCTGACGAACGTCCGCTGTTCCTCGGCGAGATACCCGTCGAGGTAGTCGGGACCAGTCCACTGGGTGATCGCGGGGAACTTCTGTGCGGCGGACAGGTCGTCGATCATGACGTACTGTATCCCCGGTGGGTCGTCACTCGCCTCGACGGCCGCCCGGAGCTCCGACTCGTTGGACTCGTGGGTCACATCCACACCGGCCGCGATTGCGTCGAGGTACAGTTCGGCTTGGCTCTCGTTCTGTGCGGTGAGCACCGCCGAGGCCGAGCGTGCGTTCTGCTGGAACGGGTTGGCGTGTGGGATGCGCTCGCCCTGGACGGTGATGAGGTGGCCGTAATCCCACCACGACAGCACACCGTAGGCACCCTCCGGGTAGTCGAACGACCCGCCGTCGGGGTAGCCGTACCGGTCGTTGTAGTCGATTTCGTCGGCGTTGCCCGCACCCGCGTAGTTGCCGACCGCCGGGGTGTTGTTCGCGAGCCACTCGTTCGAGTCCTCCCACTTGACCGCATCACCGCTGGGCAGTGTCTGGTCACCCGCCTCTATCGGTGTGGTGGAGGCGACAAACGGCAGCAACGGGACGAACACGACCAGAACGAGCAGGAGGGCGACAACGACCTGTAGCGCTGCCGTGCCCGACACCTGTCCGTCGAACTCGGTTACGGACTCGGGGAGTGACAGACCGCTCGTGACGAACCCGACAAGGTGGGCGTTCAGCACCGCCACACCGGCCGCGAGGTAGTAGTTGAACCGGGCCTGTGTCATGCCCATACTGATGAGCACCACCGCCCAGACGAACACGAGGAGGTACTTCGCGCGCTCGTCGGGGTTGAGGACCGACTGGACGAGGAGCACCGGCAGGGCCGCGACGCCGGCGTAGAACGCCCACCAGCCGAACTCACTGCTGACGTGGGCACCGAAGAAGTCCTCCGGCGCGTCCACCTCGGCGACGGTGAGTGCACTGTCCGAGCGGCCGAACGGAACGATGCGCCCGGTCAGGTTGTTGAGGAGGGTGTCGAACACACCCGGCAGTAGAACGGCGAGCAACACGAACCCGCCGACCGCCGAGGCCGCAATCGCGGCAGGGTAGCTCCGTCTGGAGATGTCGGTCCCGTTCCAGAGCCGCGAGAGACCGGCCATGAACACACAGCCACCGGCGACAAGCAGTGCGAACGTCGGCTGGAAGAAATCCAGTCCGGTCGCGCTGAACCCGGGCTGGTTGATGCGAGCGGCCGTTCCGGCCGCAACCACGAGCATACTCACCACACCGACAAACGCTATGTGGTCCGGCGAGCGCCCCTGGACGTGGTCGAGCGAGAGCTGAAACAGGAAAAACAGCCCGAGGATGCCAACCAAGACAATCCCGGGTGGCCAGACCCAGATGTAGAGCATCAGGGCGACACCGGCAAAGGCGCTGTAGAGGGTGGGTCGGCGGAGCGCGGCCCAGTCACGCGCCGAGACGAGCTCCCAGACGGGTCGTTCCCGCTCGGCGACGGTCAGCGCGACGGCAAAGGCAAACACCGCGATGGTCATGAACAGCACCTCGGCGGCGTGGTGCTGGAACTGGCCGGCGGTCGACCGTCGGAAGAACTCGCCGGTGAACAGCGCGAGCAACCCGGCACCGACCAGTCCGCCGACACGGGTGCCGAGATGCTTGCCCAGGTAGTACACCGGCAGCGCGACCAGCGCGGCGAGCATCGGCACCGCGATCAGTGCGGCCAGCAACACGTCGCTCTGACTCGGGTTGCCGAGTCCGATGACGAGTGACAGCCCGACGACGAGCTGGTCGAACAGCGTCCCGAACTGTCCCGGCGCGATACCCTCGGGGAACCCGGTCCAGGCCTCGAACGAGAGCGTCCAGGGCACGTTCTCGGCCATCCAGCTCGTCGCCCGCCAGTGATACCACGAGTCGATCGCCTGCAACCAGAACCCCTCGCCGTTCCGGGTGAACGTGTCGTAGTTCTGGAACCGCGTCCAGAACATGAACACCATCACACCGGCGAGCAGAGGAACCTGATACCACCGCCTGAGGATGCCGAGTACGACACCCCCTGTAGCGCGGTCGCCTGAATCAGCCATTATGAATGTGGTGGCAGATTCGGGGAATAAAGCTTTGCGTTCGAGATTAGCCCGGCCCGGGTCGACCCCGGACGCGAGCGGTTTCGCACGCTCGAGCGGTGGCTGGTGATTACCTCTTGTGGGGAGTGTCCGGCGGACAGGGAGCCAGTTGTTCTCGGGGGGGTGTCTGGCGGACAGGGGGCCAGGCAGCGTCAGGTGAGTCGTCTCAGACGTCGGATGCGCGCCCCGGTGTCGGGGTGGGTTCCGAACAGGCGGCGGCGGAGTCGGCGGTAGCCGACGCGGAGTCGCGCCAGGTCGTCACTCCGGACCGGCGAGTCGGACGGCGGCGGCACGATGTCGAACGCCGCGACCCTGCGCAGGTCCGTCGCCGGTCGCTCACCGCTCCGGTCGAGTGTGTCGAGCGCACTCGCCAGAGCGGCAGGCTGGCCTGTGAGTCGGGCGCCGGCCAGGTCGGCCAGATACTCCCGGTGACGGGCGACCAGCGCGACCACGAGTCTGCACAGGAGCGCAATCGGGCCAACAGCGAGCACGACAACCGGGTTGCGGCTCTCGATGAGCAGGTCTGACGCCGTCTCGGCAGGGAGCGCGAGCAGTGTCAACACCGCGGCATCGCGGTTGGCGAGATGCGCGAGCTCGTGTGCCAGCACGGCATCGAGTTCGTCGTCGTCCAGGCTGTCTATCACCTCGGGGGAGACGAGCAGCACCGCGTCGGCCGCGTAGCCGACCGTCGCCACCCGGTGACCCTCCGCTCGCACGATCTGAACCTCCGGTGGCTGGATGTCGGCCAGTTGCGCGAGTCGGTCGACGCGCGCGACGAGGTGGCCCCGCATCTCCGGCAGGTCGGGCTCTCTGTCCGCAGCCGGAGCAACGGCGTCCACCGCAGTCTCCGTCCGGAACGCCCCCCAGAGTCGGTACTGGTGGACCGCGACGACAGCCGTCGCCACGGCGAGTGCGACCAGCACCGGGGAGAGTCCGACCGGCCCGAGCAGCAGTCTGAGGAGTCCGAACCCGGCCAGCGGGAGCAAAAAGAGCACAACGACCAGCCGCGGAAGGCCCACAGCGTCTGCCGGGTGCGGCTTGCCGGTCGGACCCCCCGGCGACCAGCCGAGTAGCGACGCAACGGCCCACCAGAGCAGGTACACCAGCAGGAGAATCAGCCCGGACGCCGGTCCGAGCAACAGCAGTACGCTGCCCGTGCGACCATGCTCGACAGCGACGACGAGCATCCAGGTCAGGAAAGCCACCGCCCCGAGTTCGAACAGTGTCAGGGTGACGAGCGCCGCGAAACCGAGAAGCGCCGCGAGACCCAGGCGGAGCCAGTGACCCCAGTACACCATCCGTGCGGTCATTAGTCGACAGCTACGACAGTCGTGTACAAAAGAACCGCGAACTGCGGGAGTTCGCTGCCCCGTGGTCGGTGGCCGTGTCGGGACCGGAATCCGAGAGAGCAGTCGACGCGGGCAAACCGGCGGTATCCAGAACAACTAAGCCCGCCACAGTATCAAGATAGCGTAATGGAGCTCAGTCGGGACCTGTCACGCTCGCTCGTCGAGTCGACCGCGCGGACCGCGAGAGGATACCGCCCCAGCACGGAGCGCGCCTGTCTCGTGCCCGCCGTGAGAGAGACGGTGCACAGCCACCGGGGTCGGAAACTCGCCGACCCGCGCTCGCACCGATGAGAGTACGCGTTCGACAGGAGACAGACGAGCAGTCCGCGAGCGCAATCGCACAGGCGCTGGCCCGCAACTTCGGCGAGGATATCGAGGTGCTCCCGGAGGGCGAGGGGGAGCCGATCGCGACCGCGGCGGCCCGGACGACCCCGGGTGCGACAGCGAGTAACGGCACGAGCGGTACCGAGGAGGACCTCGAACCGACAGCGCGGGAGCACCGCCTGCTCGAGCAGATCGAGGAGATCGAACAGGGTGGTCCCGAGAAGTACGTCGAGCGACTCGACGAGCAGGGCAAACTGTTCGTGCGCGACCGTCTGGAGCTGTGGTTCGGCGAGGACGGACTCACCTTCGAGGACGGCAAGTTCGCCGAGTTCGACGCCGACGACCGACTCCCCGCCGACGGGCTGTTGACCGGTGCCGCCGAGTTCGAGGGGCGGTCGCTACACGTCATGGCGAACGACTTCTCGGTGAAGGCCGGCTCGATGGCCGAGAAGGGTGTCGAGAAGTTCCTCCGGATGCAACAGCGCGCCCTGCAGACGGGCAAACCGGTGCTGTACCTGATGGACTCCTCGGGTGGACGCATCGACCAGCAGACCGGCTTCTTCGCCAACCGGGAGGGTATCGGCAAGTACTACTACAACCACTCGATGCTCTCGGGCCGGGTCCCACAGGTGTGTGTGCTCTACGGCCCCTGCATCGCGGGGGCGGCGTACACGCCTGTTTTTGCCGATTTCACCGTGATGGTCCGTGACGTCTCGGCGATGGCGATCGCCTCGCCCCGGATGGTGCAGATGGTCACCGGCGAGGACATCGACATGCAGGAACTCGGCGGGCCGGAGATGCACACGGAGGTGTCCGGGAGCGCCGACCTGGTCGCCGAGGACGAACAGCACGCCCGTGCACTCGTGGCACAGCTGCTGTCGTATCTCCCGCAGAGCTGCGAGGAGAGGCCACCCCACACCGACGGGCGGCCACCAGCCCGGCCCCCGAAAGGTATCGACGCGGTGATCCCGGGGGAGCCGAATCGCAGTTACGACATCAACCGGGTCATCGAGCGGGTCGCCGACGCCGACTCGGTGCTTGAGCTCCGGCCGGAGTTCGGGAGCGAGGTCGTCACCGCCTTTGCCCGCATCGACGGGCGACCGGTCGCGATTGTCGCCAACCAGCCCGCACAGCGGGCGGGCGCTATCTTCCCCGACGCCGCAGAGAAGGCCGCACAGTTCATCTGGACCGCCGACGCCTACAATATCCCCCTGCTGTATCTCTGTGACACGCCGGGGTTCATGGCCGGCTCGCAGGTCGAGCGGGACGCCATCCTCGAACAGGGAAAGAAGATGATCTACGCCACCTCCTCGGCGACGGTCCCGAAACAGTGTGTGGTGGTCCGGAAGGCGTACGGTGCCGGTATCTACGCCATGTCGGGCCCGGCCTACCAGCCCGAGTCGACGATTGCGCTCCCCTCCGGCGAGATCGGTATCATGGGTCCCGAGGCGGCCATAAACGCGGTGTACGCGAACAGACTCGCCGATATCGACGACCCCGAGGAGCGTGCAGAGCTCGAACAGGAGCTCCGTGAGGAGTACCGCGAGGATATCGACGTCCGCCGGATGGCGAGCGAGGTCGTCATCGACGAGATCGTCCCGCCGAGTTCGCTCCGCGAGGAGCTTGCGGCCCGCTTCGAGTTCTACGAGGGTGTCACGAAGGAGCTCCCCGAGAAGAAACACGGCACTGTGCTGTGACCGGCAACGGTCTCGTACTGACGGACGAACATTCGTGGAATTTTCGCCCGACAGTATCAGCCTGCCCGATAACTCCAGCGGACCACGACAGGCCGACGGCTGTGCCGACCCTCGTGTCGACGCGCGGTTGCTCGGGCGACCACTTATATCCGTCGGGGCGTACGGTACACTGTGCTTCTCATCTGTGGACTGGCAGCCGGCACCGGCACGACGGGAACGCTGTACGAACCCGGCGAGACGCCGCCGTCGTACAGCGGCGCCCCGACCACGGCAGCGCCGTACGTGTGGGTGTGTGATACGTTCTATCAGGTCGACTCCGGCGGGCAGCAACTCGAGACCGACAACGGGACGATTCAGGTGGCCTTCGACCGACCCACGGTGCGCGGGTTCGAGCGCCGGGAGGGGGCTGTCGCGACCGCGAAGTCACACATCCGGAGACAGTTCAACCGAATCGGAATCGACACCGAACCCGAGTTCCACGTCGACACGCCACAGGAGGCCGGTCACGTCCCGCCGGAGTGACCCCGGCTGGTCGCCTGTCCAGTTTCGAACGCTCTATCCCTGGCCTCGAACCGGCCGACCTCTCGTCTCTCCCGGTGGCGCGTGCGGTCAGCAGGATGTCGTCGAGTTCCGGGGGCAGGTCCACAGCCTCGCTCGGTGGGGTTGGCATCTCGGTCCTCGCGTTGTCGACCATCTCGAACGGGGTCAGTTGGTGAGTAGAAAACAGACCCCCCTGAGGGGAGTCCAGCACACGGCGACAGTTTGGTTGGGACCCATGCTGGAACCGCGTGCCAATCTCCGGTTATCCCCCGCGATATATGTCTGTTTTGATTCTCCGGGTCAAACGACCCCGCCGGAGCATCGGAGCAATACCCCGGTGACAGACGGGGGGCCGAACAGAAGATGTTTTGCCGTAGGGAGGCAATAGATTGTCAGCTATCGGGCGACAGATAGCACGGATTGGGACCCATGACAGACAGTTCACATCACGACAGGTCGGTCACGCTCCTGCAGGAGTTCGGGCTGAAGGAGTACGAGGCGAAGGCGTTCGTCGCGCTCACCCGACTGCCGGAGGGAACAGCGAAGCAGGTAAGCGAGATATCCGAGGTGCCGCGGACGCGGGTGTACGACGCGGTCCGGACACTGGAGTCCGAGGGGCTGGTCGAGATACAGCACTCCAGCCCACAGCAGTTCCGCGCGGTCCCGGTCACGGAGGCAACGAACACACTACAGCAGGCCTACGAGGAACGGACAGAGTCACTCAGGGAGGCGCTGGACTCGCTCAGTCGGGCAGACGACACCGAGTCCGACACCATCCACGAGGTGTGGTCACTCTCCGGGGCGGCCGGTATCACCAGTCGGACACGCGAACTGGTCGACGACGCCGAGCGCGAGCTCGTGCTGGTGCTCGGTGACCCGTCGCTGTTCACCGAGGAGCTAATCGAGGGGCTGCAGACGGCTGCTGGGCGCGGTGTCACGGTCATCGTCGGCACCACCGCAGACGAGGTTCGTGCCCGCGTGCAGGAGGAACTCCCGACCGCGGAGGTGTTCGTCTCGGAGCTGGGCTGGCTGAGCGGCCTCAGCCCAGAAGACGATACAGAAATCAGTCGATTGCTCCTCGTCGACCGGAGCGCCATCCTGGTGAGCACGTTCCACCTGCAGGCGACCGACAGACAGGAGCAGGCGGTGTTCGGTCGCGGGTTCGACAACGGGCTCGTGACGGTCGCTCGACGGCTGATGGCAACGGGGCTACCGCCGATGGAGGACCCCGG
>CAZFMN010000071.1:7194-14634 GCA_964520075.1 uncultured Halobacteriales archaeon | reverse complement strand
TCCGGCCACGCTCGCCAGCGCGCGCCACCGCAACGGTCAGGTGGCATCGCGCCGCCATACCGCATATTGAATAGAGCACCGGTCCCGACCGACGCAGGCCAGACCGAGCGAGGCCGGTGAGACAGTCACGTGACTTCTGAAAAAGAATTAAGAGGCACGCGGAAACAGAGGGTGTATGTCGACAGTGCGTATCTTCGCGGACCAGAGCGTTGCGCGGGCCCGGGAGCGGGCGTGTGCCTGGGCCGCCGAACGGGTCACGGACGTTCCACACTCGGTGCGGTATCTCGCGGCGCCGGCGGTCGACGACGACACACTCACCGCCGCGTGGGAGTCACACGGGTCACAACTGGCGCTCGGGGTCACACACTTCGACGGGTTCGTCAACGACGTGTACGAGGCCGACACACACCGCGGACCGGCGACGTACGTGACGATGGCGGAGCGCGAGTACACCATCGAGCGGGCGCT
The DNA here is from genome assembly GCA_964520075.1 of uncultured Halobacteriales archaeon. Lineage (GTDB taxonomy): Archaea > Halobacteriota > Halobacteria > Halobacteriales > Haloarculaceae > Halovenus. The sequence goes on along the minus strand of CAZFMN010000071.1, from coordinate 14,166 downwards.
GACACGCCTCTCGGACCCGGGGCATCCACTGTTCACCGACGGTGAGCCGGCAACGGGGCTCGTCGACCAGGCCGCGAACCTCCTCACACTGCTCGAGTTCGCCGGTCTCGACACCCCGGACCGGGTTCGAACACGCCTGCAGGAGGTCGGTGTCCCGTCGCTGGCAGACCCGCTGGCGACGCTGCTCCGGCACACCTACGATATCCGTGACGAGACACTCGGCACAGAGCGGACGTTCCGCGCCGAGCGGTATCTGCACGCTGTTCGGGGCGGGGAGGCGACGCTGTCGCGGACGTTCCCCACCACAGACGTGCTCGTCGTTGGAGCACGACAGACCCTCTCACCGCTCGAACGGGACCTGCTCGAGGTCTGTGCCGCCACGTTCGACATCGCGGTCGTGCTGCCTCGCGTGACCGACACCGCCCCGCCGCGTGGCGCCGACAGCACGCTCTCCCGGGCAGTCGACTGGTACGCCGCCCTCGACGATGCCCCCGCCGACGAACTCGGGGCGGTCGAGACGTCCTCGGGAGCCTCCGCGGTCGCGGCGCGGCTCTACCGGTCCGACACCGGACACGAGGCGGAACTGGCTCGACCCGCCACCCTGCAGTACCGGACCTACCCGTCTATCGGGGCCGAGGTTGCGGCGGTCGTCCGGGACGTGCGCAGCCTCCTCACCGGTGGTGCGACGGGGGCTCCCGCCGTGACCGCGGACGGGGAGCCGACAGACGGCGCTGCAACCGGCCTCGACCCCGCGGATATCTGTATCGCGCTCTCCGACGAGGACACCTACACGCGCCCGCTGGGGGCACAGCTCCGGGCGGCCGGGGTTCCGGTCTCGTACACCAGCTCTCACCAGTTTTTCACCACGACGACCGGAGACCTGCTCGACGCGGCGATAGAGCTCGGCCAGCATCCGGACCGCCAGGAGCCGCTCTGTGAGCTGCTCGCGAACCCGCTCGTTCGTCCGGCATCCGACGACGACCTGACGACGATCACCGGGACGGCCGAGCGACTGGAGGCAACACGGGTCGACCGGCTCCGGTCGCGACTCGAGGCGTCACTGCGGGCGCACGTCGACACCACAGTCGAGGCCTGCGAGGCGTTCGCCAACTCGGACCGGCCGGGGGCTGTCCTCGGGACACTGTTCGACGCCCTCGGGGTACCGGTCGACGACCGGCTGGAACTCACCGACGACGCGCTCGCGAACGACCGGCTGCACCGGCGAGAGGCCCGTGCCGTGCGGGAGGCTGTTCGCGCGGGTGACAGCATCGGCGGCGTGACCGGGCAACACACCGTCACGGCGCTTCGACGACTCCTCGAGAGACGAACGGTCGATGTCAGGGTCGGCCGAGAGAGCGACAGCGTACGGCTGGTCACGCCGATGGAGGCGGTGGCGAACCCGTTCGAGGTGGTGTTTCTCCCGGGGCTGACCACCGACCACACGCCGTCCCGGACACGTCGACTCGCGTTCGCGCGCCGACTCAACGACGCCCACGACGAGTTCGCCGAGGTCGACCCCGTGCAGCAGGCCCGCCACTCGTTTGCACTGCTGCTGGCAGGCCCCGCGACCCTCCGGTTGAGTCGCCCGGAGACGAACGCGAACGGCGACCCCTACGTCCCGGCCGACCTCGTCACCGAACTGGACCGGGTGACGACGGCTGGGACGGATGACCGGAGCGGAGCCCCCGTTCCCGCAACCCGGACCGGCCTGTACCGGTCGCTGGCAGACGCAATCGATACCGGCGAGACGGGTGCGCGGGACGCCCCGGTCCACGAGTTCGACATCGAGTGTGAGGGCGCGCACGCTCACCGGCGTCTGGACCGCGGGCTCGCCGTCGCGGCGGCGCGCGCAACCGACGACCCGGGGCGGTTCGACGGACACCTCGACCGGGGTATCGCCGCCGAACTCGGCGCCGGCGAGGGGCCGTTCAGCCCGACCGCGCTGGAGCGGTACGCGACCTGCGGGTTCAGATACTACATGCAGGACGTGCTGGACATCGAGGAACGGGACGAGGTTGCAATCGAACTCGACCCGCGAGAACAGGGGGGGTACGTCCACTCGGTCCTCGAGACGTTCTACCGGATCTGGCAGGAACGGGGCCACGAGGGCATCACGGAGGGAACGCTCGACGATGCCGCGGGCGTGCTCCACGAGACGGCCACCGCCGAACTCGAGACGCTCGACACCCCCGGGACAGCCTTCCACAGACGCTACGTGTCGTCGCTGTTCGACGGACTGACCGACGACCCTGCCGGCCCCGGCGACCCGGATGCACCGCCCGGACTGTTCCGGCGCTTCCTCGAGACGGAGGCGGGTCTCGCCGCGACGCCGGCACGGCCTGTCGCACTCGAGGGACACGTCGGTCTGGACCCGGGGGAGTCGGATGCACCTGTGCTCTCGGAGACACCGGTCGGTGTGCCGGGAACGACCGTGACACTGCACGGGAGGGTCGACCGACTCGACGCGACACCGGACGGCGAACTCGTGGCGTACGACTACAAGACCGGGGGTACGCCCTCCGAGGGCGATACCCTCGACGGGTACGCGTTCCAGTTGCCGGTCTATCTCCTGCTGGCCGAGTCGGCACTGGACGGTGACCCCGTCGGCGGGTCGTACTACCGCGTCGACCCGGGTGGGTCTGTCTCGGTTCACAGCGGGACTATCGGGGCGAGTGACGACGCCGCATACTACAGGGGACGGAGCGAGAAACTACTGCGCCGTCACCACGGGCTCGAGTTCGACTCACGGGGGGAGTTTCAGACGTTCCTCCACGAGGAGATACCGGACCGCATCGACCAGATATCGGCGGCCGTCGAGGCCGGGTCGTTCCAGCCGACGGTGCTCTCGGCCGGCGACGCGGGCTGTGACCACTGCCCGTACCGGGCGGCGTGTGACGTTCGCCACCACCGCAGACACGACATTCGAGCGGGTCTCGAGGAGGAGGACTCGCCGCCGGCGTACGTTCCGGTCGGTGAAACACCGGAGGAGAACCGATGAGTCCCGACTCCGACCCGGGTGCCGACGGCGATTCCCGGGATACTGAGGACCCGTTCGGGTTGACCGCTTCACAGCGGCAGGCGGTCCGGACACTCGACCGGAACGTGAGCCTGGCCGCCGGGGCCGGCTCCGGGAAGACGACGACGCTCACGCGGCGCTATCTGGCGATTCTCCGCGCGCACCTCGACGGCCCGCGCGCTCTGGAGCCAACCGTCGAGGAGACCGAGCAGGACGAGCACGCGGGCAGACAGGAGGCGGGTGAATCAGCGGTACCGCACCGTCTACACGGGGATATCGAGCACGTGACCGACCCTGACGTGGCACGCCGCCTGCCGGAACGCATCGTCGTGACGACGTTCACCGAGCGTGCTGCCGAGGAGCTCACACACAGTATCCGCGAGGCGATCTACGCCCGGATGGCCGACGTCGACGACCCCGAGAGGTGGCGGTGCTGGCGGGCCGCCGCCGACGGGCTGGAGTCGGGCTACATCCACACGATTCACGGTCTCTGCAGTCGGCTCCTCGAGGAGTACGCCACACTGCCGGACGCGCTCGACCCCAACTTCGAGGTGCTCGAGGAGGAGGAACAGGACAGCCTGTCGAACCGAATCGCGACCGAACTCGTGGAGGAGGAACCGCCGGCGGTCGAGACGCTCGCAGGGCAGTACAGTCGCTCACAGCTCGTCACCGTCGTCGCCGACCTGCTCTCCGAGCGACGCCTGACCGAGGACTGGGTCGACCTGCTGCAGTCGTTCGAGGGGCCGGACGGGTACGAGGCGTTCCTCACATCACTCGAGCCACTCGACGGCTCGGCCGAGCTACTGCACGGTGACATCGGGGACTGTGTCGACACCATCGGGCTGCTGTTCGACGACCCGGAGTTCCAGGATGACCTCGGAACACGGGCGATGGGCTGGTTCGGGACGGAGTTCGACGAGTGGTGTCGTGACTGGCGGTCTGCCGACCCGGAGGAACGGTCCACGTTCGAACAGCTCGCGCACGTGCTGGAGCTACACGACATCCTCACGAACGGTGACAACGAGCGATACCCCGAGTACGCGTACGAACTCGACGGGGGGACCGGCGAGCGAGCAGAGGCGTTTGCGACCGCGATGGAGCGGCTGCTGGATGCGCTGAGAATCGAGGCGTACGACATCGACGGGAGTCTGTGGGCCGACCGTGAGGCCTACGAACGGCTCCGTGCGCTGGCGTCGCTGGGTGAGAGGGCAATCGAACGGTACCAGAGCGAGAAACAGCGCCGCGGCGTGCTCGATTACGACGACCTGATAGCGGAGACCAGTCGGTTGTTGACCGAACACGGTGACGAACAGCTCGACGCCCTCCGGGAGGACCTGCGGTTCGTGATGGTCGACGAGTTCCAGGACACGAACCACCGCCAGTGGGGGCTGATACGGGCACTCGTCTCCGGTGGCGAGTTCGACGCGGACAACGTGTTTCTGGTGGGTGACGAGAAACAGAGCATCTACCGGTTCCGGGGGGCCGACGTGACCGTGTTCGAGGCGGCACGGGACGACCTCGCGGCGGCGAACGCGGCAAACGGGACACCCGACGACGGGTCGACCCTGCAAACGAACTTTCGGACGCTCCCGGCCACGCTCGCGGGGATAAACGGGCTGTTCGCGGCCGTGTTCGGTGCCGGTTCCGACAACGCCTACGAGGTCACACCGGAGCCACTCGACGCCGGGCGCGGGGGTGCCGACGGCTGGACCCCGCGGGTCGAGTATCTCGCCGTTCCCGTCGACACGGGGCTCCGGAGTCGGTTCCTCGACCCCGACCACGACCTCCGCGGTCTGCCGGCGTCCGAACCGGCCGACCTGGAGGCGCGTGCACTCGCCAACCGTATCGGCGAACTCCTCGCCGAGGGCACACCCGTGACGGGTAGCGAGGCGAGTGAGGCAGAGCCACAGACGGTCACACCGGGGGACGTTGCCGTCCTCATCAGGTCGCGTGGCGAACTGAAAGCGTACGAACGGGCGTTCCGACGGGTCGACATCCCGTATCGGGTCGTGAAAGGTGAGGGGTTCTTCGAGACGCCGGAGATCCGTGCACTCTGTACGCTCTGGCGTGCGCTGTTCGACCCGACAGACGATATCGCGCTGTACGGCGCGCTCCGCTCGCCGCTGTGTGGGCTCGCCGACGAGGAGCTCGGCGAGGTGTACAGCCCGTCCGCGGACCGGTCGCTCTGGGCACAGCTTCGGGACACGGACGACGACCCCGTCCGGACGGTCGTGGCAGATCTCGAGCGCTGGCGGACCTACGCCGGGACGGCCCCGGACGTCGACGGGCCGACAGTCCCGGGGTGGGCGGCCCTCGCCGACCGCATCCTCGAGGAGACCGGCTATCTCGCGGCTGTCGCCGCCGACGAGCGGGGGGCGGCGGCGGTCGCGAACGTCGACCGGTTCCGCGAGAAGTGCCGCGAGTTCGACACCGAGGGGGTACCGAGTCTCGAACGGGTAATCGGCCGTCTCGACGACCAGGCCAGCCAGGACCGCAGCGAGGCGGATGCAAACGTCGTCCGCGACGACGAGAGTGTCACCATCATGACCGTCCACGAGGCAAAGGGCCAGGAGTTCCCGGTCGTCGTGGTGCCGGGTATCGGCCGGCGCTTCCGGGACCAGGCCCGCATCGGGAACGGGAGCATCGAACTCGAGCGGGTCTCGGGTGGTGAGAGCAGTCACGACTGGACGCCGGGGACGGCCTCGTCACGGGTCCCGCTGCTGGGTCTCACCCTCCCCGGCGCCTGGGGGGCGGACGGCCGGACGACCCTCTCCCGGCACGTCGCGCGGGCACAGCGACGCCGCGAGGAGCGTGCAGAGGAGAAACGCATCCTGTACGTTGCCTGCACCCGTGCCGAGGAGCAGCTGCTTCTCACCGGCCGCCACACCGAGGACGGGGACGAGCAATCGGGGGTGACGGCCCCAGATTCCGACGACCCGTCGACGATGCGGGACTGGGTGCAGCCCGCGCTGTTCGGGACCGGTGACGAGGCAGCCGAATCGTGGCGCACGCTCGACCGCGCGGGGCAGTTCGTGAGACAGCTCCCGTACGAGGTGGACGGGGAACAGCGGACGGGAGCCGTCACTGTGCGTCTCCCACCCACGGACCGTCACGTCACGGCGGGTCGTGACCCGAAACCGGCCACGACACAGCGGGTGGCGTACACGGAGACACGGCCGTGGGAGGTCCGGACATCCCCATCCGGGCTCTCGGGGCTGGTCGACGGGCGTGCCCGGTGGGAGGTCGACGAGGAGAGCGCGCGGATACGGACCGTGCGGGTCGACGACGAGTCCGGGTCGGCAGGCGGGGACGGGGCTCCCGATGGCGAGCACATCGACGCGGGCATCTTCGGCCAGGCGGTCCACCGGCTCTGTGAGGTCCGGCCCCCGCGGGAGGACTGGCCGGCGTTCGTCAGCCAGGTCGCCGCCGCGGAGCGTCGGCCGGGGGCGTCGGCCGAACAGGTCCCCCCGCCTGTCGTCGCGGCAGTCGAGACCGCCGCGGCGCGCGCGCTCGACTATCTGGACAGCCTGCACGAGACGGTCGGTCCCGAGGCGACCCACGACGAGTTTCCGGTCTCGCTCACGTTCGGCTCGGTCGAACTGACGGGCTACATCGACCATCTCGTCGTGACCCCGGACAGCTACCACGTCGTGGACTACAAGACCAGTCGACGGCGCGAGGGGGAGTCGACACGGGCCTTTCTCGACCGCCAGAGAGCACACCACGAACCACAGGTGCTGGCGTACGCGGCCGCCCTACAGCAGGCAGACAGGACCCGGGACGTGACTGCACGGCTGTACTTCACCGACGTCGACGACACCGCTCGGTGGTCGGCCGACGAACTCGCCTCTGCACGCACCCGGGTGGAGGAACTCGTCGCGGGGTCGCTCCCGGAGACAGACGAGGGCAGACCGGTTCCCCCGGACGTGGTGGAGTGACTCCCGGGCACTCACCGG
>CAZFMN010000071.1:0-7094 GCA_964520075.1 uncultured Halobacteriales archaeon | reverse complement strand
GGGTCGTGTCCGTGACAGCGGGACACGCGGCGTCTCGAACCGCCCGGACGGGTGGACGTATCGGCGAAAGTTACATGCTGGACCCGTTCGTACCGGTCAGTCACGTTACAGCAGAGCGTCATGGCATACCAGGACACGACCGGTCATCTGCTGGCGGAGTTCGACCGGATCGGCAGGGTTCTCGACGGCTACCGGGCAAGACTGGAGCGCGAGGAGGGGTCGTCGCGGTCGGTCGACCCCGGGAGCGGGTCGCCAGCCCCGGACAGACTCCCGCTCGGTATCCCGGAGGATGTCGCCGCCGACGTGGCCGCCCGGGCAGACCGCATCGAGCAGGCGGTCGCCGAGAGCACCGCCGCGGGCACGCGGCTCAGACTCGCCCACCTCGTCGAGACGTTCGACCTCTCGGCGAACCACCGCGACGTGCTCGTGCTCGCGCTGTTGCCGGTCGCGTACCCGGAGTACCAGGAGGTCCTCGCGGAGCTACAGAACGACCTGTCGGCCACCCAGCCAACGGTGGGGCTCGTCGCGGACCTGTTCTCGGAGACAGACAGCGAGCGACTCGCCGCGACGGGGCTGGTCGGTCCCGACTCGCCGCTCCGGCAACACGGTCTCGTCAGCATCGGCCAGCCGGGGGACACCCGTCTCAACCGCACCGACCGGCCGGTGTTCGTCGAGAACCGCATCGAGTCGTACCTGCTCGGTCACGACGGTGTCGACCCCGCGCTCGCCGACCTGGTGGAGCGGGTCGCCGCCGAGGCCGACCGCTCTGCACTCCGCCTCGACGAGCACGTGCGGGAGCGCCTCGGTAACGTCGTCGCGACCCCCGCGGGGGACAGCCCCGACCGGACAGGTCGCGTCGACAGCTGTCGGCTGTACTGGCACGGGCCGCCGGGAACGGGGAAGCGAACCGCCGTCGAGGTGCTCTCCGGGACCGACGAGTTCCTCCGCGCGGACCTGCCCGCGGTCGTCGAGGCGGGCCTGCTCGGACGGCTCCGCAGGGAGGCGCTGTTGCTGGACCGCCCGCTGCATCTGCAGTCGGTGTCGCGGGCGACCGACGACGCGGCGGCGCTGTCGGTCGACGACATCTTCGAGCGGTTCGACCCGCTCGCCCGACCGCTCGTCGTGACCGGCCGGGAGGAGTGGACGCCGAACCGGACGACCACCACCGCGGTGGACGCCATCGTCGAGTTCCCGCGGCCGTCGTTCGCCGTCCGGCGGGGGTTCTGGGCCGACCACGCGGACGAACTCGACGACGAACTCGACCCGGCGGTGCTGGCGGGAACGTTCGAGCTCACGCAGGGGGACCTGGAGACGGCTCTGGCGACCGCGCGGTCGCTGGCAGACGGTGACAGCCTCCCACCGGCGGCGGTCTACGAGGGCTGTCGCGCGCAGTCGGCGGGCGAGCTGTCGGAGCTGGCCGAACAGCTCGACCCGGCTGCCTCGTGGGGTGATATCGAGCTCAGAGAGGAGACCACGCGGGAGCTCCGGACGGTGGCCGCCCACGTGACCAACCAGGGTCGTATCTACGCCGGCTGGGGGTTCGAGGAGCAGTTCAGCCGGGGAACCGGTGTGGTGGCGCTGTTCTCGGGGCCCTCCGGAACGGGCAAGACGATGGCGGCCGAGATACTCGCCACCGAGACCGGGATGGAGCTGTACAAGATCGACCTCTCGAGTGTCGTGAGCAAGTACATCGGCGAGACAGAGGAGAACCTCGAACAGATATTCACCGAGGCCGAGCACTCGAACGCGATCCTGCTGTTCGACGAGGCCGACGCGGTGTTCGGCGACCGGGCGTCGGTGTCGGAGGCGACAGACCGGTACGCCAACGTCGAGGTGAACTACCTGCTCCAGCGCATCGAATCCTACAACGGTGTGGTCGTGCTCACGACGAACTACGAGTCGAACATCGACAGCGCGTTCGTGCGCCGCATCGACCACAGCGTCTCGTTCAGGCGACCCCGCGAGGAGACCAGACTCGCAATCTGGCGGGGCATCTTCCCGGACGAGACACCGGTCGAGTCGCTCGACTACGAGTTTCTCGCCTCGTTCGGGCTGACCGGCGGCGACATCCAGACAGTCGCACAGACAGCCGCCATCCTGGCCGCCGCGGCGGACAGCGACGTCGGCATGTCACACCTCGTTCGCGGTCTCCAGACCGAACTGCAGAAATCCGGCAAGATGGTCGACCCCCAGGAGTTCCAGCCCTACAGTGACCACCTGTACCGCGAGTGACCCCGGACAGAGGGCGGTCCAGCGCGACCGACCGTTCCGGGCGCAAACTCTTTGTAGTATTGGAGGAGACACACTAGCACGATGCGGAGTCGCACACCAGACGAGGCAACATGTGCCATCTGTGGCAGACACTTCGACCCGTCCGAGACAGAGGGGTGGTGTCCGAACCCGAGCTGTGGTGAGTGGCAACACCCCGCGTTCCCGGTCGAGGAGACGGGTGACGGCTCCCGGTCCGCCTCGATGAGACCCTGCCGGAACTGCGGGAACGAGGTGCTGGCGGATGCCGACGTCTGCAGACACTGCGGGAGCCCCCCGGACGAGCCCGTCGACGAGGACGAGGGTCTCGAGTGTCCGGACTGCAGTGCGGACCTCTCGGGGATCCCGTCCGACCAGCTCTCGCAGTGCCCGATCTGTATGCACCCGCTCGAGGACACAGGCTCGACAGGTGTCTCCCTGCCGCCGCTCCGGGAGTGTCCGAACTGCGGCGACGGACTGCGCCGGTCGCTGTCCTCGCGGGAGTGTCCCGGCTGTCAGTTCGACCTGAAACGGTGGGCCGAGACACCGCTGGACGCGGCGACAGACGCCACCCGCGAGGAGCTGGAGCGGCTCTCCGGGGCCGGTGTCGAGCAGGTCTGGGAGCTACACGACACGGAGCCGGCGGCGCTGTCGGACCAGACGGGGCTCCCGACCTGGCGCATCAGGGGCTGGCTCGGGGACAGCGCACCCGACGACAGCGGTCCGCCGGTGTTCACCGGGTGTCCGAACTGCGGCGAGACGCTTCCGGAGGCGGGGCCGGGATGGGGCTGTCCGGCGTGTCCGGCCGACCAGGAGTGGGCCGAGACGCCGCTCGCGGACGAGCCGGACATCACGAGTGGCGACCGACAGCAACTCGCCGGGGCCGGTATCACGACGGTGGGACAGCTCCACGCGACAGAGCCGGACACGCTGTCGGACCGGACGGAGCTCCTCGCGTGGCGTCTCACGGACCTGATAGCGGAGACCACACCCGAGGATTCCGCGTCCGGCTCCACTGCCACCGCCGCGAGCTGTCCGAACTGCGGCGAGGAGCTTCCCGAGGCGGGGTCGGGGTGGAGCTGTCCGGCGTGTCCGGCCGACCAGGGGTGGGCCGAGACACCGCTGGAAACGGCGACAGAGCTCACGGACGGGAACGCGCGGCTGCTCTCCGATGCCGGTATCACGACGGTGGGGGAGCTCCACGACGCGAGGCCGGACAGGCTGTCGGCGCGGACAGGCATCTCGGCGCGGCGGGTCAGGGGCTGGGTCGAGGACACCACCCCCGGGGAGAGCGTGGACGTGGAGCCGACACAGATCCAGCGCTCGCCCGAGGAACTCGTATTCGACGTGATGGGCCAGGAGTTCACCGTGACCGACGGCGGGACCGTCGGCCGGGAGGTCCGGCAGGCGATGGTGCGGGCCGGCGCACCCGAGGACGAGGCGGTGTACGTCCACCGCAAGCACATCCGCGTCGAGGCCGGTCGCGACGGGTTCCGGCTCACACGTCTCGGCCAGAACGACCTGACGGTGAACGGACAGACAGTCGAGAAGGGTGCCACCGTGCCGCTCGGAGACGGTGACGAGATCGGGTTCTCGAACGTGGTCACAGCGACCGTGACGGTCAGATGAGCATAGCGACCGCGGAGGGGGACCTGGTCGCCGGCCGCTACCGTCTGGTCGACTTTCTCGGTGAGGGTGGTGTCTCGAAGGCGTGGCTGGGTCGCGACGAGCGGACCGGCGAGGAGGTGGTGGTCAAACACCCGAACTACGACTCGGAGAACACCGCGGCGGTGGTCCGGGACAGCATCGAGCGCGAGATGGAGGTGCTCGAATCCATCGAGGAGGCGGGGGGACATCCGAACCTGATGGGGCTGGTCGACCGGGTCACAGTGGAGGGGCACCCGGCGATGGTGGTCGAACACGTCACCGGCGAGACCCTGTACGACGCGGTGCGGCGCCGCAACGGGTTCACGAACGCCGAGGACGTCCGGCAGGTGGGGATCGACCTCTGCCGGGCGATGTCGTTTCTCCACGAGCACGAGATAATCTACCGGGACCTGAAACCGGACAACGTGATGTTGCACTCGACGCTCCGGCCGGTGCTCATCGATTTCAACACCGCAAAAGGGTTCGTGCCCGGGGAGTCCGGGGGGTCGGGTACGGTCATCCCGAACCCGACGTACAAGCCGCCGGAGCTGAACAACGACCCCGACCTCGTGGGCTACCGGCAGGGACCCTGGTCGGACGTCTACTCGGTCGGCAAGGTGCTGATGTTCATGTTCGCCGCGAGCGCGGCACGCGGTGACGGGGTCGACCCGCGGGACGTGCCCGGGACGCGGTCGGTGCCGGAACCGCTCGCGGAGAGCATCCAGCGGGCGACACGCGCACACAAGAACGACCGCTACCGGAACGCGACGGTGCTCGCCCAGGTGCTCGAACGCCGGTCGGCGGACCCGCCGGCGACTGCCTCGGTGACACATCTCCAGACGGGTGAGAGGTACGACCTCTACCCCGGTGACACAATCGGCCGGGAGACCACGGATGGCCCGCGTCCGTCGGTCAGCCTCGCGGACCCGGACAGCTACATCTCGGCCGTGCAGGCACAGTTCGACACCGACAGCGACGGCACCTGGCTGCTCCGGGACCGGAGTCTGAACGGGACGTGGATACGGCGCGACGGGGAGTGGTACCGGGTGCTCTCCGGGCGGGGGCGCGAGCGACTCGCGGCCCGGGCCGACGACCGGGGCAGTCTCCCCGAGTTCCCCGAGCAGGTCGCCCTCGTCGCCGGCGACCGCGTCGCGCTCGTCCACCCGGAGTACGACGTCCACCTGCGGTTCGAGGGGGAGGGAGGCTGAATGACACTCAGCTACGAGACCGGTCTGGATGTCGGTGCACGGCGGCGGGCACAGGGAAAGATAAACGAGGACAGTGTCGCGGTGAACCTGCTCGAGGACGGTCACCTCGACGAGTGCCGGGGCGCCGGGGTGTTCGTGCTCGCCGACGGTGCCGGCGGCGAGGACGCGGGTGAGGTCGCCTCTCACATCGTCAGTGTCGAGATTGCACAGCGACTCACACAGACGCTCTGGGACCTGCGGGCCTTCGACGAGGGGCAGGTCGGGAGTGCAGAACTCCCATCGAGCGAGGCCGACTGGATGCTGGCGCGCATCGAGACGGCCGTCCGGAGCACCCACACCCGTCTGCTCCGGCGCATCGGCGAACCCGGTCTCGGGAGCGCGTACACCACGGTCGTCGTGGGGGTCGCGGTCGAGGACCGCCTCTACTACGCCTGGGTCGGTGACAGCCGGCTGTACGTCGTCAACAGCCACCCGTCCCGGGCCGACAGTCAGGCCGTGAGTCACCTCACCCGGGACCACTCGCTTGTCGAGCGCCTCCGCGAGCAGGGCCAGATCGAGGATATCGAGGCACACGTCCACCCACAGGGCAACCGTGTCACGCGGGCGCTCGGCGGCACGCCCGACGAGGACCCCACCGCGAGCACCGTCCAGGTCGAGACCAGCCAGGCCCGCCTGTTCGGGGACGACACTCTCGTCTTTACCAGCGATGGACTCCCCGACGCGTACGCCGACGCCCCGGCGCTCCACGAGCGCTATCAGAACGCCGACGACCCGGCGGCGGTCGAGGCGGAGATCCTCGACCGGGCGGTCACCGACGACGAGATACGCGATACCGTGCTCGATGCCGGCTCACTGTCGACCGCCACGGACCGACTCGTCGACCTCGCGAACCGCCGCGGCGGGAAGGACAACCTCTCGCTGATACTCTGCCGGAACAGCGACCTCGACCGGTCGCCGGCAACCGGGTTCCCCGACCGGGCGTACCGGACGGACGCCGACCCGCTCGGGAACGACCCGACCACCATCCGTGACACCGACCCCCGGTAGCCCCGCCCGCGGACCGGAGGGTCCGGCCCGAACACCCCCCGGGGCAGGACACCGGCACGACCCGAGAGTCGGCCGGGAACAACAGTCGGTACGACCGCCGGACCCGACGGGTCGCTGTCCTCGGCCGTGGTCACGCGCCTCGCGTGGAGGTGAGTGCGTCCCGGGCGGCCTGTCGGAGCGCCGCCGGCGCGGTGTCGTCGGTGGCCAGTCCGCGGAGCGCGGCGGTGTCGACACCCGCGGAGTCCGCGCCCGGGTCGGTCCCGGCCAGCGCGTCCGCGACCTCCCGCCGGACTGTCCCGACGACATCGGGGAACACCGCGTCGAGCTGTTCGAGCGCGCTCGTGAGGTTCCGCCGGACGGTGGGGTCACTGTCCGCGATACCGCCGGCGACGGCGCGGAGACGCGGGCGGAGCGCCGCCGGGCTCTCGGCGGCCACCGCGGCGAGCACGAACGCCGCCTGCCGGCGCACCGTCGGGTTCTCGGCCTGAAGCTGTCCGAACAGCGCCCCGACGGCCTCCTCGTCGAGGCCGTCCGGTGCGGTCGCCATCGCACCCAGCGCGTAGGCGGCGGCCGTGCGGACACCCGGTTCGGGATGGTCGAGCAGGCCACAGAGCGGCCCGGTCGCCTCGAGGATAGCCGCCGGCGACTCCCGACCCACCTCGCCGAGTGCGCGGGCGGCGTGTTCCGTGACCGTCGGCGCGTCGTCGTCGAGTCGCCCGGTCAGCGGGTCGACCAGCCCGGCCACCGCACCGGGGTGGACCGCCGCCAGGTCCGCCACGGCCGCCGCCGCGCGCCGCCGCACCTCGGGGCGTTCCGCGTCGAGCAGCGGCGGGAACTCCTCCGTTCGCGCCCGCCGCTCGGCTGGCGACAGTGCCGCGAGCTCCTCGACCCGCGCCTCCGGGTCGGCCCTGTCCGTGCTCACGTGCGGTTCTCGTCCGGGGTCGA
>CAZFMN010000070.1:0-14667 GCA_964520075.1 uncultured Halobacteriales archaeon | reverse complement strand
CAGTTGCCGGACAGACCCGAACGTTCGGTGTCTCGGGCTATCTCTACCGGGCGAATCTCGTGCTCTACGACGAGGAAAGCGGCAGTCTGTGGAGTCAACTCGGTGCGAGGGCAATCCAGGGGCCGCTCACCGGCACGCGACTCGACCGGACCGGGAGCGCGGTCACGACCTGGGAGGAGTGGCAGCGCACAGCGCCCGAAACGTCGGTGCTGGTTCCGCCGCCGGCGTCGAACACCGTCGTCGGACCGGTGTCGTTCAACTACAACCTCGAGTTCTACGAGCGGCGCGAGCGCATCACGGACCGGTATCCCGACTACGGTCCGCTCGGGGCGCTGGAGTGGACGGACACACGTCTCCAGCGACGGACGGTCGTCGTCGGGGTCAACACCGACAGCGCCAGTCGAGCCTACGCGGAGCGAGATGTCCGGCGCGAGGAGCCCATAAACGACGCTATCGGGTCGCTACCGGTGCTCGTGACGAGCACCCCGAACGGACGGCCCCGGGCCTACGTCCGCCGGGTCGAGGGGGAGACACTCACCATCGAGGAGAACGGGACAGGCACCCTGGTGGCGGGTGGGTCGAGGTGGTCGCGGTTGCGGGGAACGGCACTGGACGGGCCGTACGAGGGTACGTCGCTCCCAGTCGCGCCCGGGCGCGGGCCGCTGTACTGGGCGGCCTGGCTCGCGTTCAACCCCGAGTCGACGGTGTACGGCCGCGACGCTTAGTTCGAGCGGTCGGGCGGGGAGACGAGCGGTCGCCACTCCTCGTGTTCGAAGACGCCAACTTTCGTTCCGTCGATAGTCCGCAGGTGGGTGTACAGGACCCCCTCGGACCGGGCAGAGGCGACCATCCCCTCGGCCAGCCGCATGTCGTACCGGCAGGCGACGAGAATCGACCGCTCGGTGTCGCTGTCGATGAACTCGAGCACCGCGTACATCAGCCCATCGACCTCTCTCCCGTAGGAGAGGTACTCGGTGAACGCCTCGGGGTCGTACATCGGCTCGAACGCCTCGGCGTGGTTGTCCGGGATGATCATCTTCAGGCCGAACTCGTCGTCGTCACGCATGTCGATGCTGACGGTGTCGGTGTGGATGGCCGTCACCGTGAGCACCTCCCACCCGTCCGAGCGTCTGTCCGCCGCAATCGCCTCCATGTCGTCGAACGTCTGCTCCCAGGCCTCCGCCTTCGCACCCGTGGGGTCCTTTATCCGCTCCTCTATCGGGTCGGGCGGGTCGGGCATCTCGTCTCTCTGTGTCATATCCGCTACTATCCTGGCCGCGTGCATAACTCTTTTCGAGTCGACTCCGGACCACTACACGCCGAACCCGACCTCGAGGAGGAAGGATGTGCCCAGCACGAACACACTCGAGAGAAACAGCTGTACCGGGAGCCGGAGCCGGTGTTCCGGCGGCGGGAGCGTGACCCAGCGGACCGGCGGCAGCGCGCGTGTCACCCGCTGGAACCGTATCTGGTGTGTCTCCGGGATGGAGCCTCCGCCCGGGTCCGACCCGGGGTCCGCGTTCGGACCCGACGGCCACAACCGGACGACGGCGTATGCCATCAGCAGCCAGCCGATGGCGAACATGAACCCCTTCACCCCGGCGGCACCGCTGCCGCTCCCGAGGCTCAGCACCCCCGCGACAGCCAGCGTCGCCCCGGTCACCCCCAGCGAGAACGTGACCGCATCGAGCACCGCCAGCACGTATGTCCGCGGTCCCGTTCCGGGCCGACCGGAGGCGGACATCACTCGCCGCCGTCTTTCAGCGCGCGCTCCTCGATAACGGGCCCCGGCTCACGGTACTCCGGGTCGTGTCGGTGGCAGTAGCTCTTCCGGTCGGTCGACCCCGTCGTGTAGAACTGCAGCTCCATGTCGGACTCCTCGGGGTCCGCGTCGACGCCGTCACAGACACTGCCGAACTCGTTGTTGAGCAGCTCCAGCGCCGCCTCCTCGTCACCCTCGTTCGTGCGTCGGGCGACCTCGTCGAGTATCTCCTGCACGTTCGCGGGCACCTCGAGGTCGCCGAACAGCTCTGTCATCGTGTCGTTCATGTCGCCGAAGCGGGTCTCCCAGCCCAGCCGCCCCCGGATGCGCTCGCGTATCGTCCGGTCGGCGCGCTGGCGCTCGCGGAGCACCTCCCGGACCGTGTTCAGCTCCGACCAGACCGCCTCGTCGAGGTCCTCGTACTCCGACGGCCGTATCCGGGCCGGACAGCGGGTGCTGAGTGGACAGCCGTTCGGCGGGTATCGCGGGTTCGGGGGCGTCCCCTGGAGGGTGATGCGGTCCCGGTCCTGTCTCGGGTCGGGAAGCGGAATCGCCGACAGCAGCGCGTGCGTGTACGGGTTCGAGGGGTCGGTGAACAGCTCCTCGGTCGGCCCGATCTCCATTATGTGACCGAGGTACATAACGGCCACCCGGTCGGAGATGTGCCGGACCACGGAGAGGTCGTGGGCGATGAACAGGTAGGTCAGACCGAACTCCTCCTGGAGATCCTCGAGGAGATTGATTATCTCGGCCTGGACACTCACGTCGAGTGCCGACACCGGCTCGTCGAGCACCATGAAATCCGGGTTCAGCGCGAGTGTCCGGGCGATGCTGATGCGCTGGCGCTGGCCGCCGGAGAACTGGTGTGGATACCGGTAGTAGTGCTCGCGCTGGAGTCCGACCGTCTCGAGCAGTGACTGGACCCGCTGTCGCCGCTCGCTGTCTGTCTTCCACTCGTGAACGTCGAGCGGTTCGCGGACGATCTCGCCGACGGTCATGCGCTCGTTCAGGCTCGATTCGGGGTCCTGGAACACCATCTGTGCGTTCTGCCGCCACGAGAGGAGTTCGTCCTGCCCGTAGCCCGTGATGTCCTTGCCGTCGTACAGTATCTCCCCACCGGTCGCGTCCTCGAGTTGGAGCAGCGTTCGTCCGAGCGTCGACTTTCCACAGCCCGACTCGCCGACCAGCCCCAGCGTCTCGCCGCTCTGTATGTCGAACGAGACACCGTCGACAGCCCGAACCGGCTGTCCGCCGAACAGTCCCCCCTCGTCGTAGTAGGTCTTCAGATTCCTGACCTGGACCAGGGCGTCTGTGCTATCCATCTGGGTACCGGCTTGCTTGCTCATGACGTATCACTCTCCTCGTCCCGGGGTGGGTTGCGCTGGTCGTGCATCATGGTGGCCTCCCGCTCGGACAGCTCCTCCGGGTACAGCAGACAGGCGGCCGTGTGGTCGTCGTCCTGTTCGCTCGCCGGCACCGGAACTGGGTGGACCTGCCGGCAGGCCTCGAACACCTTCGGGCACCGGTCCGCGAACCGACACGACGTCGGGGGCTCGTTCGGCGTCGGCACGCTCCCCTCGATCGTCGAGAGGCTGTCACCCGACTGCGCCCCGGGAATGGACTCGAGTAGCCCCTGCGTGTAGGGGTGTTTCGGCTGGTCGAACAACCGGTCCACGTCCGCCTTCTCGACCATCTCGCCGGCGTACATCACGTTCACACGGTCCGCGACGTTCGCGATCACGCCCATGTCGTGGGTGATGAACAGTATCGCCAGGTCCCGTTCGGCCTGGAGCCGCGCGAACAGGTCCAGTATCTGTGCCTCTATCGTGACATCCAGCGCCGTCGTGGGCTCGTCACAGATGAGCACGTCCGGGTCACAGGCCAGCGCCATCGCGATGACGGCACGCTGGCGCATCCCGCCGGAGAACTGGTGGGGGTACTCCTTCAGCCGCCGCCGTGAGTCCGGGATGCCGACCGCCTCCAGCAGGTCTGCCGCCTCCCGGGTCGCCTCACCACCCCGCATATCGCGGTGGAGACCGAGTGCCTCCTTTATCTGGTTGCCGATTGTGAACACCGGGTTGAGGCTGCTGAGCGGGTCCTGAAAGATCATCGCGATGCGACCGCCCCGCATCAGCCGCTCTGCCTCCCCCTCGAGGGCGGTTATCTCGACGAACCCGCGCTGTATCTGTCCGGGCTCTGTCCGCTCACCGTCGGTCACGAACACGAAGTCACCCTCGTCACAGAGCCCCAGTTCCGGTCCGTACCCGCCACCGACGAGATCCTCGACTGGGACGTCCGCGGGTTGCTCGTACCCGAACTCCTGTGGCACGCGGTCGATCTGGTCGAACGCCGCCTCCATGTCGAGCTCGCCGGCCGCATCGGAGATGTCGGCCGTCCGCCCCGAGAAGGAGTCCGCGTACTCCCGGACGGTCGCCGTCTGCCGGTAACGGATACTGCTACCCTCGAGGATCTGACCGGGGTTGTCGACCAGTCGCATTATCGACCGGGCGGTGACACTCTTTCCCGACCCGCTCTCCCCGACGACACCGAGGGTTTCACCCGGGTAGATGTCCGCCGACACACCGTCCGCCGCCCGGATGGTCTCCCTGTCGGTGTAGAACACCGTTCGCAGGTTGCGCACCTCGAGGATAGGGTCCGCGCGGTCGGTCCGGTCGCGGACCCGCTCGACGGCCATCAGCCACCACCTCCGGCGGCGGCGGCGTCGCCCTCACCGACGTCGGACTCGGGGTCGATTGCGTCCCTGATACCGTCACCCAGCGCGTTGAACCCGGCGACCACGAACACGATCATGATACCCGACACCGTCGAGATGTGCCAGGAGTCCGTGGTGATAAACGGTCGACCGTTGCTGATGATCCGCCCCCACTCGGGGGTCGGCTCCGAGATGCCGAGTCCCAAAAAGGAGAGTGCGGCCGTGACGATGATGGTGCTCCCGACCAGCAGCGAGGCGTAGATCATCGTGTACGAGACGACGTACGGGGCCATGTGCTTGCGCATGATCTTCGAGGGTGTCTGCCCGTAGCTCTTTGCCGCGTCTATCCAGTCCTCCTCGGCGACCTGCAGCGTCGGTCCACGTATCGCGCGCCACAGCCCCGGCCAGAACGCGAAGGCGAAAACGAGCGAGAGCAACAGTCCGCCGTCCAGCGGTGTCACGAGCGGGTGGTCCGAGCCACTGAACACCACGGACAGCATCATCACCAGCAGGAACAGCGGTATCGAGATGATGGTGTCGCTGGTGACGACCGTCAACAGGTCGACCAACCCTTTGTAGTAGGCCGTCAGGAGCGCCATCACGAGCGCAATCAGCGTCGCAAGCCCCAGTCCGGTGAGCGCGATAATGAGCGACGTTCTGGCACCGTGGGCCAACTGTGTCATCATATCCCCGCCACTCGGGGTCGTCCCGAGCGGTGAGAACCGGTCGAAGTCGTCGTAGCTCATCAGCCCCACGTTCGAGTCACCCTCCGAGGTCGAGTAGATGTTGACCTGCCCGTGCCTGACTGTCTCGAGGTCGTCCGAACCGTCGGCGAACGGGACATCCTCGATGTCCTCGTCGTCGAAGAATGTGTGCTCGAACCGGTAGGGTTCGTTCGACCGCTCCTCGAGTGGGACCGTGCTGATCGCCGGCGCCCAGAGCGCCAGCACCACGAAGCTGAACACGATGACGAGACCGAACAGACCCCAGTAGTGTCCGCTGAACCGGTCGAGGGTGTCGTCACGAGGTGTCCAGTCGGCCGCCCGGTACTGGTCGCGGAACACGGTGTACCCCCGCCAGAGCCACACCAGCCACGCGAACGCGTACGCGTACACCACCGCCACGCGGATCCCCCACGCCTGTCCCGGCGACAGACCGAGGAACGTCTCCTCCCACCCCGATCCGTCGGGAGACCGGTACCCCTGGTTGGGGATTATCTCGCGGGAGGTAAGCGTCGGTGCCTGGTTCGAGACGTTGTCGAGCACCGCCGTCAGAAAGCCGACCGTCCCCTCGACGACACCACCGACCGGCGTCAGCACCATGAGCCCACTCGCGACGGTCAGCGCACCCGTCAGCAGGACCCGCTCGAGTCTGAGACGGCGATAGCTCGGCATGTCGGGTCTGACGAGCCGCGTGACACGTCGATTCGACAGCGAGAGAAACACCGACACCACGAACGCCATGACGAGCACGGTCACGACGCCGGAGCCGAGCAACTCGCCGACGGGCTCGAGGGCCCCCGGCAGGGCACCGGTGTCCGCAACGGCACTCTCCACGTTGTTGCCGACCCACTTCGGGAGTGTGGCGGTTGTCATGACGACGAACTTCACGCCGGTTCCGAGCCCCTTCACCCACTCCAGTATCCGACCCAGTTCCAGCACCAGCAAGACGAGTGCACCGGCGAACCACAGGAGCGCCGGACGGGGGTTGTCGAGGAGCCGCTCGCGGAGCGGGGCGACATCCGACTCCGGCCCGCCTGCCTGGCTCTCTGTCTCACTCATTGTTCGTACCCCACCCGCGGGTCGATTATCGTGTACAGCAGGTCCTGGAAGATGTTCAGAACGATGAGCAACAGCGTGAACATGAACAGCAACGACCCGGCGAGCGGCAGGTCACCCTGGATGATGGCCTGGAAGAACGTCCGACCGAGACCGTTTATCGTGAATATCTGCTCCACGATAACCGACCCCCCGATGAGGAGAAACGCCTCGTTCGTTATAACGGGAATCAGCGGTATCAGGGCGTTCCGGAACACGTGCTTGGTGATTATCTTGCGGCCCTTGACGCCCTTTGCCTTTGCGGTCTCGACGTACTTCGAGTTGATGTTCTCGAGAACCGCGGTTCGACCGATGCGCTGTTCTGCCGCCATCGACGCCGAACCCAGGACGATCGCCGGCGGGAGAATCTTCTTCGTGTCACGCGCGAACCCGCCGAGGTTGAATCCGCTCGGGTACGGGATAGGGCCGAGCGAACTCAGCGTGACGAAGTTGAGATCTGGTGTCCCCTGGACGGACTCGATGTTTGGACCGAACGTGTGCCACTCGAACCCCAGCGGGCCGCCGCTCGCTGTCGACGCCAGAAACGCCGCGAGCATCGAGGCCAGCCAGAAGTTCGGCATGGCCAGCCAGAGGATACCCAGCCCCGAACTGACGTAGTCACGACCGGTGTTGGGGTTCAGTCCGGCGTAGAACCCCAGCGGCAGACCGATGAAAAGCGGGAGCAGTATCGCCCAGAACCCCAGCCAGAGCGTCGGCGGCGCGGTGTCGGACAGCACGGCCGGGATACCCCGGTCGGCCTGAACGACCCACGACTGCCCCTCGAACCGGAGCAGGTCGGAGGCGAACCTGAGGTACTGTTCCCACAGCGGGTCGTTCAGACCCAGTCGCGCCTCGACGGCGGCGACGTCGGCACCGGACGCCTGTGGGCCGAGACGCGCCGCAACCGGGTCGACTGGCCCCAGCCTGAGTATCACGAACAGGAACGTGATGACCAAGAACAACACTGGGATCGACAGCAGCACACGCTGCAGGAAGTAACGCCAGCGTCCCATTGATTACTCAATCCTCGACGGTCTGTCGGTCGGCATACTCGTGTACAGGGTGTCGAACAACATCAATGCGTGTCAGGTCGGTGTCGGTCGGAGATCGGGATGGTCTGTTCGTCGTGGACCCGTCAGGCCTCGTCCTCGAGCAGGGTCTGCCAGTCGAGGTAGTAGCCGTTCGCGTCGGTGGGAATCTCGTCGGTGTTGGTGTTTTTCGGCTCGAACGAGAACAGCCCGTACGCGACGGACTCCCAGCTCCAGATCCAGCCAAGCGAGTACATCTGCAGGTCGCCGTTCTCGCCACGCTCCTGAAGTGTCGAGAACGGTGCCTGTTCGAGCTCCATCGAGATGCCCAGCCCGGAGAGCTTGTCACGGAGGTTGCCGGCGGCCTGCTGGAACACCGGGCTCGAGTAGGTCGTCACCGTCAGGTTGTACGGGTCGTCCGCGGTGTAATCGTTGTCCGACAGGATTCGTTCGGCCGCGTCGAAGTTCGACTGGTTGCGCCCGTACGGCCAGGCATCGAGGAAGCTCTGGTAGCCGTCGGTGCCGGTGGGCCAGATGCCCGGCGGCGTGAAGCTGAACGCCTCGACACCACGCCCCTCGAAGATTGTCTGGACGAGCTCCTGATGGTTCGCAACCAGCGCGACCGCCATACGAACCGGCTTCGGCGTCTGCGAGACGTTGAACCCGAAGTAGAACGTGCTCAGCTCCGGCACACCGAGGTAGTTGACCTCGGTCTGGGGACCGTCCTGGAGCTGGTAGGTTCCGACATCGCGCCCGCGGTCATCCTGCTCCGCGTCGATCTGGTCCTGACTGTAGAACTGCGTCGGGATACCGAAGATGTCGGCGTTCTCCTCGCGAACCGAGTAGTCGTACTCGGCCTGCGGGTCTGAGAAGATCCGCCAGTGGATCTCCTCGACGCTTGCGGTCTCACCCCAGTAGTCGTCGTTGCGGGTGACCCGGGCCTCCTCGCTCTCGGTGAAGCTGTCGAACAGGAACGGCCCGGTGCCGTTTGCCTCCTGACTGTTGATCTGGTCGACGCTCACCTCGCCGTCGTAGCCTGGCACGTCGCCCACGTACCCCTCGGGAACCGGCGCGAACGCCGAGTAGGTGAGAACGTCCAGTATCGGAGGGTTGGGGACCGAGATGTTTATCTCGAGTGTCTGGTCGTCGACGACGTTGAGCCCGAGCGAGTCCGGCACGGCGTTCATCGGACCCGTACCGTTCTCCTCGCTGGTCTCGTGTTCGAGCGCGACACCGCCGGTGGAGTCCAGCGCGAAACTCGCACGCACACTGTTGTCCGACAGCGCGACCCGCTCGATGCTGTATTTCACGTCGGCGGCGGTCAGCTGCGACCCGTCGTGGAAGGTCACGTCGTCGCGGAAGGTGAACGTCCACGTGAGCTGGTCGTCGGAGACGTTCGCCTCCTCGATGAGCCGGTTCTGAAGCTCCGGCACACCGGCCGGGTAGTGGGTCACCGTCTCGTACATCTGGTTGATGACCCGCGAGGAGGCGGTGTCGTCCGACTGGATCGGGTCGATGGTGTTGAACGTCGCGTTGGTGAGACTGAGCGTGTCCGAACCCTCCACGGACGTGTCGTTGTGAATCTGGTGGTGGGACCCGAGCGTCCCCGTGTTCGGCGTCTCGACGTCGTTGTACCACATGCGCTCGGTCAGTCCGTGATACAGCGGGAGCAGGACCATGTCGTCGCGCACTGCCTCCTCCATCTCGACGTATGCCTCGTTACGGAGGTCCTGGTCCTCGGGGGAGGCGTTGTTGGTCACCCGTTCCCAGGCCGCCTGTGCCTTGTCTGCCTGCGGTGGGCCTACCTCGAGGTTGGACGGGTTCCTGTCACTGCCGTCGCCACCGTTACCGCCGTCGCCACCGTTACCGCCGTCGTCACCGTTGCCGGTCGCGTTGTCGTCACCGTTGCCGGTCTGGTTGTCGCCGTCACCGCCGTCACCGGTACAACCCGCGAGTGCGACCGTCGCGGTGCCACCCATCGCCATCAGTAGTTTGCGTCGGGTGCTGTTCACTTCGTCTGACTCTGTGGCCTCATCCATATTCTCGGTGTTTCACTCGACTGGTTATAAACGTGTCGCATTCAGATACTCCACAACGCTGGACAGCGAGACGGTCGGGCCGGCCCGGCGGTCGGATTCCGTGTACGCCATCGACAGAGACATCGCGGGGTTGGTACTGACGGACGGAGGTACCTGATACTGCCGGACAGACGTACGTGGGGAGTTGTTCCGACGAACTGGACAGGGGGCCGCGAACAACCGGACGACGGTCCGGTGACGAGCCCCGCCGGCCACGGAGCAGTTCAGCCGAGTTGCTCGAACAGCGCCTGCACGTCGAAGACGGTCACCTCACCGGGAGTGTCGCCGAACGTGAACGCCGCCGGGTTGTTCTTGACGACATCGCTGTCGAGGTTGTCGAACAGCGCCTGCACGTCGAAGATGTCGACAGACCCGTCCCCGACGATATCCTCGTAGAGGCCGTCGTCGTCGGGGTCGGTTGGCTGCTGGTCGCCGACGACTGGGGCTGGCGGTTCGACCCCGTAGCTCCGGACAACCTCGCCGTCGCGCAGTCGACGCTGGACGAAGTCGAGTGCGTTGCACAGCAGGGTGTGTCCCAGGAACGACACGGCGTAGTCGGCCATCCCGAAGGGGTGGAGCTGCTGCTGGTTCGCGGGTGGAAGCATCGACCCGAGAGCCGTGACCGTGGCGTCGCCGACGTCGATTGTTCCGGCACCGACGCCGGGGTCGCCTTCGATCTCCCCGCCGGACTCGCCGAGCGCATCGGGGTCACCGCGGATCATTCCGGCCATCTCGCCGCCGGCATCCGCGAAGGCATCGGGGTCGACGACGGTTGCGGGCTGGTCTGTCGCCGGCGTGTAGCCCATCTGTGGGCCCTTCCACATCTCCTGCTGGCGGGGGCGGATGCCCGATAGCAGCGGATGGTCGAACGCCCTGTCGTCGAGGTTGACGAAGTTCACGAGCACGTCCTCGGTGTCGTCGGTGCCGAGCGTCCCCAGGTCACCGACATCGAGCGCCCCCAGTAGATTCACACCGGAGTCGGTCAGCACGAGGTCACCGCCACCCTCGACAAACGATTCGATGGCGCCGACGTACGCCGGGTCGTCGATTCCGACATCGTGGGAGACCACGAGCTGGTCGTACTCGTCGACGCCGCTCACGACGTCGCTGGTCGTGATGCCCTGGAGCGAGCCGTCGTCGGCGATGTACGGCGCGAGGTCGTCGAAGAACTGCATCGGGTTGACCTCGTAGGCGCGCTGCTCGAACCCCTCGCCGTCCCAGGCCTCTCGCGGGTCCGGAACCTCGTCGGCGTCGATGAGCGTCGTCGACACGTCGAGCGCGATACCGCCGACAGCCTCCAGCGTCCACCGGCCAGCCGCCGGGGCAGAGACGAACAGAGTGTCGACGAACTCACGAACCTGGTCGTCGAGCTGGTCGAGCTCGAGTCGGCGAACGACCGCGCCCGCCGGATTCCGGAGCCGGAGTTCGCCGGTCGCGGTCCCGTCGGCATCGAACTGAATCGACAGCGAGTGGGTCTCGCTCCGACTCTCGATTGCGGTCGTCGAGACACCGCCGGCCGACAGCGACGCGTGCTCTCGGCGCATCTCTGTCGACCCCGACGCGGGTTGCGAGCCAGCCCCCGTGTGCGGGAGGTCCTCGGAGGAGCGGGTGAGCTCGTCGCTCCCGACGTAGGCGGTGTCCCGGTCGTCGGTGAGCACCGTCGCCTCGGTGTCCGCGGCAGTCAGTCTGGCGTACTCGCGCATCGAGAGCCGGTAGGAACGTGTCTGGTGGCGTGCCCAGTACGGTCTCCAGTTCATGAACGCCAGCCCGTTCGGGTTGGAGTGGAGCATCTCCGGGGCGGCCGTAATCGCACCCAGACCGCCCTGCTCCTCGGGCACACCGGCCCAGCCGAGGAACGCACCGGTGACCTGGTAGCTGAGAGTGTCGTAGATCGTTCCCCAGTCGAGCAGGCCGTTGTAGCTGCCACCCTCTGGGACGAACTGCTCGCCCTCGCCCTCGTCGATCTGGAAGTAGTGTTCCTCGAGTGCAACGGCGATGTCGTCGGCGATGGTGCCGACCTCACCGAACGCTCCGAGCATCCCCTCGCCGATCTGGATACTGACCTCGTCCAGTTCGTGCGTTTGCAGGTGATCGAACGGGGCGTTCGTCTCGAGATTGAGCATCATCTGGTTGGCGATACCCATTCCGTGATAGTCACACAGGAACTCGACGTTCTGGTAGTTCCGGAACTGTTCGACCGCGCCGAGGGCGTCGGGTACGATGTCGTCGAAAAACTCGGGCGCATCCGCCGGTTCGGCCGGGTAGAAGCCGGCGTTTGTCCAGCCGATAGTCGGGTACTGGCGGTTGGTGTCGACCTGTGAACCGCCGGGGAAACTGCCGTTGCCGCGCAACAGATTGACGTCGTCGAACTCGACGCCCTGGAACGGGTTGTCGCTTTGCGGGTACGGGAGCTCGGTGTACGGTTCCCGGGAGATCCACCCGTCGGGGTTGCTGAACACGAACACGAGCGCAATGTCGTCCAGCACCGCCTCGAACTCGGGAGCGTCACCGGTCACGATGTCCTCGATGAGCCGCACTGCCGTCTCACGACCCTGTGGTTCGTCGCCGTGGATGCTGATGGTGTAGGCTACCTTGTCTTTCTCCTCGAAGGTGGTTTCGATGTCGTTTGTCACCTCCGCCACGTAGATGGGGTATCGCTCGTCGGTCTCCAGAAGGAGATTGGTCCAGCCCGGGGAGTTCCGGCCGGTGGTCGTGAGGGTTAGCCGGTCGGCGTGCTCGTCCTCGAGGTGTTGCAGGCCGGCGACGGTCTCCTCGAAGGAGAGGTAATCCCGGGCCTCCTCGACAGGCGGGAACACACCGTCCCCGTAGGGGGCCTCCTCGAGCGTCCAGAAAGGGTTGGCCCCTGGCGAGAAGTCGATAGCCTCGATTCCGTCCATGTCGAGCAGTGTCTGGATCTCTGGTGTCGTCAGACGCCCGTGTCCTGCGGGTGTGGGCGCCGTCCGGATGACTGTCTTTGCCGGGCGCGGCCGGTCGTCGTCGTAGTCGTAGCTGAACGTCTCGTCGAACGTCTCGGCGGCGCTAATGTCGGCGAACTCGACGACGAGCCCTGCCTCGTAGTCGTCCGGCGTGTGGTTGATAGCGAACTCCGCGACGCTCGACAGCAACTCGCTCTCTATCTGCTCCTGACCGGCGGCGGTTCCCGGCAGACTGAGCGCGGCGCCCGTGGCTGCTGCGACGCTCAGGAACGTCCGCCTGTCGATGGACCGCTCCTCGAGGTAGTCGGACGGTCGCTCCGTCTCTCGGTCTGGTGCATCAGTCGGTCCGTCGTGGGGACCTGTCCGTTCACTCATGGGTTGTGTCGGTACCAGGTCACGCAACACGCGGAGCAGACAAAAATCTGAGGTGCTATCTCGATTCAGCGAGAGAATCCCGCCGTCGACGGTGCTTCGTGCCGTCTGTCCGTGGTGTCTCCGACGCCACGCTGTTCGTGCTGTCGGCTGTAACTTCGTGGAACGGTTCGGCACCCCGGGGTGCCGAAGTATGCCATGGGCTTACAGCCGACAGTATCAGTATGATAGAGACCGGTGCGGGCATCGTCCTGATTGCCCTGCTCGCGTTCGTGCTCGGCCGCGGGGCGACCCGGTGACCCCTCTCGGGAGGTGAGTTCGGTAGCTGGGTGGTCGGGTGACTCCTCCATCCCGGGTCGTCGGGCAGACCGCCCAGGTGTCCGGGACGAACGACTCGGACGGTTCACCGCCGACCGTCTGGACGAGAGCTGTCCCAGCACCTGCTACAGCACCCCTCGAAACAACAAGACATATACTGTCTGTGGACGTACAACCTGTCGGTATGCTTGGGTCCGTCGGCGAGGCTCTCGGGACCGCCGGGGAGTTCGCCGAACCGCTCGGCTGGCTGTCACTCGGGCTCTTTCTGGCAGGTATCCTTCTGGAGTACTACGACCGCGAGTACGCCCGTCCGGTGCTGGCCGGGGGGTGGATGGTGTTCGCGCTGTTCTGGCTCACGCTCGTCTACCCGTGGTTCACAGTCGACCAGAGTGTCATCCGCGGTGTCGGGGCGGCAGTCGCGGTACCGCTGTCGGTGCTCGTCGGCAAGACCCTCTACGAGGGCCGTGACTCGCTTTTCACCCTCTCGCGTGCGGTGATGATAATGGGGCTGGTGTACGCACCGTTCGTGACAATCAGACAGCTCCGGGAGTGGCTGACACTCACGGTCGTCGACCACACCGGGTGGGCGATGGGGCTGCTCGGCTACGACCCGCCGGTCGTGACCCGTCTCTCCGAGGTGCCACAGATGGTGGACAGGGAGGTTGACGTGAACCGCAGTCTGCTCGGCCCGGAGGGGCCAAAGGAGTTCGCCTTCGAGAACACGTTCGTGTTCGTCCAGGGGGACGGTGGCACCATCACCTACACCATCATCATCGCCTGCACGGGCGTCGGGAGTATGGCGGTGATGATCGGGCTGATCGGGGCGGTCCGTGCCCCGTTGCGACGGAAACTCCGGGGACTCGCCGTTGCCGTGCCCGTTATCTACGTGCTCAACATCGTCCGGAACGTCTTTATCAGCGTGAACTTCGGAAAGCAGTATATGAACATCCTCCCGGACGCGACGATGCTGCTGTTCGGTCTCGACAACGAACTCCGGGTATCGTACATCTGGGCCGACCGCATCCTCGCACAGAGCGCGTCGGTGGTGGCGATGGTGTTCATCCTCTGGCTCGTGTTGCGCGAGGTACCCGAGGTGGTCGAACCGGTCGAGGACGTGCTCTTCCTGTTGACCGGCAACGAGTACGACCTCGCCGGTGCGCTCGATATGGACGTCGAACAGCCGTCGCCCGACCCCGCCGATTGACTCTGCCTATCGCTGCTCGGTCGACTGCGATTCGTCGATGGTGTCGGTCAGTCCGTCGTCCGCGGCGACGGCCGTCACCGCCGCCGACACCGACGTGGTGTCGTCGTCGACGTACCGCGACATCTGTGTTCCCTCCTGCTCCTCGACCGTCTCCTCGACGCCTGTCACACTGAGAAAGACGGCTCTGAGCCGCGAGTGCCGTGTGTCGTCCTCTCCCCCGTCGGTCGAGAGACGGGACCTGTCCACCGGTTCGTCGTCCGAATCGCCTGTGTCAGAACAGTCGTACAGTATCAGCCCTCCGGGTGTCTCGACGACTACCTCCTCTTTCTATCCACGACCGTGCCAGTCTTTATCATGGTACACAATGTCAGTTAACCGCCGGTGTCGGTCCGGTGGGCATCGGGGTGTACGTCGACAGGTCGGGGCTCGCGGCCTCCGC
>CAZFMN010000069.1:3615-14724 GCA_964520075.1 uncultured Halobacteriales archaeon | reverse complement strand
CTCGCGGGCATCGCCCGCTCGCAGGTTCGTTGGACGGTGTCCAACGTTCATCACGAAAATCTTCGATTTTCGAACGACCACGGTGGACAGGCTCAAGTGCCGCAGGGGTTGGATTGAGTCGTACCGTCACCTCATCCCGTGTTGCAGGGGTAGGGGTACTGTGAGCACCGTGCGGTGCGTGTCGGCGGGGAGGACCCCAACTGGTTCCCGGATTGATTTCGGCGCTTGAGTTACTTTCCTGTTCAACCCCGGTAAAAATAAAGACGGGGAAAGCGGAGTGAAAGTGGACGCGATTCACGCCCGCCGTCGACGGCGGGATTCTTTCGCTGTCATAGATAGCGACCGACAGCCTCTCACCGGCCCGAGCACGGAGTCGAGGGGTTGAAGTGTGGTCTGACCGGTTGTACAGGTATGGCAAACCACAGGCGCTCGCTGCGCAAGCGCACAGGCGGTCGGTTGCGGCCGAACCGGGACAGGCGGAAACACGAACTCGGCTCGGAGCCGACAGAGACACAGGTCGGCGAGTCGAAACTAAAGACCGTCGACACCCGGGGCACCGGCCAGAAGGTCCGCGCCCTGCGCGTCGACACCGCGAGTGTCGCCGCCGACGACGGCGTCGTCTCGACGGAGCTCGAGGACGTCGTCGAGAACCCGTCGGACCCCAACTACGCGCGACGGAACATCGTCACGAAGGGTGCAATCGTCCAGACAGGTGCCGGTCGGGCCCGCGTGACCTCCCGACCGGGGCAGGACGGCCAGGTGAACGCCGTCCTCGTCGAGTAGTGTCGCGAGCGAATCAGGGACGCGGTGCGGCTTTCTGGAGCGCGCTCTCGGCGATGTTGGTCCCGTAGTCACCCGTTCTGGTGAGCGAGTCGACGACCAGTCCGAGCACCTGCGCGAGGTGTGCGTCGAACCCGTGGACCTCGGCGTCGACCTGCCGGGCCAGCTCGTCGACAGTCTCCATCTGGAGACGCGCCTGTGTGGCCCGCTCGACCGCCTCGTCACCGTCGGCTGTTAGCAGCGCATCCATCGCCGTCTCGGGTATCTGTGCGGCCTCGGCGTGGAGCTTGCGCAGCGGCTCCGCGGCCGTCTCGGGTATCTCGTCGACCTCCAGGGACAGCTCCGCGATCTTCGTCGCGTGGTCGGCGATACGCTCCAGCTGGCGGCCGCTCGACTGCAGGTCGTAGATCGTCTCCCGGGGGAACCCGATCTCGTTTGCCGCCGTCGGGTTCCGCAGCACCGTCCGGAACACCCGCGAGGTCATGAACCACAGCCGGTCGACGTCGTCGTCGCGCTCGACGACATCGTCGGCCAACGCGTCGTCGTCGGTCACGAGCGCCTCCACCGCGTCCTCGAGCATCGTCAGCGACACCAGCTGCATCCGGGTGACCGCGTTCTCGATCGACAGCTCCGAGGAGTCGAGCAGGTCCTGCAGCACCATCTCGTCGGCTTGCTCCTCTATCACCTCGAGCCCGACCAGCCCCTGTGTCGCGTCACGCACTGTCCGACGCTGTGCGGCGGACATCCGGCCGGTGGTCAGCCTGATGACGTCGAACCCGTTTACGTACATCGTCATCACCGCCCGCCGGAGCTCCTCACCATCCAGCCCGCTGATATCGAGTTCACCCTCCGTCCGCCCCTCCTCGCGTTTCGGCGTCAACAGCAGCATCTCCTCCTCGGCGTGGAACTCGACTGTCGACCCGCTGCTGACGTTGTTCGCTGTCGCCCAGTCCTTTGGAAGTGAGACCGTGTACGTCGACCCGCCTGTCACCTGGACCTTGCGTGTCTCCATGTGCGACGATACGCAATCGAACTATAATAACGCTCCGCTATCTATATAGTGCTGTGTGAAATACTGATATCGTCCGGCAACAGAAACGAGTCGGTCGAGCCTGTGTGTGGCCTGGCCCCGTCCACGCGCCGGGTGGGGCTGCAGGTATTTGTGTTCGGACCGCAAACGTCCGGTATGGCCTTCGAGACGGGGTTTCTGGAGGCGCTCCTCGAGGACGAGCAGGTGACGACGGCGGCCGACGCGCTGGAGTCGCACGCGACAGACTGGGGGACAGAGAGTGGGACCGAACCGGAGGCGGTGGTCTACCCCTCCGAGACGGCGGAGGTTGCCGACGTGCTCGCGGCAGCAAGCGAGCGCGGTGTGCCGGTGACACCGTACGCCGCGGGCACGAGTCTGGAGGGGAACCCTGTCCCGGTAGAGGGTGGTATCAGCATGGACCTGACCCGGATGGACGAGATTCTCGCGGTGCGCCCGGAGGACCTCCAGATGGACGTCCAGCCGGGGCTGATGGGCTCGGATATCGACCCCGCGGCGGGCAGACACGGGCTGTTCTTTCCGCCGCTTCCCGCGTCGGGTGACATCTCGACGATCGGCGGGATGATAGCGAACGCCGCCAGCGGGATGCAGACTGTCAGGTACGGCGAGATAGCCGACTGGGTGCTCGAACTGGAGGTGGTGCTCGCGGACGGCTCTGTTATCACCGCGGGCTCGAAGGCGGTGAAGAGCTCCTCGGGGTACAATCTCCGGGACCTGTTCGTCGGGAGTGAGGGAACACTCGGTGTGGTGACGCGGGCGACGCTCGAACTGGCCGGCCGGCCGGAGCAGCGACGCGGCGGGCGTGTCCTGTTCTCGTCGCTGTCCGACGCGACGGCGGCCGTCGCCGACGTCGTCCAGTCCGGTGTCGACGTCGCGCGGCTGGAGCTCGTCGATGCCACCTCGGCCCGGATGGGCAACGCGTACAGCGGGACCGACCTGCCGGACCTGCCGATGGTGTTTCTGGAGTTCCACGCCGACCACGGCATCGACGAGGGGGTCGCGCTCTGCCGGGGGGTAGTGGACGCCCACGACCCCGAGCGGTTCGAACTCGCCGACGAGGCGAGGATGGACGAGCTCTGGCAGCTCCGCCGGGAGCTCGCGCTCGCCGTTCGCGCCTACGACCCCGACCGTCAACCGCTACACCCCGGCGACGTGACGGTCCCCATCAGCGAGTACGGTCCGCTCATCGAGTACGCGAAACAGCTCGGGGCCGAACACGACCTGCTGGTCCCCTGTTTCGGACACGCCGGCGACGGGAACGCCCACTACACCGCCCTGGTGGACCCGACCGACCCCGACCAGGTCGAGCGCGGTCAGGCGCTCTACGCCGACATCGTCCAGCGGGCACTCGATGTCGGCGGCACCGCGACGGGCGAGCACGGCATCGGTCTCGGCAAGCGCGGGTACCTCGAGGCGGAGCACGGCACGGAGACCGTCGCCGCGATGCGAGCCGTGAAGAACGCACTCGACCCGACCGGGACGCTCAACCCCGGCAAGATATTCCCCACCGGGGACGACTGGCAGCGCGCCGACCCTGGGGAGTACGGGTGACCGCGGCTGTCTGTCGGAATCCACGACGAGGGGAACGACACCGAGAGCTACACTCGAGGCCGAGATCGTGCAGGACGACAGGTGGGGAGCGCGGCGTCGGCCGTGTCAGGCCGGGCGGCGCCCGTCGAGAAAGGGGAGCACCGCCCGCGCGACCGGTTTGCGCTGTTCCTCGTAGACACCGTGACCGCCGGGTGCGAGCGCCAGCGGGGCGTCGAGTCGACGGGCGGCCTCGCGCTGGCTCTCGACGGGCACCATCGGGTCCTGTCTGCCACCGACGACGAGTGCCGGCACCGACAGCTCCGACAGCACGGCGCCGTCGAACGCCAGCATCGCCGCACACGAGCGCTCGACGTCACCGACCGCCTCGGGTTCGGGGAGCCATCGGGCGCCGACACGGTACAGCGGCGGCACGACGAGCCGGCGGTAGCCGGCGTAGACTGTCCGGATGTAGTCCATATGAAGCGCCCGGTAGCGCCGCGCCGCCGCGTGCTCGCGCCAGCGCTCGACCGTCTGACGGCCGTACGCGCCGAGTCCGGCACCACAGCTCACCAGCACCAGCCGCTCGACGAGGTCGGTCTCCGCGGCGAGGTGGGCGCCGATTGCACCACCCAGCGAGATGCCGAGCACGTTCGCCGGTCCGAGCGCCGACAGCACCTCGGCGTAGCCGGCAGCCATCTCGGCGGCGTCGACGTCCGCGGGCAACCCCGGTGGTCGTGCCATCACCCAGACGTCGTACTCGCGGTAGGCCCTGAAGTAGTACCCGGCGAGCACCCGGGTCGTGAGCCAGTCCGGGTCGTTCCACCAGCCGATACTGTCGAGAACGCCGGTGAGAACCAGCAGTCGCTCCTCCCCCGACCCGAACCGGTGGTACGGGTGTCCCGCCGGTCCGACCCCGTGCTCGACCATCAGACCTCGACGTACTGGTTCTCCCACTGGTGGCGCTGCCTGAGCACCTCGTAGCCCTCCTCGGTGAGCGTGTACGAGTTCGTTCGCTTGTCGATCTCGCCTTTCTCGATGAACCCCTCCTCGACCAGCGTGTCCAGGTTGGGGTACAACCGACCGTGCTGAATCTCGGACTCGTAGTACTTCTCGAGTTCCTCCTTTACTGCCAGTCCGTGTGGCTCGTCGAGCCCTGCTGTCACGTAGAGTATATCGCGCTGGAATCCTGTCAGGTCGTCCATATCCGTCCGGATGTAAGGGCCGAAACATATTAATCCTATCGTAATACATCTCGGTTATAAATTCCGACTGGCGTGACAACAGTTCACGCGAGACCGTTTGTCCGCCTGTGACAGAGTGTCCCTACTCGTCACGGGCTACTGAGTTGGATGAAAAGCGCCTGCACGTCGAAGATGGTGACCGCCGGGTCCTCGGAGTTTTGCTCGTCGAAGTTGAACGCCTCCCGGTTGTTCTGGACAGTCTGTTCCTGAAAGCTCGTGAAAAACGCCTGCACATCGAAGATGGTGAACTCCTCGTCGCCGTCGACATCCTCGTAGCGGTTGTCACCGTCGAGGTCCCGCGGTGGACCCTCGGCCCCGGGCAGTGCGGGCGGACCCGGGTCCCCGGTGGCCCCCTGTGCGTCAAGTTGCTCGGCAGTATCGAGGCTCCGCAAGATCGGATAGCCGTCCTGCTGTGGTGTGGGAGTGAGCCCCTCGCCGGCGACCACGGCGGACCAGTTGCTCTGTGACTGGTCGCGGGCAAAGTCCAGCCCGTCCATCGTGTCGCCACCAGCCTGTGTCGGTGTCAGGCCCTGCATCGCGGTTGTCGCCAGCCCGTCTGGTGGCGCGTTGCTGGTGGTCCCGTTGTCCGTTGCGGTTCCGATGGCGCTCGACTGGCCGGTCGTCTGGTTGTCGAAGTACGAACTGTTCACGCTCCCGTTTGCATTTCGTCCAACCAGTCCGCCGACCCCGGTGAACCCGTCTACCTCCCCCACCGCGTACGTCCGCTTGATGGTCCCGGTATAGAGGTCCGAGACCCCGTTCTCGCCGACGAGACCACCGGTATCACCGGCGCCGTCCACGGTGCCGAGTGCGTACGCGTCACGCACGGTTCCTCTGTTCTGTCCGACAAGCCCGCCGACGCCGTTGTCGCCGGTCACCGCCCCACTCGCGAACACGTCACGCACGGTCGATTTGAAGTTGTCCCCGACGAGGCCACCGACGTCGGAGGACCCATCCACCGCCCCGCTCGCAGACGCGTTGGCGACAGCCCCACGGTTGTCTCCAACGAGTCCACCGACCCCACTGGACCCGTTCACCACCCCACGCGCAGACGCGTCGGTCACGGTCCCATCGCTGCGTCCAGCGAGCCCGCCGACCCCGTCGGAGCCATTCACCGCCCCGCTCGCAGACGCGTTTGTGACAGTCCCGTCGTTGTTTCCGACGAGCCCGCCGACGGTCTGTTCACCCCTGACAGTTCCGTTCGCGGACGCGTCGGTCACGGTCCCATCGTTGCTCCCCACGAGTCCGCCGGCGTTGGAGATCGAATCGTCGGTGGCCGTCACCGCGCCACTCGCCGAGACATCGGTCACAGCCCCTGCCCCGGCGTTCAACCCGACGAACCCGCCGACGAACTGCCCGCCGGTCACGCTCCCACTGGCGGACGCGTTTGTGACAGTCCCGTCGTTCTGCCCGACGAGCCCACCGGCAACTAGGGGCGCACTCACCGTGCCACTCGCGGACGCGTCTGCGACGGTCCCGTCGTTCTGCCCGACAACTCCGCCGGCACTTGTGGTCGCGTTCGGGTCGCCGGCCACTGCGCCACTTGCCGAGACGTCGGTGACAGTCCCGGTCTCGGTGTTCCGTCCGACAACCCCACCAATCTCGTCAGCAGACCCACCGACCACCACACTCGCAGACGCGTTTGTCACACTTCCGTCGTTCTGCCCGACGAGCCCGCCAACTGCACTGATGGAACCGTTTACAGCCCCACTGGCCGATGCGCTGGTCACGGTTCCACTGTTGAATCCGACGAGCCCGCCAACCTCGCTGGACCCGGTGACAGTCGTGTTGGCGAGTGTTAGGTCTTCGACTGTTCCCTCAGACGACCCAAATACGCCAGTCGTCGATTCAGTTGGTCGAGTAACAACGAGAGCCCGAATCGCGTTCCCCTGTCCATCGAAACTACCGGTGAACGGCTCACTGGAGCCTCCGACCGGGTCGAATCTGACAAACTGCTCGGTCGGCGTCGCGTACGTTACCGCAGCGAACGTGGCTGAATTGGTGTTCTCGCGTTCGATTGTCCCGTTCGCCGGGTCGGTGAGTGTCAGATTGAGCCCCGCATCGTTGGAGAGGAGTTCGGCAACTGGCGTGCGCGTGAGTTGGGACACTGCCTGACTCTCCCCCTGGGGAAAGAAGACCGTCTCGCTGAACTCGGTGGCTGTCTGGTTCAGCACAACCGTATCGTAGCCGGCCGTGCTCCTGTTCAACTCGTTCACGAGCACGTAGTCGTCGCCGAGCGTCGCCTGACTGTCGTCGATTGCACCCAGATCGGTCCAGTTCGAGACCTCGGTCGGGCCGGATTGGCCGCTGGCAGGACTGCTCGCCCAGCCGACGACCCCGAGCAGGCCGACACAGAGCAGAACCCCCAGTATGCACGCGGAGAGCGGCAGCGACGGGAGTCTCTGCAGCAGTTGCCCGCCGGTGGATTGCTCGGACCTGTGCCGGGCGGCGCGCCCGCGGTCGAGAGACGAGAGCTCGGCCGGCGCGTGCCGGGTGGCGAGATGGTCCCGCAGTTGTCGTTCCGACTCCACGTGTTCGTTACAGACTCGACAGTGTTGCACCTCCCGTACCTGCAAAAGCAATGCACAAGAATCTAACGGGTTGGACTCGCCGGGCAGGATGTTCTCGGTGTACAGTCGCACGGTCACACCGGGCTTAACTACCTGACACACGACAGTATGAACGGATGGAGCGATTGCGGGTGACCAATTCGGCCATATCCGTCCGAATGTAAGGTCAGAAACATATTAATCCTATCGTAATACATCCCGGTTACAACTTCCGACTGGCGTGACAACAGTTCACGCGAGACCGTTCCGCCACGGCGGGGTGGCGGGTTGCTCGTGGCTCGGTTGTCTGGGCCGCCGGTCACCGTGTCGGTGAGGCCTGTTGGGGTGTCTCTGTCGGCTCCGCACAGGTGCCGAGTTGTCAGCGCCGGTCGCCCGCGGACAGGTCGCCGGTCAGGTCGGCGGACAGTTGCTTGTAGGCGGCCGTCGCGCCCGACAGGCTGACCGGGTCCGCTATCATGTTCAGGAACCCGTGAATCAGGCCGGGGTAGTTCTGATACGAGACCGGAACGCCGTCGGCGTCGAGTCGGCGTGCGTAGGCCGCGCCGTCGTCACGGAGCGGGTCGAACCCGGCGGTGAGCACCGTCGCGGGCGGCAGCCCCGAGAGGTCACGACAGAGCCGGGGTCTGGCGTAGACGTTGCCCTCGTCGATGTCGTCCTCGAAGTACAGGCTCCGGTACCAGTCCACGAGGTCGGCGGTCAGGAAGTACCCCTCGGCGTTCTCCTCGTAGGAGTCGGTCTCGGGGGCCGCCCCGGTCACCGGGTAGACGAGGGCCTGGTATGCGATATCGGGGCCGTCGCGGTCGCGTGCGAGCAGCGCTGTCGCCGCCGCGAGGGTCCCGCCGGCGCTGTCGCCGGCCACCACCAGCCTGTCGGGGTCGACGTTCAGGTCGGCCGCGTTCGCCGTCGCCCACTCGAGGGCGGCATAGCAGTCCCGGAGTCCGGCCGGGAACGGGTGTTCCGGCGCCAGCCTGTAGTCCACACTGAGCACGGGGTACCCGGTCTCGGCGGCGAGTCGCCGACAGGGGCCGTCGTGGGTGTCGACGCTGCCGACCGCGAACCCGCCGCCGTGGAAAAAGAGCACGAGCGGCGTCTCGCCGTCCTCGCGGGGGTCGTACAGCCTGACGGGCACCTCGCCGCCGGGTCCGGGTACGGTGCGGTCCTCGACTGCCGGGAGCGGGATGTCGGGGCTCACGGCGGCGAACTGCTCGAACAGGTCACGGGCCTGCCCGGGTGGCACCTCGTGTAGCTCCGGGACATCGAGGGAGTTGTACAGGGCGAGAAACGACTGCACGTCGGGGTCGGGCTCGCTGGCGCGGGAGGGCGAGATATCGGTCATCCCCTTGAGCTACACGGTCCAGAGTAAAAACTCCCCGTTCACAGGCGCGAGACCACCGCCCGGGCGGGTGTCTCGAGGCTGGCCTCCCCGGGCACCACCGTCACCTCGATGTCTGCCGCCCGCGCCCGGTCGGCGGTCGGCTCGCCGGTCTGTTCGGACTCCGTCTCCGGTCTGGCTCCGGCGTCGTCTGGGGTGTTCGTACTCGGCTCACCGGGTCACGCGCGTTTCACGTCGTCGGGGTCCTCGCGTCGCGCCCGCTCGACGAGTTCGGCCGCCCCCCGGTCGGCGAGGTCGGCGGCGAACGCGGCGGCGGCCTCGGCGTGGCTCTCGACCGGCAGTTTCCGCGTCTCGTGGACCGTCTCGGTGCCGTCCCTTGAGAGCACGCGAGCGGTCGTCGTGACAACGGCACCCTGGAGACGGGCGTGGACACCGACCGGGGCGACACAGCCGCCGCCGAGTTCCGACAGCACCGTCCGCTCGACGGTCACCTCGACGCGTGTCGGCGGGTGGTTTATTGCGTCGTGGAGCCGTGCCGCGGTTTCGCCGTCGAGCGCCGTCACCGCGACCGCCCCCTGTGCCGGCGCGGGCACGAACGACCCGGGGTCGAGACGCTCGACCGGGAGCGGCTCTACGAGTCCACTTTGTTCGAGGTCTGCCGCCGCGAGGCAGATGGCGTCGTACTCGGTCTCGACCTCCCGGCCCAGCGCGCGCCGCTCGATCTCGGAGAGCCCATCGAACCACTCCTGTGGTGTCCGGTCGTACTCGCGGTCGGTCGCGGCCTCGTCATCCTCGGTGTCGAGTTCGCCGGCGGCCTCGAGGCGTCGCTCGTGTTCGCGCTGTCGTGTCGGTGCGAGCAGCTTCTCGACGCGGGTGTCGACGTTGCCCCGCAGGCCGACTATCTCCAGGTCGGGATGGTCGGCGAGTAGCTGTGCACGGCGGCGGAGACCCGACGTGCCGACGGTCGCACCCCCGGGCAGGTCCGACAGCGCCGTCCCGTCGGGTGTGACGAGCACGTCACCCGCGGGGCCGCGCTCGGGAACCGCGGCGACGACGAGCTCGTCGGGCTGGTCGGTCGGCATGTCCCTCATCGAGTGGACCGCGCCGTCGAGCTCCCCCGCGAGCACGCGCTCGTCGAGACCGCGGACGAACGCACCGGCGGTGCCCAGCTCGTGAACGAGCTCCTCCCGGAGCTGGTCACCGGTCGCCTCCACCTCGACGAGCTCCGCGGTGACGCGGCGCTCCGCGAGCTTCCGCGTGACTGTGCTGGCCTGGCGACGTGCGAGCTCCGAGCCGCGCGTGGCCAGCTCCAGTTTCCTGCCGCGTGCGCTCATTACAGTTCTCTGGTCGGTCCGCGGTGAAAAACCCGTCCTCTCGTCGACACCGGGAGCCGTGCAGGAGCCGTCGAGTGACGGTCGTCTCCCGGCCGTCGGGGCCGTCGGAGTTTTGAACGCGGGGTCGCAAGAGTGGGTATGATAGACCTCCGTAGCGACACGGTGACACGGCCGAGCGACCAGATGCGCGAGGCGGCCCGTGACGCGCCGGTCGGCGACGACGTCTACCACGAGGACCCGACGGTGAACGAGCTCCAGAACCGGGTGGCCGAACTGCTGGGCACCGAGGCGGCACTGTTCGTCCCGACGGGAACGATGGGCAACCAGGTCGCCGTGCGCACCCACACGGAGCGGGGCCAGGAGGTGCTCTGTGAGCGGGAGAGCCACGTCTACCGGTGGGAGCTCGCCGGGCTCGTCCAGCACTCGGAGGTCCAGCCCCGGACCCTCGACGGCGGCAGTCGCGGTGTTATCACGCCCGAACAGGTCCACGAGGGTCACGTCGAGCGGAGCGGACACCGCCCTGGGACCGGGCTGCTCGCACTCGAGAACACCCACAACGCGCGAGGCGGGGTCGCCATGTCGGTCGACACCATCGCGTCGGCGGCGGCGGCCGCACACGAGCACGACGTGCCGGTACACCTCGACGGGGCACGGCTATTCAACGCCGCGGTCGCGCGCGACCGGGAGGCAGCCGCGTTCGTCGAGCACGTCGACAGCGTGATGTG
This sequence comes from uncultured Halobacteriales archaeon, assembly GCA_964520075.1. Lineage (GTDB taxonomy): Archaea > Halobacteriota > Halobacteria > Halobacteriales > Haloarculaceae > Halovenus. The sequence goes on along the minus strand of CAZFMN010000069.1, from coordinate 4,163 downwards.
CTGTCTCTCGAAGGGGCTGGGCGCGCCCGTCGGGTCGATGGTCGCCGGGTCGGCGGCCTTTGTCGAGCGGGCACGACGGACGCGCAAGCTAATGGGTGGCGGGATGCGACAGGTCGGCATCCTGGCGGCACCCGCACTCGAGGCGCTGTCGAACCGCGACCGTCTCGCCGAGGACCACCGCCGCGCCGAGCGGCTCGCGGCCGGACTCGACCGGATTCCGGGTCTCGATGCACACGACCCCGAGACGAATCTCGTTCTCGTCGAGACCGACCGGCCCGCCGAGGCGGTGCTCGAGGACTGCGAGGCCGAGGGCCTGCTCGCCGTGCCGTTCGACGACCACCTCGTGCGCCTCTGTACACACCTCGACGTGACCGACGACGATATCGACGAGGCAATCGCGGCCGCCGAGCGTGCGGTCGGCACCGCGGCCGGCCGCCGTCGCTGAGAGTCCCACGAACTCCGGAACGTGACGGGCACCGCGAATCGGACAGGTGACGGGCACCGCGAATCGGACAGGTAACGGGCACCGCGAACTCGGACAGGTGACG
>CAZFMN010000069.1:0-3515 GCA_964520075.1 uncultured Halobacteriales archaeon | reverse complement strand
ACGGGCACCGCGAACTCGGACAGGTGACGGGCACCGCGAACTCGGACAGGTGACGGGCACCGCGAACCCCGACACGGGGCGGTGTTGAGCCGTTCCTGCACGACCGGCGAACGTTTTGTCCCGTACAGACCAACGGATATGTGATGAGAGGGTACAGTGTCGCGACCGGAGGAATCGTCGTCGCGGCCGTCGGGTTCGTGCTGACCCGGTTCACCGTGACGGGTGCCGCGACAGCGACCACGAGGGGGTTTCTCGTCGCGGGTCTCCTGCCGCTGGTGCTGGGGCTCGGACTGTCCGCGGCGGGGGTGTTCCTGGCCGTCGGGAGCTACGACCCGGTGTTCGTCCGGACAGTCGCCCGGTGGTGTCTCGCGGGGACCCTGGGGATGGGTGGACTGGTGGTGGCGACACTGCTCGGTGGTGGCGTGGACCCGACCGACACGGCGGCGGTGCGCGACCAGATATTCCTCTCGACGTTCCTCATCGGCGGTGCGGTCGGTGGGGCGCTCATCGGGGTGTACGCCGGGCGGAACCGCTGTTACCGGCGGGACCTGCGCGAGCGGGCGAACCGTCTGGTCGTGCTGAACCGCCTGCTGCGCGACCGGGTCGTCAACTCCGCGACCGCCATCAGGGCTCACGCCGACCTGCTCGACCGCGACGGTGACGAGCGTTCGGCCGACATCGTCGCCGCGAAGGCAGACGGTATCGTCGAGACGGTCGACCGTGTCGGGGACCTCGCGGAGACGGGTGCGGAACCGGCCGAACGGGTCGACCTCGTCGCCGGTGTCGAACGGGCGCTGTCGACGGTCCGGACGGCCCACCCGGCCGCCGAGTTCACCCTCGACGTGCCCGCACAGCTCCGGGTCCGGGCGGGCGACCGCCTCGGAGCCGTGGTCGGTCACCTGCTTGGGAACGCCGCCGAACACAGCGACAGCGACCGGCCACAGGTGCGCGTGACCGTCGAGGCCGTGGGACAGCACGCGGTACTGCGGGTCAGTGACGACGGCCCGGGGCTCCCGGAGAGCCAGCGGGCACTGCTGGAGCGGGGTGAGATCGCCGAGTACGACGACCCGACGACCGGGTTCGGGCTGAACATCGTCCGCCTGTTCGCCGAGCGCTTCGACGGCCGCCTCCGGACCGAGGTCGACGACGGTGGCACGACAGTCGAACTCGCGCTTCCCCGGCCGGTCGACGGGAGTCGCGACCGGTACACGGTCACGGCACCGGCGCTCGACACGTCACGCGGTGTCGTGGCCGCCGGCGCGGCGCTGGTCGCCGGCCTGGTGATGGCCGGCGCGATGACCGGACTCGACGGGGACCTGCTCGCAATCGGCGCGCTGTACGGCATCGAGGTGCCGGTCGTCGCGCTGGTCACGCACGAGTTCCACAGCGTCGTCTTCGGCCTGGTGTACGCCGCCGTGCTCGGGGTCGCGGGAGCCACGCGGGCTGTCGACCGTCTCGGTATCGGTGTCGGCGCGGGCCTCCTGCTGTGGCTGTTCGCCGCGGGGCTGGTTATGCCGCTGTGGCTCGAACTGGTCGGGGTCGGCTCCGAGTTCCCGTTGCTCACGCTCCCCTCGCTCGCGGGGCACCTCGCCTGGGGGACGACCGTCGCGACCTGCTATCACGCCGCTGACCGGGTGCTCTCTGCCCCGGGAGCGCTCACGGGCGCGGAGTCACGCCCCGACAGAGGTCGGACCCCCTCGCGGGACGGTGATGTGACAGACACCGATTGAGTGGCTTTTATATCCTGACCCGTCGAAAGGCCCACACGATATGAACCGTCGAACCTTCCTGCGGACCGCTGCTGTCGGCGCCGGGGGGCTGGGGGTCGCGGGCTGTCTCGGGTCGGGCGGGAACCCGATCCAGATCGCGTCGATCGAGATCGTGAACTCGAACGGACAGACGCACAGTCTCGACCTCGAGGTGATGTTCGACGGTGATGTCGTCGTTGACGAGCGGTTCGAACTCGCGGACGGTGAGACGACCGACCCAATCGAGGACAGCCTCCCCGAGAAGGAAGGCGAGTACGAGATAACGGTTACTCCGGACACGTTTACCGGGAGCACGTTCGTCCCCGGGGAACAGACCGAGGTCGACTGTGGCTCGCTCCGCATCGAACTGCTGCGCGACCAGGTGCTCCAGAACTTCTCCGACGACTGTGACTCCGGGTGACTGGTGCCCGCGCGGCGGCACCCTCGAAGGCGTCTCTCGACTGTGCACGGGCACCTCTGTGACTGGGGCTCGTACCTACCCCGGGAGTGGGCTTTCGCTCGCTACGCCTCACACCGCGGACACCCGAGAACGTAAGCCAGCTCGGGCCATCAGCCGAGGTATGGAGGTTCGACAGGTGCTCGAACCGGATGCAATTCCGAGCATCGACGACCCGACGTTCGACACGGCATACATCGGTGACCCCGGGGACCGTGTGCTCGCACTCGACGGGGACCCGCCGCGGGCATACCCGTTCCGGATACTCGATTTCCACGAGATAGTAAACGACACCGTCCGGGGGGAGCCGCTGGCTGTCACGTGGTGTCCGCTGTGTGCCAGTGCTGTTGTGTACGAGCGAACGGTCGACGGCCGGGAGTTGACCTTCGGGGTGTCGGGCAAACTCGCCGACGACGACCTCCTGATGTACAGGCGGTACAAGGCGACTGCCCCAGGGCTTGACCCCGGGGTTGAAGCCGACAACAGTACCCACAAAATACGTTCCAAAACTTTTTTGATGCATCAACGCGTACTGAGACGTGTGTCAAAACGATACACTGTGACAGTCCCAGACGAAGATGGGGAGTGGCTTGATAACCAGCCTCATCTTTCACCGAGTGGGCTGTTACAAAAAGCAATCCAAGAACAGCGAGAAAAAGAGGAATCTGAGTAACCAGTATGGAAACACACGCTTCGCTTCCGCGCATACCTGCCCGACGGCGTGGCGAGCGAAGCCTGGCGGCACATTGATATTCTCCGGCAGATTCGCAACCACACTGTCCGGGACTACTACCGCAGTAACTACACCGACCGGCCATCTAACTACGACCAACACAGCAAACTCAAAGACTGGACAGACCAATGGCCCACCTTTGCCGAACCCTCACAACACGCCGCACAACAGGCGATCAGCCAGATACACAGCGATTTGGAAACACTTCAAGAACGCCGCAACGAAGGCTACGATGTTGGCCGGTTGCAGTGGCAAGGTGCAGGTGAATTTCGGTCAGTGTCGTACAATCAGTCGAGTCGTTTCAACGTGGATTACAACACGGGCGACGACCGATTTGTGCGGCTCCGACTCGAAAAGATTGGCTGGTTCAAAATCCGTGCAGACCGCGACGTACCACCAGCAGAGAATATTGACGAGGTTATCCTGAAAAAAGAGACAACTGGCGAATGGTACGTCTCACTCGTCACCACTGTCGAAGACACACCCGAGAAACCGCCACTCAGTGAGATTGAACCCGAAGATTGTGTGGGCGTTGACCTTGGTATCACGAGCTACATCCACACTTCGGAGAACCTGT
>CAZFMN010000068.1:0-14944 GCA_964520075.1 uncultured Halobacteriales archaeon | reverse complement strand
CTTCGCTCCTCACGTCCGTTCGTCGCAGAAGCGCCCGAGGCGGGATTTGAACCCGCGTCACGACCGTGACAGGGTCGTATGATGGGCCACTACACCACCCGGGCGCGCAGAACTACGTACCGCGGTTCCGGTATTAAACCTTTCCAAAAGGCTCGGCGAGCGAGCGGGTCAGTGGTCGTCCTCGCGCCACTTGTGCTCACACTCCGTGCAGACGAAAAATCGGGTTTCGCTCTCGTCGGCGGCGCGGATCTGCTGCATGTACCAGTAGGCCGTGTCGTTGTCACACTCGGGGCAGTGTGCCGTCGTCGTCGGCCGGGCGTCCTCCTCGCTCTCGCTTATATCGACGACGTCTGTCTCCTCCTGTGCCGTCGTCGTGACCATCGCCTCGTCAGTCGCCGTATCCCGGTCCTTCCGGTAGCCGCAGCTCCCGCACACCCAGCGACCCTCGTCGTCTGTCTTCATCATCGAGCCACACTCGTCACAGAACTCCATACCGTGTCGTAGGCCGCTCGGAGATATTAAACCACCCGCTTCGACCGCCCGTGACGCGCAACACTACTCCTCTGTCGTGTTCGCCGTCCACTGCTCGCAGGCCTCGAGGTCCTCCATCGACTCCCGGTGGTAGCGACAGTACGGCTCGAGGTCGTCGGCGTCGCCGGCGTACTCGAAGTACGCGCAGTTGCCACAGTAGGCGTCGGGCTGGCCGCTGGACCCGGAGAGCACCTCCGTGACACCCTCCTGTGTGACCCCGCCGTCACTCGTCGGCTCCGGGTCCCCCGTGAGCCGCTGTTCCGGCCCGCCGGTCGTCGGCCCGTCATCGCGTGTCGACGCGCGCCCCCGACCAGTGTCGGTCCGGGACGACCCCTGTCGTCCGGACCCGGCAGGGGAGTCCGTCTGCCCGGCCCCCCCGGCGTCCGGACTCGATGCCGGTTCTGACCCGGGGTCGGTCGTCCAGACGGTATCGACGAGGTCTGTACCGGTCTCCGCGCCGGCGTCCCCGTCTGTCCGCCGTTCGCCCACCTGCACGGGGTCGTCACCGTCGTTCGTCTGTGTGGGGACGTCACCGGCAGGGTCGCCGCCGACGAGGCCGATACCGCCGAGCCCGGGAACCGACGGCACACCCGACGTGAGCGACTCCTCGTCGGTGCCGCGGCTGACGAGCTCTATCCGTCCCTCGTCGGTGACCTCCACGCGCGCGGTTCCACCGGGGTCACCGCGCCTGTTGAACGTCGCCACCGCCACGAACAGACACCAGAACGTCACGAGCACGCCGAGCGTGTACACCGCCACCGTCGACAGGGCGAGCGCGGGCTCGTTCGTGAGCCACCGCTCCGGGTAGGCGTACGCGAACAGGAGGACACCGAACACCGAGACGCTGGTCCCGATGACCGCCGCGGCACGGGTCTCGTCGCTCGCGGGCAGGGCCGCGAACACGCCGACCATCGCCGCCGGCAGCCCCAGTCCCGCGAGGATACCCGCCGCCCTCCGCGCCCCTGCCACGTCGAGTCCGGCCCACGACCGGAGCCCCGTCGTCGTCAGCACGATTGCGACCGCACACATCGCCACGCCGATTGTAAAAAGCGCCGTCGCGAACAGCCGTCGCCGGCGGTCCACCACAGTCCTGACCCCTCCCCCGTAGACATCGGACAGGCTGGTCATACGCCATGTTGGCTGTCGCCAGCTAAAACTCCCCGTCAGACGCGCGTCAGACAGCGGACGACCTGCGCGCTGAACGGTCGGCCGTGAGGCCGCGCCCGCGTGACATCGCGGGTCACTCGACGAGTGTCTGCTCGAAGGCGCTCGCGTCCTCGCGGTCGAGCACCGTCTGGACGTAGTGGCTCTGCAGCGAGTCCGCATCACCGAGCTCGAGCTGTGTCATCGGCTCGTCGAACAGCACCTCACCGTCGTGCATCAGCGTCACGTGGTCGAGGTACGGCTCGAACGCGTCGACGTAGTGCGAGGAGACGACGACGGTGTTGCCCATGTCGGTGTACTCGTCGAGAAACTCGAGTAACTGGGTCTTCGAGACGTCGTCCAGCGCCGCGAGTGGCTCGTCGAGAAACAGGAACTCCGGCTGCTTGATGAGCGCGAGCGTGAGATCGAGTTTGCGGGCGTACCCACCGGAGAGGGCCGACGCCTCCCGGGAGAGTTCGTCGTTGAGGCGCAGCTCGTCGACGACGGTCTGGTTCCACTCCTCGTCGTCAGCCCCGACCATGCTCCGGAACACGTCGATGTTCTCCCGGACCGAGAGGTCGGGGTAGAAGTTGGGTCGCTGGAAACTGCAGCCGAACACCGCGTCCGGTTTCGTGATTGTCCCCTCGTCGGGCCGTGCGAGGTCGAGGACGAGCCGCAACAGCGTCGACTTGCCCGACCCGTTCGGGCCGAGCAGACAGTGGTACTGGCCGGGGTCGACAGAGAACGACACGCCGTCGAGTGCGACGACGTCACCGAACGTCTTGCGCACGTCGGCGACGGTCACGGAGCCGTCGGTCGCCGCGGTTCCGACCTCTGTTCCCGTCACGGTATCCCCTGCCGTCGCGTTCGTGTTGTCAGCCATTATGTCGTCCTCCGGTAGTAAACGATAGAGCCCTTCAGCGCGATGAGTCCGAGCACCTGCAGTCCGACGAGTGACAGTATCATGTCGGTGTACATTCCCACCGGGACGTCTTTCAGCATCAGGCTCCGGGTGGCGACCATCCCCCAGTGGGTCGGCAGCAGTTCGGCGATTCCGGGCCGGGTGGCGGAGACGACACCCCGCGGGAAGTCGATGGCGGACACACCGAGCACACCCAGCATCAGGAGCAGATTGACGAACTGTCCGGTCCCGCCGAACCGCGACGCCACCATCACCGCCATCGCAATCGACGCCAGCGAGGAGAACGTGAGCAACATGAGCGCGAGCGGGAGCGGTGACAGTGCCCCGATGTCGTACTCGAGGTAGCTGGCGAGTCCGCCGAACGTCAGCAGCGGGACCACCATCAGCGCGGTGAGAAACACCAGTTTGGCCGCGACCAGCGACTCGATGCTCGTCTCCACCCGCAGACGGTCGAGTACACTCCCGTCACGGGCCAGACTGTAGGGGACGTAGGTAAAGGCAAAGAAGATGAGCATCGCCATCATGAACGTCGGAAAGAGGAACTCGGCGAGACTCCGCTCCTCGCCGAGACGGTCGGTGCCGATAATCTCGGTCTCGAAGTTGAACTCCCCACCGAGACTCTCCGACCCGTCCGCGAGTTCACCCTGCACCAGGTCCTCGATGAACGGGAGTGCGTCCTGGAGCGGTGCGATGTTCCCATCGATGACGAAGTTGAACGTCTCGTTCGTGTCGGGTCCGGCGTCGTCGACGTTGGGCGGGACCTCGACGATGGCGTACACCTCCTCGCGCTCCATCATCCGGACCGCCTTCTCGCGGTTGCTCGCGGGGTCACCCTCGGAGGCGACACGGACCGGGTCCGTATAGACTGTCAGGATCGCCTCGACGTTCCCGATGTCGCTCTCGGTGACGTTCTCGTTCTGTGGGACTGTCGCGACCGGGACGTTCTCGGGGACCGTCTCCTGGAACGCGACAGAGGTCATACCGAACGCCACCGGAACCAGTAACAGCAGGAACCCCAGCACGACGAGGTTGCGTTTGCTCCAGTGGATCTCCTTCCGTAGCAGTGGGATGAACAGCATGTGATGTGGTGTGGTCTGCTCTGTGTGTCAGTAGTCGGGCGACCCGTCTGTCTCTTCGGACCGGGACTGTGCGGGACCCGTCTCGGGCGGGGCCGCCACACCGCGGAAGATGTCGACGGCGTCGGTGACAGCATCGATGTCGCCGAACAGCACCGAGTTGTTGCCAATCGGCACCACCCACTCTGTCCCGTCGGCCTCGAACCCAGAGAGGACCCGGGTGAGGTCCGGTTCCGTGCTGGTGTTCTGCACGTTGTACACGTCGACGTGGCGGTAGCCCTTGTGGTTCTCGCGGTCGGGTTCGGTCCCGATCGGGTCGGACCCGCCGGAGGCCTGCTGGAAGGCGCCACGGATGTTCGACTGGATGAACTCCTCCCCCGTCGTGTCGTCGAGTCGGACGTACGTCGCGGTGTACCCCCCGCCCTCGGCGGTAAACGTGGTCGAGGAGTTGTAACTGACGTTCGCCGTGTCGAGCACCGCCGCCACCTCGTCGGTGCTCCAGTCCGCCGAGCGCTCGGCCAGACTGGCCGCGAACGACCCGTTCTCGCCGTCCACGAGGTCGACCTCCTCTGCCGCCCCCGGGACGAGTTCGGTCGGACCGGGGTCCGGGGCGTACGCGTCGACGAACTCCGCGACGTACGTTGCCGCCTGTATCGGCAGTGTCGGGATGTCGATGTGGAAGAACCGCCCGTTCTGCTCGGCGGCCGAGCGGTCGATCGCCTTCGAGTCGTTTATCGCCGATGGGTCTTCGAGCGCCGTGCTCGGGTCGGCGGCCCGCTCCATCGCACTGAGGAGGTCACCCGCGGCGCTCGCATCCGCCATCGTCGCGACCACGTCGAACGTGAGCAGTTCCTGCTCGCGGTCCCTGACGCTGTAGGTCACCGACAGGAACTCGGGCTGGTTGCCGGTTATATCGAGCAGCAGGGCCGCGTCGGGGCTGACCACACCCAGTATGTCTATCAGTGGTTCGTCGACAATGTTGGGTGAGACGGTCGCCTCGACCGGACCGGTTTCGGCGGCCTCGTGTGCCTCCCTGAGGTCACCATCGACCGGGTCGGCCTCGCCCTGGTAGACGTCGATTGCGTCGCGGGCCGCCGCCTCGCTCCCCAGGATGACCGTGTCCTCGTCGGGTGTCGCCACCCAGGCGGTCGTCTCGACACCGACGAACTCGCGGAGGAGACCGGTCACGTCGAGTTCGTCGGTCACACCCTCGACATCGGCTGCCGCCGCCGCCTCGACGATATCCAGCGTGTGGATGTCGACACCGTTGTACGTGTCCGACTGGAGCTGGTCGGCACCGACCTCGCTCTCGAGCAGTTCGACCATGTCGCTCGCCTCGCTGCCCGGCCCCATGTTGACGACCGAACCCGCGTAGTCAGACGACCCCTCCGCGGGCGACTGGAGGAACACGGTCGTGTTCTCGTAGCTGATGTTCTGGGTGTCGAGCGTCTCGAGCACCACGCCGATATCCGGGGCCGTCCCGTTGTCGACGAACCACCAGCCCACCTCCAGCCCCCCGTCGAGCGTGTCCAGGGTGAACTCGTCGCTCGTCACGTTGCCGTCGACGTAGACGAGGCCGTCGACCCCTGCCGGAACGCTGTCGAGCTGTGCGTTACTCTCCGGCGCGTCTCCGCCACCACCGAGAAACATCGTGGCCGCCACCCCACCGGCGGCAACCACCCCGACAACGACCAGCACCACGACCAGTCGCCGACTGTCAACACCTGCGCCGTCCCCCCCATCGCCTGTCAGGAACCTGGATGCCATTCTGCGTATGGCGAGCAAAGAGAAGGAGCCAAATATACCTTGCCATCGATTTTGATGTGAGCCGATATATCGCGTGGCCACGACCACCGACTCGGCCGCTGTGCGCCGGGTCGATATACCGGTACGTACATCACAGGAGCCGAACTGTGACTTAAATACACGTCGAAACTACCGCCCGCTCTCGCTGTCTCACCGGGTGAAACTGGACACATGTTTCATTCGGTCTCGGTGGTGTCACTCCCGCGAGTTCGGCTGACAGCCCGTGACGGTGGGTATCACCGGTGATAGCTGCATCCCGCGGGGCCGGACTGTCGCGGGTGTCCCACCGTCGGGCAACCGGTACCGTCTCCCGGGACCGGGTCGACGGTTGACGCGCCGAGTGCGTGCGGTTTTAGCGGGTGGCGCCCGGAGCGCCGGTCGGAGCAGACGAGGAGAGTCCAGATGACAGCACCGAACCCAGCGGTTCGACGGTCGCTCGTTCGCCTGACGATGCTGCCGGGGTGGGTACTGCTCGGGGTCGTCGCCGCGGCTGGCGCCGTCCGGGCTGTGTTCGCGCCCGGTCTGTCGGTGCCGCGGAGCTACCAGTTCGTCCCGTTGCTGGCGAGTGTCGCGGTGCTCGGACTGCCCCACGGGGCGGTCGACCACCTGACCCCCGCCCGGGCCCGCAGTCGCCGGGCGACAGTTCGGGACATGGGGGTGGTCGGCCTGCTGTACGCGGCCCTCGGTGGGCTGTACGCCCTGCTGTGGTTCGTGCTCCCGGTGGTGGCGTTCGTGGTGTTCATCGGTCTGACCTGGCTCCACTGGGGCCAGGGTGAGGTGCACGGACTCGGCGCGGTGGCCGGTGTCGACCACATAGAGACCCCCGGCCACCGTGCCCTGACCGCGCTCGCCCGGGGAACACTGCCGATGCTCGTGCCGCTCGTCGCGTTCCCCGGCGAGTACCGGTTCGTCGCCGAGACACTGATAGGCCTGTTCGGCGGGTCGCTCGGGCCGCTGACCGCGGCGTTCACACCGACCGGCCGCCTCGCTGTGGCACTGCTCGTCGGGACACTGCTCACCGGGTCGCTCGCGCTCGGCTACCGCCGGGCCGATGACCCGCGGGGGTGGGCACTCGACGCCGGTGAGGTCGGGTTGCTGGTCGCGTTCTTCGCGCTCGTGGAACCAATCCTGGCGGTCGGGCTGTACTTTACCTTCTGGCACGCGCTCCGGCACGTCGGCCGGTTGCTCGCGCTCGACCCGGACGCACGGGCGGCGCTCGCCGACGGGCGTGTCGGTGCCGCGCTGACCCGGTTCACCCGGGATGCAATACCGCTGACGCTCGCCTCACTCGCCCTGCTCGGTGGCCTCGCCCTGCTCGTGCCGGCCAGCCCCGCCGGACTCGCCGACCTCGTCGGACTGTATCTCGTGTTGATTGCCGCGCTCACACTCCCGCACGTCGCGGTGGTCGCAGACCTGGACCGGACACAGGCGGTCTGGACACCGGGGGCGATGCGTCTGACCGGCCGGTGCTCGGAGTGAATTACTCATCGGATTCGAACCGGGAGACGACCCAGATCGTCGCGGGACCACCCACCAGCCAGGCCAGTCCGAGTGTGAAGAACACGGGGTTCTCTGTCGCCATCCCGAACAACAGTCCGGCCGAACCGACCAGCGCGGCCCCCAGGAACAGGATCTTGTAATACGGCTCCATCGTCACGTACCACCGGACGTACTGCTCCATACCTCTATCCTCGCGGGGCAGCACACTAACCGTTTCGTTCACAGCCACCTTTTTACTCGGTGCCCGACGATAGGAGAGCATGAAGGCAGTCGTCATCGCCGCCGGTGAGGGGACCCGTCTCCGTCCGCTGACCGAGGACAAGCCGAAGGGTATGGTCGAGGTGGCAGGCAAGCCGATTCTCACCCACTGCTTCGAGGACCTCGTCGCACTCGGGGCCGACGAACTGATTGTCGTCGTGGGCTACAAGAAAGAACGGATTGTCAGCCACTACGGCGACGAGTTCGGCGGTGTCCCAATCATCTACACCCACCAGCGCGAGCCAAAGGGGATCGCCCACGCCCTGCTGACCGCCGAGGAGCACGTCGACGAGGAGTTCATGATGATGCTCGGTGACAACATCTTCGAGGCCAACCTGCAGGACGTTCTCAACCGCCAGAGCGAACAGCGCGCCGACGCCGCCTTTCTCGTCGAGGAGGTCCCCTGGGAGGAGGCAGACCGGTACGGTGTCTGTGACACGAACCAGTACGGCGAGATTGTCGAGGTGGTCGAGAAACCCGACGACCCGCCCTCGAATCTGGTGATGACGGGATTTTACACGTTCACACCGGCCATCTTCCACGCCTGTCACCTCGTCCAGCCCTCCGACCGTGACGAGTACGAGATAAGCGACGCGGTCGACCTGCTCATCCACTCGGGGCGGACAATCGACGCGATCCGGATGGACGGCTGGCGCATCGACGTCGGCTACCCCGAGGACCGCGACGCGGCAGAGCGCAGACTCACCGAGGGAACGGACACACAGCCCGCGACTGCCGAGACCGAGTGAGCGGCTGGACCGCCAAGATTGATAGCCGTCTGGCCGCTACGGTGAGGGGCGTGCCCCAGTCCCCGCCCGAGCTCGCCCGGATGGGCGCGATGACCGCGCGGCGAACCCGGGCACGCGACATCCGCGCTCACGGACGCCGGTCCGTTCGCGCAACCGGTGGCGCTGGCGCGCCACCCGCCCGACGGCTCGCGCCGTCTCCGCGACTGGTGGCGTTAACACGCCACCCGCACTCACGGACACAGTCCGTTCGCGCAACTGGTGGCGCTCACGCGCCACCCGCCCGGCACGAGGGTTAGCCGGCTGACACGGCACGACGCCCGGGGATGATGCCGGTCGTTAGTGTTCCGGGCGACACTCTCTGTTCTTCCCGGGGAGCGCCGTCTGTCACCCGCGAGACGGTACCCGGGTGTGTCGACGGCGGACTGACTCCGAGAGCGGACCGACAGGACAAAGCCGACGGCCGCCAACCCGAGTGTATGTTCGGCACCAGCGGGGTCCGGGGTCGGGTGGGAACAGATATCACGGCCAACGTGGTGCTCGCGGTGGGGCGGGCACTCGGCGTCGACACGGGCCGTGTCGTGGTCGGGCGGGACGCCCGCGAGAGCGGACCGGCGCTCCTCGACGCGCTCGCGGCGGGGCTGTGCGAGTCCGGGACCGACGTGGTCGACGTCGGACTGGCGGCGACACCGACGGTCGCGCGGGCCATCGCCTGGGAGGACGCCGACGCGGGTGTCGTCGTCACCGCCTCGCACAACCCGCCCGAGGACAACGGGCTCAAGCTCTGGCAGGCGAGCGGGCAGGCGTTCGACGCCGACCTGCGCGAGCGCATCGCCGACCGCGTCGAGACCGGCGAGACCGACCTCGCATCCTGGGACGGGTTCGGGACCCGGCGGTCGGCGGAGGCGACAGACCGTCACCGGGCGGCGCTGGTCGAGGCCGTCTCGCTCGACCGGCCGCTCACCGTCGCCGTCGACGTGGGAAACGGGACCGGGCGCGTGACCGCCGATGCGCTCGACGACCTGGGCTGTGCGGTCGAGACACTGAACGCACAGCCCGACGGCTCGTTCCCCGGTCGGCCGAGCGAGCCGACCGCCGGGAACTGCGAGTCGCTCGCGTCGCTCGTCGCCGCCACCGACGCCGACCTCGGTATCGCGCACGACGGCGACGCAGACCGGACCCGGGCGGTCGACGAGACCGGGTCGTTTCTCTCCGGCGACGTGTTGCTCGCACTCCTCGGGCGTGCGGCCGCCGACACCGGGGAACAGGTCGCGGTGCCGGTCGACACCAGCCTCGCGGTCGAGGACCACCTCGCAGAGGCGGGAATCGAGACCGTCCGGACCCCTGTCGGGGACGTGTACGTCGCGGCGGCGGCGAGCGAGTCGGGTGTCGGTTTCGGCGGTGAACCCAGCGGTGCGTGGGTCTGGCCCGGGGAGACGCTCTGTCCCGACGGGCCGCTCGCGGCCTGCAAACTCGCGGCCCTGGCCGCCGGGCGACCGCTCGGCGAGCGCGCATCCGCGGTCGAGACCTACCCGATTCGCCGGACGGCAGTCGAGGTGTCGGACAGACAGGAGACGATGGCGGCGGTCCGCGAGCGCGCCGGAGCGTACGACGACGTCTCCACACTCGACGGCGTCCGGGTCGAACGTGGAGACGCCTGGTTTCTGGTGCGCGCCAGCGGTACCGAACCGGTCGTTCGTGTCACGGCAGAGGCGCACGACCCGGACCGCCTCGAAACGGTCTTCGAGGAGGCACGCGCGCTGGTTCCGGACAGGAGGTGAGAAGCGAGCTACCCCCGCCGCGTCGAGCGCGCCTGTCTGACGTCCGCCCCGTCGCGGATCTTGTCCTCGCACTGCGGACAGACCCGGGGTGCGTCGACTCCGTTTGGTGTGAAAACGCGGGCATAATCAGTCGTGACGAATGCACCGCAGTTCTGACATTCCGGCATACATCCAGACTGTTAGCGCGACCCATCTTAACTGTTGGTGGTTCGGGCCAGATTCCCCGTGTTTCGACGGAGGACAGAATAACACCCACCGGTGGAGAGAGGCGAGTTCTACAGAGATGAGACAGCGGGTCAGTCCGTGGACCCGTTCAGCGACGTGGAGACAGAACCGTCCTCGTCGAGGTCGATGACGCCGTCGAACAGTGAGCGGAACTCGTCGACGACGGCGTCGTCGTGGACGCCGCGTGCGAAGTGGAAGAGACCGACAGCCCCGTGTTCGGCGAGCAGTTCGAGGAGGCGCTCGACGGCGTCGTAGGTCTGGTCACCGTCGGCGTAGTAGATCATCTCGGTGATGGAGTCGAGACTGATCCGGCGTTTGCCGTCGGTCTCCTCGAGGAAGCGCTCGGTCTCGTCGACGACAGCGTCGAAGTTCTCCGGTCGCGAGATGTACCGGATGTGGTCGCTCTGCCGGCGCGTGTACCCGCGCTCGACCGAGAGTGTATCCAGAATCGTCGCGCGCGAGGCGTCGACCTCGTAGTGTTCGAGTTTCTGGTCCACCTCCCGGGCCGTTGTCCGTGTCGAGACAACGAGCATGTGGTCGGTGTCGGTCTTCAGAAACTGGGTGTCGATGCGGTCGGTCTCGGCGATACTCGGATGCAACAGCAACAGCGCGGTACCGGCGGGAACGGTCTCCGGTGTGTTCTCGACCGCGAGTTCGTACTCGGTGTCCATGCCAGAGAGAGTGGTCGGCGGCAATTTAAGCCTGGGCTTTCCGGGTCGACCCGCTCCGTGACCGGAACTACTTTTTCAGTCCGCGTAGAGTGGGCCGATGACGAACCCGGGGGACAGTTCCGGGGACACAGTCCGTCGAGTTGCGGGCCGGGGGGACTGTCGGCGCGACCCGCGGTCTCGTGCTGGACGGCGGTGAGAGCGAGACAGTCGAAGCGGCGCCGACCGCTGACCTATCCCTCGACTCACCCCGGAACCTTTGTGCGAGGACCGGACCACGCTGTCACGATGTCTCTCTGCCCGCACGCCGGTGACGACGGGTGTCCCGGCCGGACGGTCGACGACCGACGAGAACAGCGTGCCGGGCGACGACCGCGACACACGGGTGAGCGACGAATGCGGTGTGCCGGGCGACGACCGCGACACACGGGTGAGCGAGGGGGTGGGTGTCGTGGGTGAGCGCGCGCTCGCGGCGGTCCGTGTCGGGGATGGCGGTCGGGTCGATGTCTACCACAGTCGGTGGGCCGGAGGGGACAGTCGACTCCGCCGGGTGCTCCACGGACCGGGTGACCCGCTCGATGCCCTCGGCGACGCCGGATGGGGGTATCGCGGGCGACAGGACCGGACCGCGTTCCCCGGCGGTGTCGACACACTGGGGGTCGACGCGGTGTATCTGTTCCCGGGTCGGGGCGTCCGCGTGTATCTCCCCGTGTGGCTCGGAATCCCGGGAACGGCCGAACAGACAGGTGGGTCGTGGGCCGGGCGGGCGACCGACGGACTGTTGCTCCGCGTCGAGGCGTTCGGCGAGTGTCGACGCCTGCGAGGGATGGCCCGGTTCCTGAAGGAACTGTTCTGCGTGGCCGTCCGGCAGGCGTTAGTCGACCGCCAGACCGCCCGCGACCTCCTGGTACTCGCCCTCCGGAGTGACCACACGCCCGGGCGGGTCCACACGCCCGGGACACCGCTCTGACCGGTGTCTCGACCGTGGGCAGGTCGACGCCGGCGTGACCACGCTGTCGAGGGCACCGCGCTCACGACCCGGTCCGCTCGACGGAGACGGTCACCGACTCGCCGACCGCGAGGTCGACGGTCTCGCCGACGAGTTTGACCCCGAACCGGTCGCGGGCACAGAACAGCGCGAGACCGGTGACCGGCCGGCCGTTCGCCCGGACGGTGCAGTCGTGCCAGGTCACCGTCCGGCCCGCGGCGGTGCCGACCGCCGCGCCAGTGACTGTTGCGTCGCGACCGTCTCTGTCCGTTCGCTCGTCGCCGTCGGTGTGCCCGTCGGCGGTCACCGTGTCGACGGGCCGACCGAGGAGGCCGCCGCCGTCGTAGTGCGGGAACCCGCCGTCGAGGACGGCCCCACCGCCGTCGAGACCGACGAACCCGTCGCCGGGGGATGGGTGTGCCGGCGCGTCGAGTCGCGCCCAGGTCTCGCCGGTCTCGACGACGGTCCCGGTGCCGTCCCACGGGAGCGGGCGCACGTCGACGTCGACCGAGAGCGGGAGCGACCCCGACGCGCGGTAGGGGTCGGCCTCCGGCGGACGGAACCCGAGGTGGATGTGGTTCGGAACCCAGGGCGCGAAGAAACCCGCCCGGACGAGGTCACCGAGCGGGTCGCCGACCGCGACGCTGTCACCGGGTTCGACCGCGGGGTCGACGTGGAGCAGTCGCGCGACGTGCTCGCCGGTGTCGACCAGCACGAGATAATCGTGTTCGGCGGCGTACGGCTTCGGCGGCGCCCTGACCTCCCGGCTGTCGAGCACCTCACCGGCGACCGGTGACGGCGCACGGTCACCGTCGGGGTAGAGGTCGACCGCACACCCCCGGTCGTGGGCCACGAACGGCGAGTTGTAGAGGCTGAACCGCCGGTACTGCGTGAGCAGGTCCGACCCGAGCGAGACGGCCATCACCGTCCTGTCGGTGCTGACAGGCAAGTGTCCGTCGGTCGCGTGTTACAGGCGGTTCAAGACGAATGCCACAGGGTCGTACGGAAATCGGGGATCTCCGTGATGAGTGGTCACGAACGCGAGATCATAGTCGAGACGCAGCGGTGACACACGCCGCCGAGTGGCTGCTCGAACGGACCGTCGATACGGTGTGTGTGGGTGATCTGACCGATGTGCCGGACACGCACTGGAGTGCTGCGGTGAACGAGAGAACTCACGCCTTCTGGTCACATCGGCAACTGCTGGAGCGGATAGAACTGACACTCGGTGATGTCGGGATTGCAGTCCAGGAGGTGAGTGAAGCCGAGTCGAGTAGCGAGTGTCCCGAGTGTGGGAGTTGGGATGTGACCTGCGGTGGCGACTCGTCTCGGTGTCACGACCGTCGATTAAATGCTCACGGTGACGTGGCAGGGGCGTGGAACATCTTGCAGCACGACGGAGGGCCGGTGGCCCGGCCCGCTGCCCTGTCTGCTGAACCAGCAGGGACACCCACCGAAGGGGCGTACTGGCAGTGGAACGACCACGACTGGATACCCGCCGAGTTTGGGGAACAGTCGCGGTCACTCGACCAACCCAGCCTCATACTGGCGGCGAAAATCCGCACGGATGTTCGTCCGACAGTATCACCTGTTCCGTGGACCGACACCAGTCCCGTGCCGCGACACTCCTCACCCGCGAGGGTGGGCCTGTCACCGCACGCTCTGTCGGACACGCGGGCTCCACTCGACTACGATGTGGGGTCGGTGGGCAGTGGTCCGGAGTTCTGTGAGATGACACTGCTCTCCTCGCCGTCGTCGGACTCCCAGATCAGCTCTGCCTCGAACTCCCTGTCCGTGACACCGACGGTGATTCTGCTGCCGGTCCGGACGTCCGTGTTGCTGCTGATGCTGCTGTCGAGCTCTGTCCAGGTCTCGCCGAGGTCGCTCGATTTTAGTCCTGTCCCGCGGAGTCGCACCCGGTCCGAGTCGAACGTGTCGCCCGCGAAGTGTCGCACCGTGAGTTCGCCTGCGTTCGAGCCTGCCTCCGAGTCGTACGTGTAGTCGAACGTCACCTGTGGGGTGATACTCTCGTTCTCGCTGAACCCGAGCGCGAACGCGCCGATGACCGCCGCCAGGATGACAGTGACTGCCACCATCAGTATGACCCCGATCACCGGACTCACCGCCTCCTCGTCCGTGAACAGCACTCCAACTCTCATGTCTGAGCGTACAGCCTCCGACGACTTATACTCAGGAGATAGTTCAGACAGCATCCAGGACCGACAGCTGTCCAGTTTGCCGGTATCCCGGCCGCTGCTGGTATCCTCACGACCAGAAAACCCGGTCTGTCCGCGTTCGTTGTGGCTGTCCAACACGTCGACCGCATCGCCGGTGCCGGGGCTGGCGGATCGGACCGTCGACCTCCGTGGTGGCTGTCACGCCCTGGCGTGTGCAGGACAGACCCGATACGGGTCGAGTGTCGGCAGACGAGGCGAGCACGACGCGGAACCGTGTTGTCTGTCAGAACGCCCCGGTCTGTGCCGTGCTGTGTGGCCGTGAGCACCCGCTCACAGTCGACTCCGGCGGAGACAGGTCCCTTCAGCGGCCGCGCTGTCGCCGTCTCTGGCAGGTCCGTGCTGTCGAGCGGTCGGTCTGCCCGTGCTCGTCGCCTCCGGCGCTCTCCTCATCGACAGGCGGTCGGTACCACCGAAGAATGGACGGCCCCAGTGAGTGTGTTGTCACCCGCCGCCGTGATGCGGCGGCTCCGGTCTGCTTCGCTCGTAGACTCCGCGTCGCAGTTACAGGTCGGAGTACAGTTCTTTCGACCCGCTCTGATCGTCCGCGATAGCGTCTCGACGCAGATGTCGTGTCGTCTCCCGGGCGGCCGAACACACCTGTCGAGCGACTCTCTGTAGCACACGACGGTCAGACCGTGGTTGTCACTACGTGTGGCGAATAAATCAGGAAAGGTTGGTTGGTTAGTTCGCGTCGGGACCGGTCGTACTGGAGACGATGCTAGAGTCACCACCACCATCTGTTGTGAAGGTGACATCAAGCTCGAAATCGGAACTAACATCACCGATCACGACACGGTCGCCAGCAGAGACACTTGACTCAGGGTTAAAGTCGGAACTATCACCAACCCTCGATACTTGGGCGAAGCTATCGGACTGGTTATCACCGAGACCAGTACCCTCAAAAGTTAATCGTCCAGCTTCGAACGTGTCACCACTACTGACTGTAACTTCAAGTTGATTGTTACCCTCGTCGTAGTCGTAGTCGAACGATACTTGCGGACCGGGATCACTCGTGTCCCCCAGCCCCAGCACGAACGCGGCGATAACGGCGGCGAGAATCACC
>CAZFMN010000067.1:5500-15034 GCA_964520075.1 uncultured Halobacteriales archaeon | reverse complement strand
GTCTGGTGGGTGTGGCACCGCGCTCGGGTATAAATCTCCGGTCGGAGCGGTACGGGAACCCCCGTTCGCTGGCACGCACGTGCTCGTCTGCGCGGACCGCACGGTTCGTACACACAGACTGATATCTGAACCACCGATAGCTATTTCTCCTCGTGGGGGCAATCGGTCATCCACAGATGGCAGGAGGGCGGTCCTGATGGGGTACGAACCGGTGACAGTCAGGGAGGCGGCGGAGATAGAGGTGCTGTTGTTCGTCGGTCTGGCGTTCGTCGGCGGACTGCTCACAATCTACTGGGGGTTCCAGACCTACCAGTTCGGTCGCCTCATCCGCGATACACCGCCGGAGCAGGTGCAGTCGGTGGCGATGGGACGAACAGAGGTCACGGGCGAGATTGTCCCCGCCACACGGGTGTACGACCGGCCGTTCACCGAGGGGCAGTGTATCTACGGCGAGTTCAAGGTGCGCGAGTACAAGCGAACCGCCGACGACGACGACAACAACAGGGAGTGGAAGACGGTCCAGAAGGACTCGTTCTCGGCACCGTTCTACATCGACGACGGCACGGGACAGATTCTCGTCGAGGCAGACGAGGAGGCCCTCTACGAGATATCCGACACACACTCGGTCGAGATAGAGGTGAGCGGCAGCGAGTCACCGCCCGACCCCGTCCAAGAGTTCCTCGGTCAGGGAACCGGTTCCGGGGGTGACACAGTCCTCGGACCGGACGGGGGTGGTATCAGGGAGCGAATTGGTGGTGTTCTGGGCCGGTTCGGCCTGTTCGGTGGCGACGAGGAGAGCGACGAACTCGACACCGACGACCAGGGTGGTGACCCGGATGCGGTGGATATGGACGAGCGCGAGACGGAGTCCGACGGTGTCGAGCGAATACGCCGGCACGAACTCGGCTCGACGGGGCGCACGGGAAACAGGCGACGGTACATCCAGAGCGTGCTCCCGGCGAACGAGAAGGGGTACGTGTTCGGTGGCGCGACCCGCCCGGACGTCGACGAGGAGGCGCCGTACGACGAGGACATCCTGATGCGGTCGGACCCGAGTACCGGCGAGTTCATCATCTCGGACAGAGACGAGTTCAGTCTCGCCAGCACATACCGGAACCGCTCTGTGATGTACATCGCCGCCGCCGTTGTCGTGACGACGTTCATCCTCGCACTGCTCGTCCAGGTACTTGTAACCGGACCGCTGTACGGAATCGAGGAGGCGTTACCGTGACCGGGCACAGCGAGTGGTCGGTGAGAGCCGGGGTGAACAGCTGATGGCCCCCGGACTGGGCAGAGTCGTATTGAGTGTCCTCGTCGTCGGTCTCGGCTGTGCGGGGGTGTTCGCCGGGTTCGAGTACGCCGCCTACGAGCAGACAATCGCCGACCGCGAGGTCACCACGGTCGGCAACGTGACAGAGACCGACGTGCGTCAGTTGCCGGACGGCAACTGGACCTACAGCTTCGACTACGAGTACACGTTCGACCAGCGCGCGGAGGTGCTCGAACAGGGGCTCGATGACCTGTACGTGGACCGGGCCGACGGTGTCGACAGCGTCGAGGATCTGCCCGACGAGCAGTCCTACACTGGGTTCAAGAGCGGTGGGAAATCAGACACGCAGGGCGGCGCGCGCAGCGCCATGCGGAGCAATTTCAACGAGAACGGGACAGTCACCGTCTACGTCGACCCGTTCCACCCCGCCGACGGGTCGCTGTCGAGCGTGACAACACCGATTCCCGAGGCCTTGCAGTACGGCGGCGCGGTCGTCGTGGCGCTTGGACTGCTGTGGCTTGCGAGGATGGCCCGACGCGTCAACGCGTGACTCGTCGCGTCTCGTTGCGTCTCGTCGTGTCTCGTCGTGTCTCGTCTCCGGCCACGACAGCGAGAGCGACCCGGTTCGACTCCAGCCACGACAGGAGAGTCCTGGTTCGACGTGTTCATATCTCGGCCAGCACACCGTGGTGTATGGACCTGACCGACAGGGAGTACGGCGTCGTCACGAGCGTCTGGGGGGAGGAGACACCGCGGGACCTCGACCAGGTCGAACAGGAACTGCTGGTCGCGATGCACGACCGCATCTCGCGGGCAGTCCAGACCGCCTACACGGACGGCGACGAGGATTCCCTGGCAGTTCTGTTGCCGCTGGAGCGGAAGATACTTGAGGTTCTCGGTGACCGACTGTAGCCCACCGAAAGCGTGGGTCAGTCCTGTGCCTCGGCGGATTCCTGTGTGGTGAATCCGGCGATGCGCGCCCAGGTGATGCGGGTGTTCTCGACCTCTTCGACGCTGATCTCGAGATCACCGTAACGTATCGTCTCGTCCTCGTCGACGAGACGCCCGGCACGGTTGAACACGAACCCGGCGATTGTCTCGAACTCCTCGCCCTCCGGCAGGTCGATACCGAGTTGCTCGTTGACGATGTCGATGTTCACCTCACCTTTCACCAGCGCGGTCGAGTCGTCGACGAACTCGATCGGTTCCTCCTCGTTGCCCTCCAGAATCTCGCCGACGATCTCCTCGACGAGGTCCTCGATTGTCACCAGCCCCTCGGTGGTGCCGAACTCGTCGATGACGATCACCATATCGAGACGCTGTTCGCGCATCTCGGCGAGCAGCTCGTCGACGTTTTTCGACTCGGGGACGTGGAGGGTCGGTTCGATCAGGTCGTCGAGTGCGATACCGTTCGCGTTGTAGTGACGGTCCCGCACGAGGTCAGCGATCTCGACGATACCGATGACGTTGTCCAGCGACCCCTCGTAGACGGGGACGCGGTTGTGACCGCTCCGGATGCACTCCTCGATAGCCTCGTCCATCGACGCCTCGTTCGAGACGGCGGTCATATCCAGGCGGGGTGTCATCACCTCCTTCGCGATGGTCCGGTTGAACCGGAGTGTCCGCTGGAGCATCGCCCGCTCCTCCTCGTCGAGGACACCCTCGCGCTCGCCGGTCTTTATCATCTCGCGTATCTCCTGGCGGGTGATGTACCCCTCCTCGATCGCCGACCGTCCGCCGGTGACCCTGTTGACGACCCGTGTGAGGTAGTCGAACAGGACGACCAGCGGCATCAGGACGTACTCGGCGAACTTCAGCGGGCGCGCGGTGCGGAGCGCCCAGGACTCGGTGTTGTCGACCGCGTACGATTTCGGTGCGCTCTCACCGAACAGCAGGACGAGCGCCGTGATACCGAGTGTGGCGATGAACACCGCCCGACTCTGACTGACAAACAGCGCGAGCAACCCCGTGGCGATTGACGACATCGCGATGTTGACGAGATTGTTCCCCACGAGGATGGTCACCAGCAGTCGGTGCGGGTTCTGTTTGAGTCGCTTCAGCGTCTCGGCACCCGGTCTGCCCGCCTCGACGACGGCCTCGATGCGGTGGTTCGGGAACGCGAACATCGCAATCTCCGAGGAGGAGAAAAACCCCGACACGACGAGCAGGAGGAGTATCACGACCCCCCCGAGCGCCGCGAACGTCGTCTTCGGGACCGACTGCCCGAGAACCTCGACTGTCGCTGGCACCCCCGCTGTGACGACCCCCTGAACGAGGTCCGGTCCCACGACGCCGGTGGCGACGAGCAACTGCATCCTCTTACTGTTCTGGACCGGCAAACATATGCCTTATGACAGAAGACCGGAGTGAACCCGGGGGAGCGGAGCGGCACGAACAGCACGCGAACACGGTGACGGGAGTCACACAGTCGTGCTGTCGGCTGTAGGTCGAACAGGGGGTGTGCGCTCGTATCTCCATCAACCGTCAGGGCGACTGGTACGGTCCGGAGCAGCCACAGCGCTGGTGTACAGGCGGGAGCGCGGACGATGAGGAGGCCTGAACCTTTTTTGACTCTCACAGCGGATTTATTCCTGTGACAGACGAGTTACCGGTGCACATCAACCGGGAGGGGGTGCGCGAACTGGAGGTGCCGGACACGATCGAGGCAACCGACAGCTTCGACGTTCGCTTCGTCAATCACGGCGAGGCGCTGCACGTTCACCTCAACACGGGCGACGACCTCTCGCGGGTCGTCACCGTGGACGCCGGGAACCGTCACGTTCCGGGTGACGGGGAGCGCCGGGTGCGTATCGACGTCGACATCGACGCGCTCGACGGGGAGTCCGCGTTCGGCACACTCGAACTGTCGACCAGCTACGGGGCCGAGCAACACCAGATCGACGTCGAGGTGAAAGACCCCGCCGTGACCCGAACGACCGTCGATGTCGACGACACGCTCGCGGAGCCACCGCGGACCGGGGCGACAGTGTTCGACCGGCCGGAGCTGGCCGTGCTCGCGCTGGGACTGCTCGCGGTGGTGCTCGCCGCGATGACGGCCGCTGTTGTCGACGATATCCTGGTGGTAGCGGGTGTCGGGGTCGTGCTTGCCGGGGTACTCCTCGCGCTGGCGCTGCTGCTCAGGTGACGGGGTTCAGACGACACCGCGGGCGAGGCTCCCGAGCACGGGCGCGACGAGCGCCATCACCACCCCGAGCCCGGCGAGTTCGCCCGTTGCGGTCACCTTCCCGACCCCGCCCGACAGGGCGAGTGTCAGCCACCAGACGAGCAGGACGACCAGCCCGAAGCCGAGCCCCGAGAGCAGCGCCCGCGGGAGACTGGCCGCGACCAGCCCGACGAGCACACCCCCGAGGACCAGCCCCAGCCAGTGGACGGTCGACAGGACCAGCCCCACCACCACCGCGAGTGTCAGCCCGACCCAGTGTGGTCCCGACTCCTCGCGCACCCGTCGCAGTCCCGCACCGACGGTCGCCAGCGGTCCAGCCGTCCCCTCGTCGCTCTCCGTCATCTCGCTCCCTCCTCGTCGCGCCCTGTCGTCCATCTCGCTCCGAACTCGACTGTTATCTCTCTCGCTCCGAACTCGACAGTCATCTCTGTCCCTCCTCGAACGCGACGGTCAGGTCACCCTCGCTCTCCCGGGAGAGCGAGCGGTACTCGCCGCGTGCCCACCGGCGGATCTGGCTGTCGTAGTGCTCGGAGAAGTACCGCCCGGAGTTGCCACCGGGGAGGATGGCCAGGTACTCCCCGTCGAGGTCGACCTGCATCTCCCAGCTTCCACCCCGGGGGGCGCTGTGGTCGAAGTTCTGGACCGTCTCGCTCGACCCGCCGCGGGGGTGGTCCGGGTAGGCCAGGAACTCCTGCTCCAGCGGGTGCCCGATCTGCCCGGTGTGTGAGATGTCGCCGTATACCTCGTGGCCCGCCTCGTCGATCTCGTCGAGTGCCGCCCGGAGCGCCGCCCGCATCACCCCGGCCCGTGGTCGGGCACCGAACCACGGGCTGTCCGGCGGGAGCTGTTCGACAGCACCGTCGGATGGGTAGTACTCGTCGCCGAGGTCGGCCTCGTCGAACCCCTCCGCGAACAGTTCGTCGCGGTACTGCTCCATCCAGCGGTCGAAGAGTAGCGCCCCCTCCGAGTCCGGGTCCATCCGGTAGGCCGCCGGGCCCGACGCCCAGGATTCGAGCGTGTTGGCGGCGTCGACGAGGTCGTCGTCCTCGCTCTCGCGGGCCGCCTCGACCAGCCCGTCGACACGGCCGTCGGTGAGCCCGTCGACCAGGGTCTCGGCCCGGCCGTCGCGGGTGTCACGGCCCACCTCGCGCAGCACGGACAGGTCGAGCGACTCGCCTGCCTCGATCTGTTCGTCGAGCAGGTCGTAGATGCGCTCGCCGCGGTAGCCGGGGTCGAACTCGACGCCCAGGTAGTACGCCAGGCGGTCGTCGTCGACGGTCAGCTGGTTCGCCGTCGCGAGGTAGTCGGGGTCCTCGACGTGTGGGTGCTCGGCGAACGGCACCCACGACAGTTCGCCGCGGTCTGCCGGCGGACGGTCGTCGTCCCAGGCGGTCGGCCGCTCGAACGGCTCGAACCGGCCCCACTCGCCCTCGCGGGCGGAGCCATCGAACACGCGATTGCCCCCGACAACGTTGCCGTCGACCCGCCGGACCGGGAGCCGTCCGACCACCTGGAACAGCCGGCCGCCGTCCTGGCTCCCGTAGACCAGATTCTGTGTGGGTGCCTCGAACTTCGCGGCCGCCCGGCGTGCGTCCTCGACACCCCGGCTGTGGGTGAGTTCGTAGATAGCGAGGCTGGTCTCGGTGGCGGCGTGACCGGTCCAGGCGACACCGACCGTTTGCTCTGCCTCCTCCACGACGGGGCCGTGGACCGACCGCGTCACCTCTATCTCCTCGTTCGACCCGCCACTCACCACTATCTCCTGGGTCTCGGTCTCGAACTCGCGGGTCTCCTCGCCGTAGCGGTACGCGTCGCCGTCGTCGAGACGCTCGTACGTGTAGAAGTCGATGACGTCCGCACCGACGTTGGTGAACCCCCACGCGCCGCTTTCGTTCTCGCCGATGACGACGAACGGGACACCGGGGAACGACACCCCGCGCACGCGATGGTCGGGCCCGTCGAGGTGCATCTCGTACCAGACCGGTGGGGCCTGTAGCTGCAGGTGCGGGTCGTTGCTGACAATCGGTGCGTCACCGCCGGACAGTTCGGGGCCCACGAGCCAGCTGTTCGAGCCGAGTTTCGGGTCCGGTTCGAACCCCGAGAGCCAGTCGACGGTCTCCTTCCCAACCGTCTGGCCCGTCTCGCCGGTCCCGGGATCGGCATCGATACCCAGGCCCGCGCCGAACGTCGCCGGGTCGTGGTGGTCACGGATGGTGCGCGGGCGCTCGGCGAACCGGTCGGGATACAGCTGGTCAGCCATCTCCGGGGTGAACGTGTCCGCGACCAGCGCCTTCCGGAGTGTCCGGAAACTCCCCGTCAGGCCCCAGGCGATGACCGTCTCGACCACCATCGAGTCGGCGACCGTCCACGGCTCGGGCTCGTACTCGAGCAGGCGGAACTCGACCGGGAGCGGTTCCGCCTCGATTGCGGCGTTGACACCCTCAGCGTACGCCTCGAGGAGCGGTCCCACGGCTGTCTCGCGGACGTGCTCGGCGGTGGCCTCGGCGGCCTCGGCGAACATCATCTGCCGGTGGAACGTATCCGAGTCGACTGTCACGTCACCGACGACCGCCGAGAGTTCACCGCGGAACAGTCGCCGCTGGAGGTCCATCTGGAACAGCCGGTCGGTCGCCTGCACGTAGCCGACCGCGAAGTACAGCGCCCGCTCGCCGTCCGCGCTGACGTGTGGGACCCCCTCCTCGTCGTAGCGGACCTCGGCCGGACCGTGTGGGCTGTCGACCGTCGACTGCCGGCCCGTCTTCGCGGCCCCCCAGACCGAGCCCGACAGGGGTGCGAACCGCTCGAGGAAACTGCCCGCGGGCGTGAGGAGCCCACCCGCGACGCCCGCACCGAGGGCCGCCCCGAGCGCCGCCCGCCGCGTCGTCTCCCAGTTCATACAATCTGGTGTGCTGGTTCGAACATGTACTTTTCGGGGTCCGACCCGACGGTCCGGTCGAGCTACCCCCTGCTGGCTCCTGTTTTGGATTCCCGCCCGGACGGTCTCTGTGTCGGGTCGAAATCCTGCAAGAGTTAAGAACGTGGGAAGTAATACGGGTGTATGGAGCGTATTCCGTTCGGAATCAGTCGCCTGGATATCACGCTCAACGGAGGGGCACCAAGGGGGAGTGTCGTGCTGGTCTCCGGGGAATCGGGCGCAGGGGCGCGAGAGTTCGTCTACACTGCCGCCGTGATGAACGCCACCGCGTACACCGACGAGTCGCTGTTCGACCTCCACTACGGGCAGACCGCGGCGAACACGACGCTCCCGGAGGAGATTCACTACATCTCGTTCACGGAGAGCTACGACCAGTTCGCGCGGGAGGTCGAACTGTCGATGGAGGACGACCTCGCGCAGGCAGGCCTGGAGCGCATCCAGTTCAAGTCGGTCGCGGACAGCTACTTCCGGACCAGTCCCGTGCCGCGTGACTGGTACGTCGACGAGAACAGCGACCGGACCCGCTACCCCGGCGAGCAACAGAACCTGGTGAACCTCACGGGCGACCTGCTGAACGAGCGCGCCGAAAACAACCTGGTGGTGATCGACTCGCTGTCGGACCTCGTGAGCGCCACCGGCGAACAGCTCGAGTGGCCGGACATCATCTACTTCGTGAAGGGGCTCCGCCGTGTCGCCCACGAGTGGGGCGGGCTCATCCTGCTCCACGTCGACCACGAGACGCTCACCGAAACCGAACAGGGACAGCTAATCGACAGCTGTACCGGGTCGCTCATGTTCGACTGGTCGACCGGTGGCAGTGTGCTCGCCCGGACGCTCATGCTACAGAGCTTCCGCGGCATCCTCTCACAGATCGACGAGGACGAACTCGTCAAGTTCGAGACCGACCTCGGCGACTCGGGGTTCAGCATCAGCGACGTTCGCAAGATACGCTGAGCAAACTCAGTTCCGTTTCTCGACCAGCGCCGCGAACGCCGCCGCCGCCCGCTCTGTCTGTTCGTCCGCTGGGGCCGTGTCACGCAGTCTGTGCACAATCGTCCGTATCGCCTCCGGGTCACTGTCGAGAAGCGCCGTGGCGACGGCCCGTGGGTCCTCGACGACGCGACTCAGCAGGCCGACCCGCTGTGCCTCGTCGGCGTCGAGTACGCGCCCGGACAGCGAGAGGTCCATCGCGATACCCTCGCCGACGACCCGCGGGAGCCTGACGGTCCCGCCCCAGGCACCGAACAGGCCGTGTTCGACGCCGCTCTCGGCGAACGACGCCGCCGGTGTCCCGACGCGCAGATCACAGGCGAGCGCGAGTTCGACCCCGCCGCCCCGCGCCGGGCCGTCGACACCGGCGACCACAGCCCCGTCGTAGCCGGCCAGTTCCCGCGTGACACGCTGTCCCCGACGGGCGAACGACGCCGCCTCCTCGCGGTCCAGCGAGTCGACCACCGACAGGTCGGCCCCTGCACAGAACGCCGAACCCGCCCCCGTGAGATACACCACCGGCTCTGTTGCCGCCGCGAGTGCCGTCTCGAGCGCGTCGAGTCCCGCCGGTGTGAGCGCGTTTCGCCGC
This sequence comes from uncultured Halobacteriales archaeon, assembly GCA_964520075.1. Classification (GTDB taxonomy): domain Archaea; phylum Halobacteriota; class Halobacteria; order Halobacteriales; family Haloarculaceae; genus Halovenus. The sequence continues at coordinate 6,066 of CAZFMN010000067.1, read as the reverse complement.
TCCGGGCGGTCGAACACGAGCACCCGCAGGCCCTCCTCGACACGTGACTGTATCATCCCTCGACCGGCCGCACCGTGGTCGGCACCAGCGACATGATGTTCTCTATCTCGCCGTCGATGTTGCGGCGGAAGAACCGCTCGACACCCGGAAGTTTGCCGTCGACGACAAACCGGTTCCGGACCCGACAGCCCGTCCCCCGCTCGGTCAACTCGTGTTCGCCGGTGACGTCCATCGCCTTCGCGCGGCCGACGAACTCGACGTACCGCGGCGCGTCCCGCTGGATGTCCCAGGTCCTGACAGCCATCGTCCGACTGCTGAGCGGTCCCGGGAGACTGACGTGCCAGATTGTCTCGTCCCCGTCACGCTCGAACCGGTCGACCACCTCGATTGCCCGGGCCCGGTTCTCGTCGCTCGAGAGCAGCTCCCAGACCTCCTCCCGCGAGGTCTCGACGTCGAACGACCGCTCCACCTCCACAGTCATGGCCCCTCGTAGGTGGCTCTCTCAGTTAAGTAAACGGGTCGCCCCCGCTCCCCGTGTCACTCCGGGCGGTGTGCGTGGCTCTCCC
>CAZFMN010000067.1:0-5400 GCA_964520075.1 uncultured Halobacteriales archaeon | reverse complement strand
TTGTGTTTGAGCTCCTGCCGTCGCTCCTCGAGGAACGAGTAGACGGCCCCGTGGGGCGCACCGTCGAGGAGCATCTCGCTGGCCTCGCGGACGGCCCCGACCTGCTTGGGGCCGCCGATGGTGGCGAGTGTCGACCCGTAGATGGTGACCGAGGCACCGGTGAGTTCCTGCATGAGTTCGCGCGTGCGGCCGTCCTCGCCGATCAGTCGGCCCTTCTTGCGGCGCAGGTCGTTCTTGTTTCGCGCCGCGCCGTCGATATCGACGATCTCGAACATCATCATATCGTCGTCGAGGAGACTGAGCGCCTCCTCGGGGGAGAACCCGCGGCCGATCGCCCGGACGATGTCGGGGCCTTTCAGCCCCTTTACCGGGTCACCGACCTTCTCGATGCGGACGTTTCCGGACTCGGAGTCGATGTCGAGGCGTACCTCCGCGCGCTCCTCGATATCGCGCATCGTCTCTCCACCCTGCCCGATGAGAACCCCGATGCGGTCGTCGGGTATCTTCACGTGCTGCATACACCGCTGTAGGCGACAGTCCTGTTAAAACGCTTCGACCGCTTCACGGGTCGGTTGTACGGTACCGGGTCGTCGGCTCGCCGTCGAATCGGGGGCCGCCGCCGGTCCGCTCGAACCCGGCCGCGGTCGCTGCCGCGCGTATCTCTGACTCGGTCTCGGGCACGAGCAGTTCGACCGCCATCCCCTCGGTGCGCGCGAACCGGACCGGTTCCTCCAGCAACTCGTCGTACACACCGCGGTCACCCTCGAGTTGCGTGACGTAGACGGTCTGCTCTCGGGCGTCGTAACTGACGAATCCCCGGATGTCACCATCCTCCTCGACGACGCGGACCGTCCGGTCGTGGACGAGATTGCGCATCACGTCCCGCGGCGCATCGGTCAACGACGCGAGTCGCTCCGCGTCTGCCTCGATGGCGTCCCGCATCTCCATACCTGTCTGTTGCTCCCCAGCCCAATTATACTGTCGCCTCACCGGGCGCTCGTGCCGCGCCCGGACTGTCGTTTCTGACCTGACCGGTTCGTCGTCGACACCGGCGAAGTTCGCCCCGTCCCGGCGTTCGGAGGGCTGTCCCTCTCGTGGTTCGACCTCTACGGCCGGTCGCCGACTCCCCGCCGAATCTCCACCCGCATACCTGACCGGTGGCCCGTGTACCACTCCGGTGGCCCCGGGCAGTCGACCGTATCCGATGTTCTGTATAGCACTGTGTGATTTATCGTGGGGTCCACGGACAGATTCGGGTCCCGTCGTAGGTCCTCGGGGTCGTCGCCCGACGCGGCGGTCCCGCTGTCGGGTACCGGGCGGACGATGCCGTCACCGGAGTCTCGTGGGTCCCCCCGGGAATCGACCCCCCGGTTCACACACTGCTGGCAGAGGATGCAGACCGTTCGCCCGGGGTCTGTGAGTGTCAACCCGATGAACGGTCCACACCCACATCTCGCTTCCACGATGCAGTCGTTGTGGTGGGTGGATGGCCAACCAGGTACCGAACGTGCCGGTCAGGTTCGACTCCACGGACCCACCAGTTCGACCGCCGTCGCCGGATGACCTGTTGTACGCGAACGGCGCGAAACCGTGTCGGACCCGCGGATGCCAGTTCTATCCTCGCGAGTCGACCCAGGACCGGGTCTCGACCCCGGATAGTTGCTGTATAAACACCACGACGATATATCGAATCGGTGGCACGGTCACGCGGCCGACGAGCGCAGTCTGGCCGGGCCAGCCGTGAACGACAGCGGTCGTAGAAGATGTCTCGCCGAGTTCCGTCGTCAGCGCCGCGGTCCCGGTCGAAGATATATCAGTACATATCCCGTAGAACGGGTGTGTCACAGCAGGGATCCAGAACGACAGCGGCAGTCGACGGGGACAGAGCGAACAGAGCGTCGGAGACGGGTTCGACGGAGCGTGCCGCAATCGATGTCGACGGGCTCGAACTGACATACTCGGACGGGACAACCGCCGTTCAGGGGGTCGACCTGACCGTGCCGCGGGGGGAGTTTTTCGGGTTTCTGGGGCCGAACGGGGCCGGGAAGACGACCACCATCAAGGTGTTCGCGACACTGCTGTCGCCGACCAGCGGCGACGTGCAGGTAAACGGGTTCGATGCCCGCTCGGAGGCAGGGAAGGTACGGGAGACGATCGGCTACATGGCACAGGAGACCAGTATCGACCCGGAGCTCACCGCGGAGGAGAACATCCGGTTCGCCTGTGAGGCCTACGGCGTCAAGCGGGGGGAGCGGGCCGAGCGGGTGTCGGAGCTCCTGGATCTGGTCGACCTCGCCGATGTCGCCGACAAGCGGGCAGAGGAGTTCTCCGGCGGGATGAAAAAGCGTCTGGACGCCGCGACGGCGCTGGCACACCGCCCACCGCTGGTCTTTCTCGACGAGCCGACGACGGGACTCGACCCGAAGGCACGCAACCGCCTGTGGGAGTACTTCCGCCGGATAAACGACCTCGGGACGACGATCTTCCTGACGACGCAGTATCTGGAGGAGGCCGACCAGCTGTGTGACCGGCTGGCCGTTATCCTCGACGGGAATATCGTCGCGGACGGCAGTCCGGCCGACCTGAAACGCGAGGTCGGCGGCGAGGTGCTGGCGATCGAACTGGCGGGCGACGAGGCCGTGCGTGAACGGGCCGCGACAATCGCCCGGGAGTTCGACGCGTTCGCGGATGCGACGGTCACCGAGACAGAGGACGGTATCAGCGTCACCTCCGAGGTCGCCCGTCAGCACGGCACCGATCTGCTGGTCGCGCTCAGGGATGCGGGGCTGACCGTCACCGGGTTCAACGTTCGGGCCCCGACGCTGGACGACGTGTTCCTCGCCATCACCGGTGACGAGATCGACACCGACGAGATGCCCGACGGTGACCGGGGGGTGTCACGGTGAGTACCCCCGACGCGGACGGGAGCGCAGAGGAGTACGCCGGCGTGACCGCCGGAGAGGAGGTCACACGCTCCGGGAACTCCTTTGTCGGCGACGTCTGGGTGAACTTCAAGCGGTGGAACGTGAAAGCAATCCGGAACCCGTTCGTCCTGGTCGTCTCGCTCGTCCAGCCCATCATCTTCCTCGTGCTGTTCACACAGGTGTTCGGGAACGTGGCCGGCGGTGCCGTCGCGGGGGCCACGGGCGCGGACATCAGCTACGAGACGTACCTGGTGCCGGCAATCGCCATCCAGGTCGCACTCGCCGCGGCTGTCACCTCGGGTATCGGACTCGTCAACGACATCGAGAACGGCATGTTCGAGAAGGTGCTGGTCACGCCGATGAACCGCACGGCGATCTTCCTCGGCAAGACCGCCGCGGAGGTGTTCCGCATCGCGGTCCAGATCGGCATTATCCTCGGACTCGGTGCCCTCCTCGGCGCCGAGATCGCCACCGGTCTCGCCGGTGTCGTCGGCATAATGGGGATCGGTGTGCTCTTCTCGCTGTGGTTCGTCGCGTTCTCGAACTCGCTTGCGATTCTCACGCGAGACCAGGAGTCGACCATCATCGGCGCGAACCTCCTGCAGTTCCCGTTACTGTTCCTGTCGAGCGCCTTCCTGCCGCTCGAGACACTCCCGAACTGGATCCAGACGTTCGCCCGACTCAACCCCGTCACCTACGGTGTCGACGCGACGCGCTCGCTCATGCTCGACGAGGACGTGATGACCGTCATCGAGGTGTCCTGGTTCGACGGGACACTGAACGGTGTCGTCCCCGGTGTGGCGGTCCTGGCCGGCATCGGCGCCCTCTTCGGCGCCATCGCGGTGTACCTGCTCTCCCGGGCGTCGAGTTCCGACGTGAAGTAGCCGTCCGAGCACGGACCATCGTGTGACGACATCCGACCCGGGCACGGGCGGTGACACCGAACTCGCGAGTCCAGATGGTGAGACAGCACTCAGCCCTCCGGGTCGGCAACCGGACGCGACGGGGTCGACCGGTCGATGAACAGGAGCCCGTCGAACGACGTCAGCGGCGTCCGGAGGTGGTGTCTCGCCGGCGTGTCGGGGTCGTAGACGGTGCCGACACACCGGACCTGCTGTTGCTGGGTGACCCAGTCTCGCAGTCGCGGGTCGGTTGCGGCCGACGCGACGTCGAACAGCCAGGGCGACTCGCCCACACGGTCGAACTCCGCGGTTGCGCTCCCGTCGGGGGGTGAGTCGAACGCGAACTGTTCGGGACCCGTGTCACCCCCGCCCGACCGGACCGCCCGGAACCGGCCGCGTGCGGCGTCGAACCCGACCGGGGTGTAGCGGGCACCGAACTCGCGGGTCAGGAACTCGCCCATCCCCGTGGCGTCGGCCCAGGGGCCGTATGAGTCGAACGTGCCCCGCTCGACGTGGACGTTGTGTGCCCAGACCGCCACACCGGTGCCAGGGTCCTGCCGGGCACACCAGGCGGCGTTCGCCGCCATCGCGCGGTCGCGCTGCTGCATCCCCGCCGCGCTGGGACCGGGCTGTTCGTGACGCACCCGGTGCCACTCGCAGGTCTGCCGGACCACCCGACACAGGTGTCGGGCCGCCTCCCACCGGTCTCCGGTCGCTATCCCGACGTACCGCGCCCGCTCGTCGTCGAGCCTCTCCGCAACCGTCGTCACCGCCCGTTCGACCCGTCCGAGCATCTGCTCGCGGGCCCCGGCGTCATCGGGCACTGTCTCCCCCGCGAGCGTGTCGAGTCTCGCCAGCGCGTCGCTCTGCTCGGCGTAGCCTGGGTCGACCGTCTCGAGGTACGACCGGAGCGGGGCCGCCGGCGCGGCGGGGTGGCTCAGGTCCAGACCCCGGACCCTGACCCGGTCGTCCGCCGGACGGCCCCGGTTGAACGACCGGAGCCAGCCCAGCAGGTCACGAACCGACTCGACCTGCCACATCCACTTGTGGAGTCCACGGAGTGCGGTCGCCGGGTCACCCACGCCCCGCCGGACGAACGCATCGAGCGCTCGTGTCTCCGCGACATCGGCCTCCATCGCGAGCGTCCTGAGACCGTGGTGTTCGACCAGTTCACACACCAGATTCGCCTTCAGCAGGAAACACTCCCGTGTCCCGTGTGTCACCTCACCGAGTCCGACGACGTGCGGTCCCGAGCCACCGCCGAGAATCCCCGACACCGCGCCGGAGGGGACGTTCACATCCTCCGGACCGGGGTCGTCGGTCCCGGCCGTTGCTCCCCAGTCCGTGCCGATTGGTGCAGTGTGCTCGCGCACCGCGGATATGTCCGGAAACACGACTGTACCGTGTCCCTGGTGTCGCCGCAGATATCAGCGTTCCGCACCGGCGGGTCTGCTCCCCAACCGACGGGCGACTCATACGGTCGTGCAGAACTCTTTGTATTCAGACTCGGCCCCGGTACGCGTGATACGCTATCGTTGGCGGTAATTTATTTCGCACGACCGTATCAGTTCTCG
>CAZFMN010000066.1:0-15087 GCA_964520075.1 uncultured Halobacteriales archaeon | reverse complement strand
CGGCGACAGGGGCGGACTCGTCGACGCCGAGCGAGACGGTGATGGGGACCTGTGCAGCCCGGAGGTCGGTGAGTGTCACCGGGACATCGGGCTGGGCCGGCTCACCCTCGCCGTCGCTGCCGTCGTCGCCGGAGCCATCGCCCCCGCCAGCATCGTCATCCGAACTATCGTCACCCGAGCCATCGTCCCCGCCACCAGTACCGTCGGTCGAGCCGTCACCACTGCTGTCACCACCATCGTCGGTATCACTGTCGTCCGAGCCGTCGCTGGTGTCGCCGTCCGCGGTGCCATCGTCGCTCGACGCGTCGTCCTCACCCGAATCCTCGCTATCACCGAGACAGCCCGCGACCCCGAGCGAGAGCGACGCCCCGAGAACGCCCAGCCAGCGGCGACGCGCTACCCGGGCGGACGTGTCGGACTCGTCTGTCATCGAGCGGTACATTGCTCGGATTCGTATAAAAACGTTCGGACCTTCGCCGGGGAAATGGTCTGGCGGGGTGAGCGCGCCGGCAGTCACGGCAGGGGTCACGGCGTGGGTGAAGGAGCGCCGTACGTTACAGACAGACGAGAAGTCTGGAGCCGTACCGGTCTGGGGGCGGGCAACATGAGCGAGCAACTGGTAAGTGCGTGCCGACGGAAAATACGGGTATGGAGTCGTTGCTTCTCGATCCCGAGGACGTACGGGAGAGCACACAGCTACCGGAGGTTATCGACGCGGTCGAGGGCGCGTTCGCGGCATACGCCCGCGGGGACGTCCAGATGCCGGCAAAGTCCTACATCGACCTGCCACAGCACGACGGGGACTTCCGCTCGATGCCGGCCTACGTCGAGGCAGGCGGCTGGGAGGCGGCGGCGGTGAAGTGGGTCAACTCCCACGTCCAGAACCCCGACCGGCACGACCTGCCGACGGTGATGGGGACAGTTGTCTACTCGGACCCGGAGACGGCGTACCCGCTGGCGCTGCTCGACGGGACGGTGCTCACACGACTGCGGACCGGCGCGGCCGCGGCCGTCGCGACCCGCCATCTCGCCCCTGCCGACGCCACGACACTCGGTCTCGTCGGCGCGGGTATCCAGTCGTACACGCAACTGGAGGCCATCGCACAGGTGCGCCCGATCGAGCACGTCGTCCTCAGCGACGTGAACGACGAGGCGGTCGCGGCGTTCCGTGACCGCTACGCCGACGAGTACGAGATCAGCGAGGCGCCGGTCACCGAGGCCGCGGCCTGCCCGGTCGTCTCGACGACGACACCGGTCCGGGAGCCAATCGTCGAGAGCGTCGGCGAACAGACCCACATCAACGCGATGGGTGCCGACGCCGCCGGCAAGGAGGAACTCGCCCCGGAGATCCTGCAGAACGCGAAGATTGTCATCGACGACTACGAGCAGTGCACCCACTCCGGCGAGATAAACGTTCCCTGGGAGGCGGGACTGCTCGACGACAGTGACATCCACGCCGAACTCGGCGACGTGGTCACCGGGAACGCCGGGGGGCGCACCGCGGCAGACGGCGTGACAGTGTTCGACTCGACCGGACTCGCCATCCAGGACGTGGCCGCCGCACACGTCGTCTACGAACACGCAGACAGCGAGGGGATCGGAACCCGGTTCCCCCTCGTCGGAACCGGGACCTGAGACGCCGGAGACCAGTCGCCAGAGAGGATGACCTGCTGACACAATCCTTATTGGTCGCGGTGGCCTCCTGCGAGCATGAGCATCTTCCGCAGAGCGGGACAGCGGTTCCAGGAGACGAAAGAGCAGGTGCTAGGTGGCGAGGACTACGCCTGTCGCACCTGCGAGCGGGCCGTCGAGAGGGCGTACGACCACTGTCCCCACTGCGGCGAACCGACCGTCGTTCCGGTCGAGTGACCCGGTGACCGTCGACAGAGCCGACTGTCGTCCAGCCGTAGACCTGGCTGGGACGACCGACAGACAGGGAGTTCGGGGTGACCGAACGTTTAGAACGGTCGGGTGCATATGATGTGCTGGCAGAGGGAGTCCGGCTCCCGTGGGTATCACGAGGAAAGTCCCCCCACCGTCCAGGCAGGTGACCGGGTGCAAGCCCGGGGCGGGAGACCGTCGGCGCTGGAACAGAAACGAGACCCCTCCCCGCGACCGATGAGGCGCGCGAACCCCGAGCGACGAGAAGCGAGGGGGAGCTAACCCGCCGAGGGCCACGAGACGGCATCACCGTCTCGCGTGTGCTGACGATGTCCGTCAGACGACGCGGGGAGAACGGATGGAACGGCGAATCCTCACCGGTGCAAGTCCGAACCATCAGGTAGCCCGGACGCAGGTTCGGACGCTCAGCCGAATGCCGGACCGAACAGAAGGGGGCTTACTCCCCTCAGCCACCGTTCTCGACGACAGACAGCCGAGGGTGTCCGACCGGACAACAGCGAGAACGCGGGCCACAGGATGTTCGGTCACTCCTGCAGGCGGCAGGCAGCGATGCACTGCTGGATGTCGACTGCACCCCCGAGTGTCGCTGTCCTCGCCTCGGGGCGGTACTACCCGAGTCGACGCTTCGTGTGGCGGTGAGGACTGTAGACCTGGAAAGCCTCGCTGGTCGACCGTGCGGGCGCTGCTGGTCCGGGCCGGCAGACACTACCCGACTGGTTCGGTGGTGTCGCCCTCGGTGCCGGTGAACAGTATCATGTGGTTGTCGGCAGCGACGAACGAACCCTGCTTCGAGAACTCGTAGGTACGCTCGACCGGCCGGGGTTCGTACGCGTCGGCGGTCATCCCGAGCAGTGACTCGTACGCCTCGCGCGAGCGGCCCCAGTGGATCGGACTCGTCGTGTCCGTGGTGTTCTCCATCAGCAGGAGCGTGCCGTCCTCGTCGAGGACGCGCCGGACCTCCCCGACAGCATCCTCGATATCCTCCGGCGGGACGTGCTGGAGCACGTTCCAGGTCAGGACGAACGGGAAGCTGTCGTCCTCGTATGGCAGTTCCTGTGCGGTGGCCTCGCGGAACTCGACGTGAGGGTAGTGTGTCCGGGCGGTCTCGACGGCATCGGCGTTCGGTTCGACGGCGTGGTGTGAGCCGGAGAGCCGGGCGAGCCACGGCGAGAGCCGGCCGTACCCACAGCCGACCTCCAGCGAGCGCTCGAACGGGAGCCGGCAGTGACGCCTCACCAGCCCCTCGATGCCCTCGACCTCGTGGTAGAGTTTGGCGTGGTACTCCGCCGGCGAGGAGGGGCTCCACTGGACACTCCCCTCGTCGAACGTGATGACACCGTTCTCCCGACTCCAGGGCTTGAACCGCTCGGGGACGACCCGTTCGACGCGCTCCAGCAGCCCGTCGGGCACCCTGTCTATCACCGCCGCGACCCCCCTGCTGTTGTTGCTGGCCATTGTTCCCCGTTCGCACGACCCGAGAAATGTACCTTTCGGTCGTCGAGACGGCGGCCGGCAACCGGAGGTCCCCCCCGGCACTGGTCCGGGTCGGTTCCCCGGCGGCACGGCAGTCCTCCACCTCACCCGGTCTCGTCGCCGCCCTGGTCGTCGTCACCGGTGCCGTCGAACAGCATCATGTGGTGGTCGTCGGCGACGAACTCGCCACCCTTCACGAACTCGTAGGTGCGCTCGACGGGTCGGGGTTCGCACGCGTCGGCGGTCATGCCGAGGAGTGACTCGTACGCCTCGCGCGAGCGGCCCCAGTGGATTGGACTCGTCGTGTCGGTCGTGTTCTCCATCAGCAGGACCGTGCCGTCCGCGTCGAGAACACGCCGTATCTCCGAGGCGGCACCCCCAATCTCCTCCGGCGGGACGTGCATCAGCACGTTCCAGGTGAACACGAACGAGAAGCTGTCGTCCTCGTATGGCAGTTCCTGTGCGGTGGCCTCGCGGAACTCGACGTGAGGGTAGTGTGTCCGGGCGGTCTCGACGGCATCGGCGTTCGGTTCGACGGCGTGGTGTGAGCCGGAGAGCCGGGCGAGCCACGGCGAGAGCCGGCCGTACCCACAGCCGACCTCCAGCGAGCGCTCGAACGGGAGCCGGCAGTGACGCCTCACCAGCCCCTCGATGCCCTCGACCTCGTGGTAGAGTTTGGCGTGGTACTCCGCCGGCGAGGAGGGGCTCCACTGGAACCGCCCCTGGTCGAACGTGATGGCCCCGTTCTCCCTGTGCCAGGGTTTGAGACGCGCCGGAACGGCACGGTCGATGCGCCGCAACAGGCCGTTCGGGAGCTTGTCCGCCACCACCGCTACCAGTACGGCGGTTGATACTTCCTCGTCTGCCGCCGATTCACCCCTGTTCGCTGTATCTGACATGGACAACAGTTAAGAATCAGCGATAATGTACGTTCCGGCTACAGCTACACCGGGACGTGGGAGCCAGCGATGCCGGACACACCCCAACACCGCGGGATGGAGAGCCCTGTCGCCACAGAGCCCGGACGACACTCCGGTGTCTCGCGGCCCGCTGCTGGCGTTCTCGTGGCGTCGCTGCTCACGTGGTTCTGTCCGGCAGTATCAGACCCCCTCGGGTGTGTCCGTATCCGGGGCCTGTGTCTGTTCGTTCAGGGTCAGAACGGGGACCGTCGACCGCCTGAGCACCCGGGTCGCGGTGCTCCCGAGCAGTCCATCGCGGCTCCCGCCGGTGCCGTGGGTGCCCATCGCAACGAGGTCTGCCCCGGCACCGGTCGCGTACTGGCGGATCTCCGTGGCGGGGCTTCCCTCGAGCATCGCCGTCGAGACCGGCAGATTCAGGTCACGGGCTCGTTCGGCAATCGTCTCGACGGCGTTGCGGCCGCCCTCCCGGAGCGGACCGAGGATACTCCGGGAGGTGTCCGCGAGTTCGTGTGTGGTCGTGTCGACGACGTAGACGACACGCACGTCGGCCCCGTACCGCTCGGCGACCCGCAGACCGTGTGTCGCGGCGTGCTCGGCGACCGCACTCCCGTCGGTCGGGACGACGACCTGGCCGAAGGCACCGTAGCCGGGGTCGGGGAGACCACCGTCCCTCGGCGGGACCGCAACAACCGGGACCGGCGACTGGGCGAGCACGTGCTGTGTGGTCGTGCCGATGTAGTCGCCGGTGTCACCAGCCCGGGTGCCCATCACGACGAGGTCGATACCGTGTTCGGTGGCGTACTCGCGGACCGTCTCCGGGGGCACACCATCACGCACCGCGGTGACCACCTCGACCGACAGCTCCTCTCCCCACTCGCGGATGTCGTCGGTCGCCGACTGCCCCCGCGCGTCCAGCTGCTCGCGGACTGTCTCCCGGCCCTCGTCCGTGAGGGCACCGTCGAGCTGTTCGGTCGAGACGAACAGCGCGTGGACGCGCGCATCGAAGGTCCGGGCGATGTGGAGCCCGCGAGCCACTGCCTCGTCCGTTCCCGACTGCCCGTCTGTCGACACGAGGATATCGTCGTACATCCGACAGTGTTGGCGGCCCAATACTAAGTACTTCCCTATCGCCGGTCTCGTGGGTGGGTCTCCCGTCACCGGTCGGCACGATGGGCGGGAACGCCGTCCTACGCCGCGCTCGCGCCGTCTGCGGACTCCGCCGAACTGTTTTCGGGTCCGTCCTCCGCGACCGCGAGCAGTTCGGTGTAGCGGTTGCGGATGGTGACACTGCTGACACCGGCCGCGTCGCCGACGGCGTCCTGCGTAGGCTGTTCCCCGGTGAGTTGGCCGGCGGCGTACACCGCGGCGGCCGCGAGACCGACGGGGCTCTTGCCGTTGAAGACACCGGTTCCTCTGGCGTTTTGCAGGAGGTCACGCGCGCACCGGCGGGTCTCCTCGCCGAGTTCCAGCCCGTCGAGCACCCGGTCGAGGAACTGCAGTGGGTCCGCCGGCTCGACTGCCAGCCCCAGCTCACGGTTGATATACCGGTACGCGCGGGTGAACTCCGCCTCGTCGACCCGGCTCACGGCGGCCACCGCGCCGATACTGCGCGGTCGGTTCATCTGTCTCGCCGCGGCGTACAGCGCCGCGGTGGCGACACCCTCGATGGAACGACCCGGCAGGAGCCCCTCCTCCAGCGCCCGCCGGTAGATAACACTCGCCGTCTCCCGGACCTCCTCTGCGAGGCCCAGAGCACTGCCCATCCGTTCTATCTCGCCGAGAGCCTGCTTGAGATTGCGCTCGCTGTGGTCCTGCGTTCGGAACCGCTCGTTCCAGGTGCGCAGACGCTGCATCTTCTCGCGCTGCCGGCTGGAGAGGGTGTTGCCGTAGGCGTCCTTGTCCTGCCAGCCGATGTTCGTAGACAGCCCCTTGTCGTGCATCAGCTTCGTCGTCGGTGCACCCACGCGACTCTTCTCGTCACGCTCTCTGCTGTCGTATGCGCGCCACTCCGGACCGTGGTCGATCTCGTCCTCCGAGACGACCAGCCCACACTCCCGGCAGACCTGTTCGCCGCGCTTCTCGTCCGCGGCGAGTCTGCCGCCACACTCCGGGCAGGTGGACTGGGACTGCCCGCGCTGGCTCTCTGTCTCTGTCTCTCTCGACTCGGTACCGCGCTCTCTGACTGTTGACTCACTCATTTGGATGCTGTCTGACGACACTGGTGTGTCCAGCGCGCCTTACTAACTACAGGTAAGGGATGCTCGTACTTAAATCTTGTCTCCACCGGAGAGCGCGGCGGTCCGTGCAGTCTCCGACAGTCGGTGAAGCCTCGAGCGGGCGCGTGTAACCGGTTCCCGGTCGAACAGTGCCGGAGAGTGAACCCCTGGCACTTATGATACTGGCGTCCAAACAATCGGGTGAGGCGATACTCCGGTACGCCAACCGGGCCGGGGTCCGGTAGCTGTGCCCGTCGAGGCATCAAAACCGTTATATGGCCCTGGCATCAATAAAACTGTAGTATCTCGAACTGTCCCGTTTTACCCACACAACACATGGTAGATGTAAGCAGCCACGAACTCGTACCGGACCACAGCATGCTCGACAGTGCAGAACTGGAGGGCGTGCTCGAGGAGTACAACATCGAAAAGACGGACCTGCCGAAGATACGGAGAAAGGACCCGGCGCTCCCGTCGGAGGCGGAGGTCGGTGACGTGGTCGAGATCACCCGGGATTCCAGGACCACGGACCGTGCAACTGTCTACAGACTGGTGGTCGAGAAACAATGAACGTAGAGACGCGACGCAGCATCTCGCGGGAGTACTTCTCCCGGGAGCGACTCGCGGAGCATCACTTCCGCTCGTTCAACGCCTTCCTCGACCAGGGGATGCAACAGGTCGTCGACGAGAAGGAGACGATCGACACCGACATCGGCGACAAGGAGGGCGAGGAACCGGTCTACGTCGAACTGGGTGATGTGCGGGTGGTGACACCGCGGGTCCGCGAGGCGGACGGCAGCGAGGAACTGCTGTACCCACAGGAGGCCCGCCTCCGGAATATCACCTACTCCGCGCCGGTATTCATGGAGATGCGGGTGGTCGTGGGCGGCGAGGAGGAGGAGGAACGGGTCGTCGACCAGACCGAGACGAAGGTCGGTCGGATGCCGATCATGATCGGCTCCGAGAAGTGCAACATCGCCAACTTCAGCGACGAGGACCTCATCGACATCGGCGAGGACCCGGCCGACCCCGGGGGGTATTTCATCGTCAACGGCTCCGAGCGGGTGCTGATGACGAGCGAGGATCTCGCGCCGAACAAGATACTCGCCGAGACCGATACGAAGTACGGTGACGACGTGCAGGTGGCGAAAACGTTCTCTCAGCGCCGCGGCTACCGGGCGCTGGTGCTGGTCGAGCGGTCCCGGGACGGACTGCTCGAGGTGTCGTTCCCCTCGGTCTCGGGTAGTGTCGACTTCGTGACACTGGTCCGTGCGCTCGGACTGGAGTCCGACGAGGAGATCGTTCACAGGGTCAGCGAGGACCCCGAGATAGTGAAGTTCATGCTCGAGAACCTGGAGGCCGCGGACGTGCAGACGACGGAGGAGGCCGTCGAGTCACTCGGCAAGCGAGTCGCCTCCGGACAGGGGAAAAACTACCAGCTCAAGCGGGCAAACTACGTCATCGACCGGTATCTCCTCCCGCACCTCCACGAGGACGGTGTCGACGAGGAGGACGTCCGAATCAACAAGGCCTACTACCTCTGTCGGATGGCGGAGGCGTGTTTCGAGCTGGCGCTGGAGCGGCGCGAGGCCGACGACAAGGACCACTACGCGAACAAGCGGCTGAAGGTCAGCGGTGACCTGATGCGTGACCTGTTCCGGACGGCGCTGAACAAGCTGGCACGGGACGTGAAATACCAGCTCGAGCGGGCGAACATGCGGAACCGTCAGCTCTCGGTGTCGACGGTGGTTCGGTCGGACGTGCTGACAGAGCGGCTCGAACACCCCATCGCGACGGGCAACTGGGTCGGTGGTCGGTCGGGTGTCTCGCAGCTGGTCGACCGGACCGACTACATGGGTGTGCTCAGCCACCTGCGGCGGCTGCGGTCGCCGCTCAGCCGCTCACAGCCCCACTTCGAGGCGCGTGACCTGCACGCCACACAGTGGGGTCGCATCTGCCCGTCCGAGACGCCGGAGGGGCCGAACTGCGGGCTGGTGAAGAACTTCGCACAGGCGATGGAGCTGTCGAAGACCGTCGAGGACGAACGGGCACTCAAACACGAGCTCGCCGAGATGGGGGTAGAGGGCATCCCCGGTATCGAAGGCGTCAAACGCCCTGCGGACGACTAACATGAGTCAGCAAAGAGAAGCAAAGGTCTACGTCAACGGGAGTCTGGTTGGGACACACCCCAACCCCGAACAGCTCGCAGACCACATCCGGCAGGCACGCCGCCGGGGTGACGTCAGCGAGATGGTGAACGTCGCGGTCAACCAGCGAACCGACGAGGTCATCGTCAACGCGGACGCCGGACGGGCGCGTCGCCCGCTGCTCGTCGTCGAGGACGGCGAGCCGCTGGTCTCCGACGAGGACGTCGAGGCGCTGGAGAACGGCGATATCGAGTTCCAGGATCTCGTCGACCGGGGGTACGTCGAGTTCATCGACGCCGAGGAGGAGGAGGACATCCTGGTCGCCGTCGAGGAGGACGACCTCACCGAGGACCACACCCACCTGGAGATCGACCCGCAGCTCATCTTCGGTATCGGTGCCGGGATGATACCGTACCCCGAACACAACGCATCGCCGCGCATCACGATGGGGTCGGGGATGATAAAGCAGTCACTCGGGTTGCCCTCCGCGAACTACCGGGTGCGCCCGGACACGCGCCAGCACCTGCTTCACTACCCGCAGCTGTCGCTGGTGAAGACACAGACGACAGAGCAGATCGGCTACGACGACCGGCCGGCCGCACAGAACTTCGTGGTCGCGGTGATGAGCTACGAGGGGTTCAACATCGAGGACGCACTCGTGATGAACCAGGGGTCGGTCGACCGGGGGCTCGCCCGGTCGCACTTCTTCCGCACCTACGAGGGTGAGGAGCGCCGGTACCCCGGCGGTCAGGAGGACCGCTTCGAGATCCCCGACGAGGAGGTCCGGGGTGCCCGTGGCGAGGAGGCGTACAAACACCTCGACGAGGACGGACTCGTGAACCCGGAGACGTCGGTCGGTGAGAGCGCCGTCCTGCTGGGGAAGACCTCGCCGCCGCGGTTCCTGGAGGAGCCGGACGACATGGGTGGGCTCAGCCCGCAGAAGCGCCGGGAGACGTCGGTGACGATGCGGTCCGGCGAGTCCGGCATCGTCGACACGGTCACACTGATGGAGGGCGAGGACGGCTCGAAGCTCTCGAAGGTGTCGGTGCGCGACGAGCGCATCCCGGAGCTGGGCGACAAGTTCGCCTCGCGGCACGGCCAGAAGGGGGTCGTGGGCCACATCGCCCCGCACGAGGATATGCCGTTCACCGAGGAGGGTGTCGTGCCGGATCTCATCCTGAACCCCCACGCCCTGCCCTCCCGGATGACGGTCGGACACATCCTGGAGATGATCGGCGGCAAGGTCGGCTCACTGGAGGGGCGCCGGGTCGACGGCACCCCCTTCACCGGCGAGGACGAGGAGGAACTTCGGGGGGCACTCGAGGAGTACGGGTTCGAATCCAGCGGCAAGGAGACGATGTACTCCGGCGTGACCGGCGAGAAGATCGAGGCGGAGATCTTCGTCGGCACCATCTTCTACCAGAAGCTCTACCATATGGTGTCGAACAAGATTCACGCCCGCTCGCGCGGGCCAGTGCAGGTGCTGACCCGCCAGCCCACGGAGGGCCGGGCACGCGAGGGTGGGCTCCGTATCGGCGAGATGGAGCGGGACGTGTTCATCGGACACGGTGCCGCGATGACGCTGAAAGAACGGCTCCTCGACGAGTCCGACCGCGAGACGGTGTACGTCTCCGCCGACAGCGGGATGGTCGCGGTGGAGGATGTCAACCAGCGCCGTGTCTACGACCCGCTGACCGGCTCGGAGAGTGATATACACGAGATGGAGGTGAGCTACGCGTTCAAGCTCCTGCTCGACGAGATGATAGCGCTCGGTATCCGACCACGACTCGAACTGGAGGACGCAGTCTAACAATGCCACTCGACACACCACAGGATCTCGAACGGATCGACTTCGGCCTGATGGACCCCGAATCCTACCGGGATATCTCGGCGACGAAGGTCATCACGGCCGACACGTACGACGACGACGGGTTCCCCATCGACATGGGGCTGATGGACCCGCGACTCGGCGTCATCGACCCCGGACTGGAGTGCAAGACCTGCGGGAAACACTCCGGTTCCTGCAACGGCCACTTCGGACACATCGAACTCGCGGCGCCGGTCATCCACGTGGGGTTCGCCAAACTCATCCGGCGACTCCTCCGGGGGACCTGCCGGGAGTGCAGCCGTGTCCTGCTCACGGAGGACGAACAGTCCGAGTTCCGCGACAGTCTGGACCGCACCCGGAGTCTCGGCCGGGATGTCGACGACGTGACGAAATCCGCAATCCGGCAGGCCCGCAAGAAGGACCGCTGTCCACACTGCGGCGAGGAGCAGTTCGACATCCAGCACGAGAAACCGACCACCTACTACGAGGTGCAGGACGTGCTCGCCTCGGACTACCCCGCACGCATCGCGAAAGCAATGGAACCCGACGAGGACTCCGCCCGGGTGACACCGACGGACCTCGCGGAGGAGACCGGACTCGACAGCGGTCGTATCCGGGAGATAATCTCCGGGGAGTTCCGCCCGCGGCCCGACGACCGGGAGATGCTCGAATCGGCGCTCGGCGTCGAGTTGACCGAGGAGGACATGAACAAGCTGATGGCCTCCGACATCCGGGACTGGTTCGAGCACATCCCCGACAGCGACATCGAATCGATCGGTATCGACGCGGAGGGCTCCCGACCGGAGTGGATGATCCTGACGGTGCTGCCGGTGCCGCCGGTGACCGCCCGTCCCTCCATCACCCTCGACAACGGCCAGCGCTCCGAGGACGACCTCACGCACAAGCTGGTCGATATCATCCGCATCAACCAGCGGTTCATGGAGAACCGCGAGGCCGGTGCCCCACAGCTGATAATCGAGGACCTCTGGGAACTGCTGCAGTACCACGTCACGACGTTCATGGACAACGAGATCTCGGGCACCCCGCCCGCCCGGCACCGCTCTGGCCGGCCGCTGAAGACGCTGTCCCAGCGCCTGAAAGGAAAGGAGGGCCGGTTCCGCGGCTCGCTGTCCGGCAAGCGCGTGAACTTCTCGGCCCGGACGGTCATCTCACCCGACCCGACGGTCTCGCTGAACGAGGTCGGGGTGCCCAACCGGGTGGCGACCGAGATGACACAGACGATGAACGTGAACAGCCGCAACCTGGACCAGGCCCGCCGGTACGTCCGCAACGGGCCAGAGTCACACCCCGGCGCGAACTACGTCCGCCGGGGTGATGGCCGCCGGCTGAAGGTAACCGAGAAAAACTGCGAGGAGCTCTCCGAGAAGGTCGAACCCGGCTGGGAGGTCTCCCGGCACCTCATCGACGGCGACATCGTCATCTTCAACCGTCAGCCCTCGCTGCACCGGATGTCGATAATGGCTCACGAGGTCGTCGTGATGCCGTACAAGACATTCCGTCTCAACACGACAGTCTGCGTGGCCGGTGACACGCGCGTCGACTGTGACGGCTACGTCAGGCGAATCGAGGACATCGAAGGCGACTGGGAGGAGGAGGTTGTGACAGCCTACGACCCCGACAAGGCTGAGGAGCGCGAAACCGGGCTCCAGGATTTCTGGTCGCTGTTGCCCGAGGAGTACGGCGCGACAGTCCACGATGTGGAGACGCCCTCGGGTCAGATCACAGCGACATCAGACCACCCGTTGCAGACGCCGGATGGTCTCACCCCCGTCGAGGAGCTCTCGGCGGGTGACAGGCTCCTTCGGCGGCCGGTCGAACTGCCCGAGTTCGAGCCCGGAGCCGACGAACAGGTTGTCCTCACGGCCGAGGACATCCGGACGACGGCACCGTCGGAGACGTATCTCGACCACGCCGTGTCTGAACTGGACAGTCTGTTGCCCTTCGACGGTCACTCGCGAACCGGGGTTGTCGTTGCTCGGCTCGCGGGGCATCTGTTCGGCGATGGCACACTCGAACTCGACGGACAGCACGCCCGGCTGACGTTCCGCGGGACCAGAGAGGACCTCGAGGACATCGCCACCGACCTGGAACAGCTCGGCTTCGACCCCCGGTCACCGACCCGCAAGGAAAACGAGGCACAGATTGTCGCCGCCGACGGGTCGGTACTCGACGTGACAGGAAGCGGGTACGCGATGGAGCTCCGGAGCAAGCCACTGTCGACGTTCTTTGCGGCACTCGGTGTTCCGACAGGAGACAAGACAACGAGCGCGTTCCGGGTCCCGGAGTGGATTCGGGCGGGGTCGAACGCAGTCCAGCGTGCGTTCACGAGTGCCTACTTCGGGGCAGAGCTCTCGACGCCGAAACAGCGCGGTCCGAAGCTGTTCACACAGCCTGTGTTCAAAGTGGCCAAAACAGACGACGTTCTCGACGCCGGTAAGGCGTTTATCGAGGACGTAAGCGAACTGCTGGAGGGGTTCGGAACCCGCGTCTCGAACGTTCGTGAGGATGCCGGCAACCGGCGTCAGGACGGGTCGGTCTCGACGACGCTCACGGCCGAACTCGACGCCAGTCAGGAGTCACTCCGGAATCTGTTCAGCCGGGTCGGGTACACCTACAACCACGAGGCCGACGCCGAGAGCCGGCTGGCCGGCGCGTATCTCGCGGAGAAGCAGGCCGAACTTGACCGCCTCGCGGAGATTGCGACCAGAGCCAAGACCGCCGAGGGGGGCTACGGTCAACTGACGGAGCTTGCGGAGAGCCACGGCGAGGACCCGGAGCGAGTGCGCCGATGGCGCCAGCGTGACGTCGAACAGCCCAGAGCGACAGCGTTCCCGGACTACGAGACGTGGAAGGCCGACCGTGTCGCCGACGCCGGAGAGGGGCTGATCTGGGAGGAGATCGACGCAATCGAGACGACCGACCAACAGCGTGTCTACGACGTCACGACAGTGGATGACGCACATCGGTTCGTCACCGATTCCTTCGTGGGAAGTAACTGCCCGCCGTACAACGCGGACTTCGACGGGGACGAGATGAACATGCACGCGCTCCAGAACGAGGAGGCGCGTGCGGAGGCCCGGACACTGATGCGTGTCCAGGAGCAGATGCTCAGCCCGAAGATGGGCGAGAACATAATCGGGGCAATCCAGGACCACGTCACCGGGACGTACCTGCTGACAAACCAGAACCCGCAGTTCAACGAGACACAGGCGCTCGACCTGCTGCGGACGACACGCATCGACGAGTTGCCCGAACCCGACGGGGACGACGGTGAGCCGTACTGGACCGGTCGGACGCTGTTCTCGGAGCTGTTGCCCGACGGTCTGAACCTGGAGTTCACCTCCTCGGCCGGCGACAGGGTCGTCGTCGACGACGGGCAGTTGCTCAGAGGAACTGTCGACGAGGACGCCGTCGGCGCGTTCGGTGGCGAGGTGGTCGACACGATCGCGAAGGAGTACTCCCGAACGCGGGCACGCATCTTCATAAACGAGGTGTCCTCGCTCGCGGTCCGGACGATTATGCACTTCGGATTCTCGATCAGCATCGACGACGAGTCGGTGCCACCGGAGGCACAGGCCCGGGTCGACGAGGCAATCGACAACGCCGAGGAGCGGGTCCAGGAGCTCATCGGGGCCTACGAGCGCGGCGACCTCGAGTCGCTGCCGGGCCGGACGGTCGACGAGACCCTGGAGATGAAGATAATGCAGACGCTCGGACAGGCCCGTGACAGCGCGGGCGACATCGCCGAGGAGGAGTTCGCGGACGACAACCCGGCGGTGGTGATGGCGGAGTCCGGTGCCCGCGGGTCGATGCTCAACCTGACCCAGATGGCCGGCTGTGTCGGTCAGCAGGCGGTCAGGGGCGAGCGCATCAACCGCGGCTACGAGGACCGCACGCTCAGTCACTTCGAGGAGAACGACCTGTCGGCGGACGCCCGCGGGTTCGTGCGTCACTCCTACCGCGACGGGCTCGACCCGCGGGAGTTTTTCTTCCACGCGATGGGTGGCCGCGAGGGGCTGGTCGACACCGCGGTCCGGACCTCCAAGTCGGGGTATCTCCAGCGCCGCCTGATAAACGCCCTCTCCGAGCTCGAGGCGCAGTACGACGGCACCGTCCGGGACACCGGCGACACCGTCGTCCAGTTCGAGTTCGGCGAGGACGGCACCTCCCCGGTGGAGGTGTCCTCCAGCGAGACCGAGCCCGCGGTCGACGTCGAGCGCATCGCCGACCGCGTGCTCGACAGCGAGTTCGAGAACGAACGGGAGAAAAGCCAGTTCCTCGGCGACACACAGGAGCCGATCAACATCTCCGAGCACGCCGACGACTGGTGGCTCGCCCAGAGCGACGACTGATCACATGACACAGAGCAACATCGAGGCGACCGTCGAGGGGAGTGACCTCCCGCGACGCCTCAAAGACGAGTTGCACAGCACACTCGAGGACCGCGACCCGACCGTCGAGGAAGCAAAGCAGATCGTCCAGGCGACGGAGGCGGAGTACGAGGACTCCCGCGTCGACCCGCTCGACCCTGTCGGGACCGTCAGCGCACAGAGTATCGGTGAGCCCGGAACGCAGATGTC
>CAZFMN010000065.1:0-15195 GCA_964520075.1 uncultured Halobacteriales archaeon | reverse complement strand
ACCAAGCGAGTGGCAGTTCATCTGCCCGAGCGCAGTAGGGTGGGGTTGTTGACTGGACAGTGCACTCGCCGAACTGGTTGGGACCCTGCTCGGAGACGCCACGAGCGACCAGCCGAGTGTGAAGATTACGCTCACCGGGGGAGGGGGTGAGACGCCTGTGGTGCAGATCGGAGCAACTGGCTGTGAACTCTCGACTGCCGAACGGGAGGTGCTGACGGGTGAGGCCGATATCGACCAGATACAGCACGCGCAGGGGCTCGGTGTGTGGTACGTGTACTGGCATGTCTGGTACTCCGGTGGGGAGCTCAGTGTGGTCGGCGACGGCGCCCAGAGAGAGCTGTCGGTGCCTCCGGCCTGAGAGTCCGGCTGTGAGTCGAGTCGTTCACCGCTCGCGCTCGGGCCAGTGACCGTACGCGAGGTCGCGCTGGATGGCGTTTGCACCCTCGTAGATGGCGGGGTACTTCGCGTCACGGTAGGCACGGTTCGCGCGGGTCTCCTCGCGGAGCCCCTCGCCGCCGTGGAGCTGGACCGCGGTCTGTGCGATGTCCTCGGCGGCGCGGGTGGCGTGGCTCTTTGCCAGGCTCGCCCAGAACGCCGGGCTGTCGCCGGCCATCACGTGCTCGCAGGCCTCCCACGTGAGCGCCCGGGCGGCCTCGAACTGCTCGCGGCTCTCGACCAGCCGGTGTCTCACGGTCTGTTTGTCCGCGACGGGTTCGTCGTACAGCTCTCTGTCGTGGACGTACTCCCAAGCGGCCTCGAGCGCCGAGGCCGCGAGCCCGATACCGTGGCCCGCAACCGCGATGCGGCCGTAGTTGAAGAAGGAGGCGAGGTTGTAGAACCCGTTGCCCTCCGCGCCGAGACGGTTCGCGGCCGGCACGCGAACCCCGTCGAAGTTGATGCGGGCCTGCTGTGAGGCGCGCAGCCCCATCTTCCCGGTTATCTCCTCCGGTTCGTAGCCGTCCAGCTCCGTCGGCACCACGAACAGCGAGTAGCCGTCGTGTCCGGGCTCGCCGGTCTGTGCGTAGACGACGATCCAGTCGGCGTCGACACCGTTGCTCGTCCAGTACTTCTCGCCGTCGATGACGTACTCGTCACCCTCGCGCCGGGCGGTCGTCGTCATCCCGGCGAGGTCCGAGCCACCGGACGGCTCTGTCGCCGCCATCCCCGTTATCACGTCGCCGGCCGCGACCGCCGGGAGCCACTCGGTTTTCTGTTCCTCGGACCCGGTCATCGCGACCACCTTCGCGCCGAAATCGACCAGCTGGAGCGCGAGCCCGATACCGCCGTCGCCCCGGAACCACTCCTCGACGACCGCGAGTCGGTGTGCGAGCGTCCAGCCCGCACCACCGTACTTCTCGGGGACGTAGTTCCCGGCGAGTCCCGCGGCCTGTGCCTTCCGGATTATCTCGCGCGGGTACTCCCCGGTGGCGTCGTGCTCTGCGCTGTTCGGTCGCACGTGCTCGTCTGCGAACTCGCTGGCGGCCGCCTTCACGTCCCGGGCGCTCTCCGGGACCGGCGACGGTGACAGGAGATTCATACGGCCACGTTGTACTGAACGTATTTCAGGACTTGGAATCGGCACGAGGACCGCGGCGCGAACAGCCCCCGGCGTCGAGCGTAATCGGCTGGTCGCTCGTCTCCCGGAGAGCGTGGCCAGTTCGCGCCGGGACCGTCCCGTTCGTCCGTCGAATCGTGGCCCTGACACGAGCGTCAGAATCTTATAACCGAGTCTCGAATATATGCGTGTATGGGAGACTCGTCGTGGTCCCGGCGCGACATCCTGAAGAGCGTCGGGGCAGGTGTCCTCGGTATCGGGGTCGGCGCGGCGGTGTACCACCGGATGGAGGAGTACATAGTCGGAACCGAGTCCGAGGACGGTGCCGCCGCGGCGGCGTCGGTGGCAGAGAGCGGGTACGCCGAGATCGACCTCGACGAGCACACGTCGACGAAACTGGTCTGTGGGGTGTTCTCGGGGGCACGCAGCGATTCGTTGGCCTCCCGGGAGGACGTCGCCTTCGTCCAGCGCGACCGGAAACTGACACACGTCTCCGACTCGCACGCGGGGTCGGCCACCGCGTCGGGGACACTCCCCTGGGGGATCGACCGCACCGACGCCGACGTGGCGCACAGACAGGGGGCGACAGGTGACGGTGTCGACGTCGGTGTTATCGACACGGGTATCAGCGCGACCCACCCGGACCTGAGCGGGAACCTGGCCGACCCGGCGGTCGACGAGAACCACGAGGCCTGGGCGGAGTGTTCCGGCGGGGACTGCAGGTACCCCTGGTCCGACGACGGCGGTCACGGGACACACGTCGCCGGCACCGTCGCCGCCGCGGGTGGCGAGGACGGGGTCGTCGGCGTCGCACCGGACGCGACACTGCACGCGCTGAAGGTCTGTTCGGGGAGCGGTGGCTGTCGCACCTCGGCAATCGCCGCCGCTATCCGGTACGCCGCCGACCACGACTGGGGTGTGATAAATCTCAGCCTCGGTTCACCACGGAAGTCCCCGGCGCTGAAGACGGCCGGCGAGTACGCCGTCGAGGCGGGACTGGTGCCCGTTGCCGCCGCAGGCAACCGCGGGAGAGCCGACTCGGTCGGCTACCCGGCGGCCTACGAGGAGTTCCTCGCTGTCGCCGCGACCGATATCGAGGACGACATCGCGGAGTTCTCCTCGCGGGGGCCGGAGGTGGACCTCGCGGCGCCCGGGGCGAGGGTCTGTTCGACCCACCCGGACGGGCACACCGTCCTCGATGGCACGTCGATGGCGTCACCGCACGTCACCGGCGCGGTTGCACAACTGTTGAGTCAGGGGCGCACACCCCCGGAGACCCGCCGACAACTCCTCGACACGGCCGAGGATATCGGCCACCCCGACACCCACCAGGGTGAGGGCCTGGTCGACGTTGCGGCGGCGCTGGGCTACGACTCCGGCGACGACGGCACCGGAGACGGTGTCAGTTGCCCGGCCTGACCGCCAGGGTGGTTCGGATATGTCGAGGCTCCACGGTCGGAAGTGAGCCGATGCGGCCTGACCCGGGTCACCGCCGCCAGGGCGGTTCGGACCCGGCATCACCCGACCGCGACTCTGACCGGACCGGTCTCGACCCGCCGCCCGGAATCTTTCGCTCCTCCAGTGACGCGACATCGTCGAGAAGTGTCGGGCGCGGAACCTCGCGCATCGACGGCCGCTCGTGTCCCCGACGGCGGGCCGCCGCGACGGCCTGCTCGTACTCCTTGTGCCAGAGGAACAGGTCGGCCACGAACATCTGCTCCAGGTAGATGCTGACCGTCCACACCAGTCCGGAGTAGCCGATGACGAGGTACCACTGTGTCGAGGACAGCGTGAGCAGGCCCTCGTCGACGGCAAACAGGAGGAGACTGACCGGCAGGAACAGCAGGCCCGCGAGGACGTAGGTCAGCGAGAACCCCGTCACGAACGCCGCGACGTTGTTCCGGAAGACGTCGTAGCCGCGCCCGACCGCATCCCTGAACCCGCGGCCCTCCCAGGCAATCGCCGGCATGACCAGGAACACGAGCATCCGAACGCCCTTCTTCAGTGCGTCGATACCGGCCCCGAGCAGCGACCCGCTCCCGTCGGCCAGCGCCCTCGCGGCGTTCTCCGGGGAGTAGTCCTCGCTGTCACGGGAGTCGTCCTCGAACAGCGCCTGGACGACCGATAGCAGGAACCAGACCACAGACCAGACGAGAACCAGCGGGAGCATCGCGACCAGATTCTCGCCGAGACTGTCCCGGAACGCCCGCTCGAGCGACGGTTCCCCGCCCCGCTCGACCTGTTCGACCATCTCGAGCAGCATCGAACAGGAGAACGCGAGCAGGAACGCCTGCACGAGGACGAGCAGGAATCCCAGGAGCAGCGCCCCCTGCAGGCCCAGTTCGGGTCTGAAAAACCGCGCCCAGAGTATCAGCGCCGCGATACACACCCAGGTCAGCAACAGCGGCACAACCAGCCGCGGGTACCGTCTGAACACGCGAACCGAGTCGGCGACGAGTTCGAACCCCGTCTTCACACCCCCGAGCACCATACGTGACACGTGTTCAGCACGAACTGTAAATATTTCCCCGGTGTCACGGAATCGCGGGTGTCTCTCCGATGTCCCGGAGTGGTAAGCAGTCCTCCGGTGTCTCGGAACCCGACCGGACACACCGGACAGCAGGTTCTACTGGCGGCGAACATCCGCACGGATTTTCGTCCGGCATCCAGTGTCACGTTCGGTCGGACCACTCTGCCGGTGCCCAGGCGCAGTCTATATGTTCGGTACGTGAGAACAGCCGGTATGTCCGACCACGACATCGACGACGTCGACAGGGCGATTCTGCACGCGCTGCAGGCGGACGCGAGGAACACGTCGTCGAGTGATATCGCGGACCGAACCGGGACCGCGGACAGCACCGTCCGCAAGCGCATCCAGCGACTCGAGTCGGAGGGTGTCATAAAGGGGTACAGCGCCGATATCGACTACGGGAAATCCGGCTACCCGCTCCGGATGTTGCTGTACTGCACCGCGTCCATCCCGGAGCGAGGCGAGTTGATCCCCGAGATACTGCGGATCGACGGTGTGGTGTCGGTACAGGAGCTGGTGACCGGCGAGCAGAACCTGCTCGTGACCGCCGTCGGGGAGTCCGACAGCGACATCACACCGGTCGCACAGGCGCTTCTCGAACTGGGACTCACTGTCGCGGACGAGGTGCTGGTCCGGAGCCACGAAACGACACCGTTCGACGAGTTCGACCCGGAGCGGTGAGGCCGGTCACAGTCACCGGTGACCCGCGGTCTGAACGGGCGCGATCCCACACCGGCCACGGGTCGCCGCTGGCCCCTGATGGTCTGTAACAGTACGTCACCAACTGTTCCCGACGGTCGTTTTGCTGTAACAGTTCGTTACCGATATTACGACTGTAGAACGGTCTGGTAGTATAGAAGGATTTAACACACGGACCGTTCGAAACAGAGCTAACGGAGGGCGGTCGTCGTCGGTCGGGTCGACGTGTGGTGTCGGCCGCGGCGGCGACCGGTCGACGAGAAACGATGTCAGGAGAGAACGAGCGGAGGACGGTTGGACAGCTCCCGGACAGTAACGGACCGACACCGCGCCTGCCGGCGGCTCTCACGCGGTTCGTGTGGCTGCTGTGGGTGATGAGCCTGTGTGCGGTCGGTGTTCGACTGGCCGGCGGTGGGGACTGGGAGCTGCCCGGGCTGGTGGTCGTCGACGGGCTGACACTGGTGATGTGGGTCGTCGTGACGTTCTTCAGCGGAATCGTACACAGCTACTCGCGGCGGTACATGGCGGGGAGCGAGCATCTGACGCGGTTTTTCACCCGGCTGTTCGCGTTCACGGTGGTGGTGATGGGGCTGGTCGCGGCAGACCACGTCGCGGGGTTCTGGCTCGCCTGGCTGGTGATGGGGCTGGTGATGGCAGACCTGGTCGGGACCGTCCGTGGGTGGCCGCAGGCCCGGGCCGCCGCCTCCTACGCCCGGCGGTACTTCCTGGCGAGCAGTGTGTTCCTGGGTATCGCGCTCGTGACACTGTTACAGGCGACGGACGCGACGACAGTCTCCGGGATACTCGCGGCCGTCGAGACGGTGCCGGAGACGACGCTTGCTGTGGCGCTGGGGGGTCTCCTGCTGGCGGCGATGATACAGTCCGCGCTGGTGCCGTTCCACACGTGGCTGCTCTCCTCGATGACCGCGCCGACACCGGCGTCGGCGCTGATGCACGCCGGGTTCGTCAACGCGGGCGGGGTGCTGTTCGCGCGGTTCGCGCCGGCCGTCAGCCTCGACGGGCGGTTCATGCTCCTGGTCGTGGTGGTCGGGGCCGCGAGTGCACTCCTCGGGAAACTGCTCAAGTCGGTCCAGACAGACACGAAAGGGGCACTCGGCTGCTCGACGACCGGTCAGATGGGGTTCATGCTCGTGCAGGCCGGGCTCGGGTTCTTCGGGGCGGCGGTCACACACCTCGTCTTGCACGGGTTCTACAAGGCCCACCAGTTCCTGCGTTCGGGTGGTCAGGTCGAGCAGACGAGCCCGGCCGCGGAGTCGAGCGCCCGACCGCTCGGACCCGTCGGCGGATTCGTCACACTCCTGACGGCGGCCGCCGGTGGTGTCGTGTTCGCACTCCTCACCGGAAAGGGCACAGCACTCGACAGCGGGCTCCTGCTGACCGGGCTGGTCGTGCTGACGACCCTGCACGCGACACAGACAGCGGTTCGGCGGCGTTCGGTCCCCGCGAGACTCCGGTACGGTGTCGTGGCGATACTGTTCCTGCCCGCAATCGCCGTCTACGGCGCGGTTTATATCGCCATCACCGGGCTGATGGACGGTGGGATGGTCACGGCCCCGACAGACCTGACAGTCGTACACGTCGCCGTCGGGGTGGCGTTCGCCGTTTCCTACGTCGCCATCGAGACGGGGCTGTACCGCCGGAGCGAGCGGCTGTACGTGGCGCTTCTGAACACGACACGGCCCCCGGCCGGGACTGTGCTGACAGCGAGCGAGGAGTACGATGAGCACTGAGACGGAGATACGGGAGCGCATCGACAGCGCGGCGTCGACCGTCGGGCGGGTGTGGCCGCTGCACTCGTTCGTGACCGCCAACCCGCTGTCGGGGTTCGAGGACCTGCCCTTCCACCGGGCGGTCCGGCAGGCGGCGACCAGATTCGGCGGCGATGGATACCCCGATTCCGCGACGTTCCGCCGCGCCCTGGCAGACGGGCGCGTCGACCCCGGTATCCTGCGCCGCGAACTCGAGTGTCACGGGTACGACAGCGACCCGGAGACGTCGCTGTCCCGGTTGTCGACAGACTCCCCGACTCGCTCGTCGGAGTCGGGGACAGACCGTGTCGACACACTCCTGACGAAGTGGCTGGCGGCGTTTCTGGACCAGGGGGCTGCCCACTGGCCGATGCCGAACCGCGAGCGGGGGTTCTACGCCGCGTTCCGCTCGGTGGCCCGTCACGACCGGGCGATACCGGACCGGGACCGGATAGCGGAACTGCCGGACGAACCCGTTGCCGGGATCGAGCGGGTGCTGTCGGGGGTGCCCGAGTCCCGGTGGGGGTCGGTGTTCGAGCACCACCTGACCGCACTTCCGGGCTGGACCGGCCTGATCAGACAGCGTGCGGGCGACGGGGGCGACTGGCAGTCGGCACACCCGGTCACGCTCACCGGGTATCTCGCGGTGCGTCTCGCGCTCGTCGACCTGCTGGACAGACCGGTCGACCCGGACACCGCCGGCACCGGGAGCGACGAGACGGGGGTGCCGCTGGCGGAGGTGTGGCTGACCGCGTGGGAGCGGAGCTACCGGCAGGAACTCGTCGAGGAGGTAGCCGAGGCGGGTCGAGCGAACTCCAGGGCCGGGAACCGGGGGCGTCCGGACGCGCAACTGGTCTTCTGTATCGACACGCGCTCGGAGATTATCCGCCGTCACATCGAGACCACGGGGAACTACGAGACCCACGGCTACGCCGGGTTCTTCGGGGTGCCGATGCGCTACCGGGCGTACGACTCCGGGGTGACCGTCGACGCGTGTCCACCGATTCTGGACCCACGGCACCGGGTCACCGACCGCCCGACAGGGGGGACACCGGAGCGGGAGCGCCACGACACCTGGTCGGGCGCGCTCGACACGGGGGCCGGTATCGTGGAGTCGCTCCGGTCGAACGCCGCCACCGCGTTCAGCTTCGTCGAGAGCGCCGGTGTCGGCTACGGGCTCTCGCTCGCGGCCCGGACACTGCTCCCGACCCGGGTGTACGACCTGTTCGCGGGCGCCGACGAGCGGATACCGGACGACCACGAGTTCTGTGAGCCGTCGCTCGGCCACGACCCGGCGGCCGACCACGCGCTTCCGGTAGGGCTCACGGTTCAAGAGCGCGTCGAGTACGCCGCGACGGCGTTCGAGTTGATGGGCTGGGAGCAGTTCGGCCGGGTGGTCGTGTTCGTGGGCCACGCCAGCCAGACGACGAACAACCCGTTCGACGCCAGCCTCGACTGCGGCGCCTGTGCGGGCAACCCCGGAGGGCCGAGCGCCCGCGTCCTCGCTACAATCTGCAACGACGGGAGAGTCCGGGAGCGTCTCCGCGAGCGAGGGGTCGAGATACCGGCCGACACGGTCTTTGTCGCCGGTCAGCACAACACGACCACCGACGAGGTCGAACTGTACGCCTCCGACGTGCCCGAGAGCCACGAGGCGGATATCGAAGAGATCCGGGTAGACCTCGAACGGGCCCGCGCCGGCGCGGCGGCCGAGCGTGCCGGTGACATGGGTGCCGGAGCAGACGCGGGGGTCCGCGAGACGGAGCGTCGCGCCGCCGACTGGGCCGAGACACGCCCGGAGTGGGGGCTGGCCGGCAACGCCGCGTTCGTCGTCGGTCCACGGTCGCTCACGGCAGACCTCGACCTGGACGGGCGTTCCTTTCTCCACTCCTACGACTGGTCGACCGACCCCGACGGGGAGGCACTCGAGGCAATCGTGACCGGTCCGATGGTCGTCACCCAGTGGATAAACACACAGTACTACTTCGCGACAGTCGACCCCGCGGTGTACGGCAGCGGGTCGAAGGTGACCCACAACCCCGTCGGGAACGTCGGTGTCTACCAGGGCAACGGCGGTGACCTGATGACCGGGCTCCCGCTGCAGTCGCTGATGAGTGGGACAGACGAGCCGTACCACCAGCCGCTCCGGCTCTCGACGGTGATCCACGCGCCTGTCGAGCGCGTGACCGACATCCTCGCCGACAACGACGAGGTGACCGAACTCCTCGAGAACAACTGGCTCTCGCTCACCGTCGTCGACCCACAGCGGGACCACCGGTCGTTCCGGTTCGACGGCGACCTGTCCTGGGTCGACAGCTCCGGGCGGGACCCGCCGACCGACCAGGAATCGACCACCTCCCCCGCGGCTGTCGACGACTGATACTGCCGGACAGACGCACGTGGAGAGTTGTTCCGACGAACTGGACAGCAGGCTCTACTGGCGGCGAACATCCGCACGGATTTTCCTCCGGCAGTACGAGGACCCGCAAGCGCCACAGGGAGTCTCCCTCGCGGACACCGGGGGCTCTGTCGACGCGTGCGCCGAACAGAGCTATACCGGGGCCCGAACTGGTCGGGAGCCTCGGACCACGGGACGAGTCGAGTCACATCGCTACCGGTCGGGATACCGCGGGCCTTTTTATCGTGTTGTGCGTACATGCCGTATGTCTGTTCCAATCAATCCAGAGCAGTTGAGCGAGGACGATATCGGCGAGGAGCGCGCGACACTCGAGCTGGAGCACGAGGAGGCCGTCGAGTTCGTCCGCGAGTGCTGTCTGGAGGCGGGCTTCGGAGTTCCGGTGGAGTTCTCGCCCTCGGAGTTGCTCAACGAGAAGGTTGATGCCGACAGAGACCCGTACCACGTGCTCGGCGCGTGCAACCCCGAGATGGCAGACCGGGCGCTGGAGGCCTCGGGGAAGCGCATCGGCGGACTGTTCCCGTGTAACGTCATCGTCTGGGAGACCGAGCCGGGTGTCCAGCAGGTCTATCACGTCTCTATCATGCGTATCGCGCGACTGGTCGGGATGGCACCCGACAGCGACGAGTGGGCGGGCATCGTCGGGGACACCGGTGAACTCGTCGAGGAGCTGTTCGAACAGATCGAGGCCGGCCGCTGAGGCCGTCTGACAGGCGTCGGACGAC
The DNA here is from genome assembly GCA_964520075.1 of uncultured Halobacteriales archaeon. Taxonomy (GTDB): domain Archaea; phylum Halobacteriota; class Halobacteria; order Halobacteriales; family Haloarculaceae; genus Halovenus. Next base: position 5,501 of record CAZFMN010000065.1, on the reverse strand, counting down.
GGGTCAAACAGCCGTTTCAGCCACCCAAATCAGTTTATATGCCGGGTGTGTACCGTGGTGCATGAGAGAGCTGACGCGGCGCGACGCGCTCGCGGGTGCGACGGCGCTGGGGGCGGTTGTACTCGCCGGGTGTGTCTCCGAGAACGACGGTACGGACGACGAACCGGGGACTAGGTCCGAGGATGGTGGGACAGACGACGGGAACACAGAGCCCGAGAGCACCGACGACGCGGAGTCCGAGAGCGGTGGCAGCGAGGAGCAGGACCTCGAGTTGCTCGACACCACGCTTAGTTCGGCCGAGGCCGAGCGGGGTCGCGGCGACATGGTGTCGGCCGATACCGCCGACGGTGATGTCGTCGTGACGGGAACACTCCCGACTCCCACGCCGCACTACGAGGCGGTCCTCTCGGAGGCGACGCTGGAGGGGCGGGACCTCAGGCTGGTCGTCGACGCCGAGCGGACACTGGAGGAAGAGCAGGCCGGCACGCAGCCGCTGGGTGTCGTCGACTACGAGCTGACGCTGGAATTCTCCGTCGAGCTGGCGGACCTCTCGATGTTCGACTCGTTCAGGGTCGAACACGGCGGGCGGAGCCAGGAGACACACACCGTCGAGGCGGCCGGTGTCGCCACCGGAACGGTCGCCGGCAGGGGTGACGGGGACGACGGGCGGTCGAGCGACGTGGCGGAGTCGGGTACGGTGCTCGCAAGCTCCATCGTGACGGCCGACAGGGGCTGTACCGGCGGAACGAGAGGGAGCAGCCCCGACCGTGTCGACGTGAGTGACGAGGTGGAGTTCTCGCAGGACGGCGCCACCGCCACCGTCCTGGGCGCGGTGTCGGCATCGACACCCTGTCACGAGGCGTTCCTGGAGAGCGTGGGCTACGGCGCCGGCACACTCCAGGTGGTCGTCGGCGCGGAGTCGAACCTCGACCGCGACGAGTACTGCACGGAGTGCATCGCGGACATCGAGTACGAGGTGACCGTGGAACTCGCCGAGGGGACCGAGGTCGGTGACGTCTCGGTGACACACCTCCAGGGTGGGGAGTAACGGCAGACGCGGCGTCGACAGCGCGTGCCCGAATCGCAGGCGATAACTTCGATGCGGCGTAACAGTAGTCGATGAGTCAGCAACTGCCGGACGTGCAGGCGACGAGTCCGGACGTAGAAGTCGGGCTGAACCGGGTCGGGGTCACAGGCGTCGAGAAACTCGTCGAGGTGGCCCGCCCGGAGAAGCGCCCGGTCGTGTTGATGGCCGATTTCGAGGTGTACGTCGACCTCCCCTCCTGGCGAAAGGGGGCAGATATGAGCCGGAACATGGAGGTTGTCGACGAGATTCTCGAGACGGCAGTCAGTGAGCCGACCTACCGCGTCGAGGATGTCTGCGGTGACGCCGCCGAACAGTTACTCGAGAAACACGAGTACACCACCCGTGCGGAGGTGCGGATGGAGGCCGAGTACATAACCCGCGAGCAGACGCCGGTGTCGGAGCGGCCGACACAGCACGCCGCGGACATAATCGCGGGCGCAACTGCCACCGAGGACGGCACCCGCGCCGAGGTGGGGACTGAGGTCACCGGGATGACGGTCTGTCCCTGCTCGCAGGGGATGTCGGAGAGTCGTGCCCGGGAGACGCTGCAGGACCTCGACGTCGAGACGGAGGTGGTCGACGCGTTCCTGGAGGAGGTGCCACAGGCCGGCCACTCACAGCGTGGCCACGCCACCCTGACCGTCGAGGCCGACGGCGCACCCGAGGTCGATATCCGGGAACTGATACAGATAGCCCGGAACGCGATGAGCGCACGCATCTACAACCTCGCCAAGCGCCCCGACGAGGACCACATGACAATCGAGGCACACCGCGACGCGAAGTTCGTCGAGGACTGTGTCCGGGCGATGGCCGAGGGCGTCGTCGAACGGTTCCCGCACCTGTCCGACGATGTCGTCGTGCGGATGGAGCAGTCGAACGACGAGTCCATCCACCAGCACAACGCCCACGCCGAACGGGTCACCGACATCGAGAGCCTCCGCAACGAGGTGAACGGCACCGCCCGCTGACCCGGTCTGTCGACGGTCGATACAGAGGTCGATGTCCGTTCTGTCGGAGTGGTTAGTGGTGTACGAGAGACGGGACTCGCCGGTGGGTTCGCGGTCTCGACCTGCCCGTGGGCGTGACCTCGGAGTCCACCGTTCGCCGTCGGTCACTCGGAGAACCGCTCCAGTCCGGTCTGTGTGCTGGTCTGTCCCTCGGGGTCGGGCTCCCAGGGTGTGTGCGCGGCCCGGCGTTTCTCGGGGTCGAACCCGGGCGGTTCCGCCGGGTCGTGTCCCCCGCAGTCCGGGCCACACTCGGTCGCCGGCCGGACGACTCGTCCCTTCCACGGGCAGTACGGCAGGCCGCCCTCGTCGGGGTCGACCCGCGCACACGCCGGCATCTCGTAGGTCCGCCACCCTTTCCCGTACGCCCGCTCGGCGAGCGCCCGCCGGGCACGCGCCTTCTCCTCGGCGTCCGCGACCCGTATCTCCGTGCGGGTGCTCGACCGGTCACAGATGTCGATGCCCGGTTCGTCGACGGGGAGCGGGTCGGGGTCGCGAAGCACCGTCCGCTCGCCGGTCTCGGGGTCGAACCGCCAGATGCCGACCTCGTCGGGGATGCGGTTGCGGTGTGCACCGGTGACGTGCGAGGCCGTCGCCAGCACCACCGCGTCCAGCAGTCCGAGTTCCACGTCGGTCAGCAGCTGCGTCTCGAGGTTGCCGGGTCGTCTCAGGTCGGGCTTGTTCTCGACCCCGACGATGCGGTCGAACCAGTCCGGGTATCGTGTTACCTGTCTGACGTATGTTCGACTACCCCGGCGCTCACGCTCGAAGAAGCCACACTCGACGGCCGTCTCGACGGCCCGCTCGGCGCGCTCGGGGTGACAGTCGAACGCCGGCTTCCAGTAGCGCGCCCGACCGGGACCGACCTCGCTCTCGATGGCCGCCGGCGGTATCGTCTCCGGTGTCAGCGCGACCCGCTCGTCGAACGCCGGACCCGGCTCGACACAGACGAGGTCCATCACCCGGGAGTCGTGGACGCTCGCGCCGAGCTGGCGGCTCACAACGGGCCACTCCGACTCCAGACGCGCTGCCAGCGCGAGTTCGAATCCGAACTCCACGACGGTGGTTGGGCATCCAGGATAAAAACTGTCGCTGTCGGGCGGCGACCGACGAACCGTCTGCCCCGCGAGCGTCGAGAGGAGAGACGCCTGAACGGCGAGTCGCCTCCCGCTCGCGCCCGGGCGCTCATATGGTCGTGCAGAAGTATTTTCACTTCGATTCGGCCTCGGAACGTGCGATATCCTGTCTCTGGCGGTAATTCATTGCGCACGACCGTATCAGTCGTACACCGTGTCAGTTTGCTTTTCTGTCCCGGTGTCCTACGACGAACTATGCTACTGGTTCGGGGCTGGGGCGGCGACACGGCGCTCACCGGTACCATCTACGAGGAGGGCGAGGAACCGCCGCACTACCGGGGGTCGCCCGACGACGACGCGTCGTACGTCTGGGTGTGCGACGAGTTCTACGAGGTCGAGAGCGGCGGCCACACCCAGCGGGTCGAGGGTCGGGAGATACAGGTCGCCTTCGAGTCGCCGATGCCCCGCGGGTTCGACAGCCGCGAGCGCGCGCTCCAGACTGCCCGCGAGCACATCCGGACACAGTTCGCCCGTATCGGTGTCTCCGGGGTCGACATCGAGGTGGTCGACGACCCCGACGACCGTCGCTGATACGGTCGTGCAGAAGTGCTCTCGCTTCGATTCGGCCCCTGAACGTGTGATATCCTGTCTCTGGCGGTAATTCCTTGCGCACGACCGTATGAGACGGTGACACGCGCTGTCGGCGCGAGCGGGTCAGCGCCGCCGGAACGAGTCGACCGGGTCGGGACCGGCCCCGGAGTCGAACGCGTCGAGACAGCCCGCCAGTCCCGTGACGGTCCCCAGACCCGCCGCCCTGAGCGTCTCGCGCCGGGACGGTCGCTCGAACGGTCCCATACGTGGACGAACCCACCCGGCACACAGCTCGATTCCGGTACACCCCTCGAAACGGCCCGCCGCGACCCCCCGATCTGACCGCGAGCAACCGTTCGGCGCTCACCCCGGGACGACGGTCAAAGCTCGCCTTTCGTGCTCGGAGCGTCCGTCCGGCGGTCGTCGATGCGGGTGGCGTCGTCGAGTGCCCTCGCGAGTGACTTGAACAGCGCCTCGATCTCGTGGTGTGCGTTCTCGCCCTCGACGCTCGCGTGCAGTGTCAGCCCGGCGTTCATCGCCAGCGACCGCAGGAAGTGTCGGGCCATGTGGCTGGTCATCTCACCGACCGACGCCTGCGAGAACGACCCCTCGAAGCTGAACTGTGGTCGGCCGCTCACGTCGAGGACGACCGCCGCGAGCGCCTCGTCCATCGGCACCCGCCTGTCGGCGAACCGCGAGATGCCGCGTTTCTCACCGAGCGCCTCCTCGAGTGCCTGTCCGAGCGCTATCGCCACGTCCTCGACGGTGTGGTGGTCGTCGATCTCGAGGTCGCCGTCACACCGGACCGTGAGGTCGAACAGCCCGTGTGTCCCGAAGGAGGTCAGCATGTGGTCGAAGAACCCGACGCCCGTCTCGACGGTCGTCTCGCCGTCGCCGTCGACGTCGAGTGTGACCTCGATCTCCGTCTCGGCTGTCTCCCGGCGCACGGCCGCGGTCCTGTCGGTCATGGTTCAACCCAGTGTGCCCGTGTACATCACGGTTGCGCCGTCGCGCACCGCTCTCACACCAGTAGTCCAACGACACCCGGGAACGTGTCACGGTCCCCGAACTGGGTCCCACGACCGCACGACGGGTGCGCGGTCCCGCCCACCGGGTGTCGCGACGCTCCAGCGCGCGTCGCGGCACGGTCAGAGCGGGTGTCTCGTGCCGACGTCGCCGAACCTCTGCTGGGAAACGCATTTCAGGACCGCGCGACGAACAACAGGTATGGAGTTCGGACCAGATACGCGGATGGTTCTGGCGGGTGTCCTCATCAGTCTGCTGGCGGCGCTGGAACTGTACCCCCGCTGGAAGAACGCGACAGGTGGACTGCGACGGTGACCGACCCCAGACGGTCTGTGGTCACCCCGGTACCGGACGGGGCGGGTGTTCAGTCGCCGGCCTGTGCGAGCGCCTCGCGGATCTCGTCGAGTTTGAAGTATATGGCGAGCGCGAGGATGGTCGTCGGCCACAGACCGACGAACTGGCCGCGCTGCTTGTCACCCTGCGCGTAGTAGTAGTAAAGCGCCAGCGCGACCGAACCGACCGAGGCCAGCACGGCCGGACTCAGGCGACTGCTGCTCCCTGCGGCCAGTGCATCGCCGCTGTCCTCACGCGACTCACTCATATCCCGCCGTTACACCGCCGCTCTCTTAGTCCTTTCTACAGACCCGGTTCGCGGCCCGGCAGGGCTCGCAGGGTCCGTGGGCGGCCAGACACGACGCATCGACGAGGGCTGTCTCA
>CAZFMN010000064.1:0-15242 GCA_964520075.1 uncultured Halobacteriales archaeon | reverse complement strand
GGCCGGACCGCCCGGCGCATCGAGGCCGATATCGCGACCGAGGTGGGTGACCGGGTGCGCGTCCCGACGAAGATGCGTGGCCTCGGGCAAGAGCCCGTCGAGTCCGCCTGGCAGGACCTGCTCGACGGGTTCGACCCCATCCGGACAGTGCGATTCGAGTACGGGCTCGACCTGTCGGAGCGACCCGTCGCCGAGACGCTCGCCAGTGGCCGGGTCCGCGGCACGAAAGGGCGCGTGCTCGTCCTCGAGCGGGCCGGCAGCACGTACGCCGTCGACCTGCGCGACCTGGTCGGGCACGAACTCACCGACCGTGACGACCGCCGACTCCAGTCCAGTCTCGTCGCCTTCGAGTGACTCGACCGTTCTGACCGCCGTAACTGTCCTAAGTCACCGGGCCAAAGAAACGGGTATGCACAAGGACGAACTCCTCGAACTCCACGAGCAGATGGTGATGATAATGAACTACTTCGAGAGTCTCGAACACGTCGACGGGACCCTGTTCGAGGCCTACGAGGAACTCGGTGTCACGCCGGACGACGTCCACATGTCCAAAAGCGAGCACAAACACGCGGTGTTCGTGCTGGGGAACGCGCTGGCGACGGCGATGAGCGAGGACGAGTTCTCCGACGCCGGTCGGGTTGGCAAGCGAATGCAGGAACTCGCCGAGGACGCCGAGCGCAAACTCTGAGCGGCCGCCCGCGTGCCACTCTCGACGCCTGCAGTCGGAGAGCCGGAGCTGTCATCGCCCGGACACGCTCCCTGCGAGGTACCCGGACCGACCCACATCGTTTAGAGGGTAGCAGCCGAGACGTGTAGTATGGCAGCGATACCACAGGAGTACCACGACCTCTTCGAGCGGACGACGTTCGCCCACGTCGTGACAGTGTTCCCGAACGGGATGCCCCACGCCTCGCCGGTCTGGGTCGACTACGACGCCGAGGACAACCGACTGCTGGTCAACACGGAGCGTCACCGGCAGAAGACCCGCAACGTCGAGCGCAACCCCGCCGTCGCGGCGAGCATGCTCGACCCCGACGACCCCTACCGGTATCTCTCCGTCAGCGGCGAGGTCGACGAGATGACCACGGACGGTGCCCGCGAGCACATCGAGGAACTCGCACAGCGGTACGTCGGCGGTGAGTACCCCAGCGAGATCGTCACCGAGCGCATCATCCTCCGCATCCGCCCCGACCGGGTGTTCACCAGCGGGTCGAACGAGTGACAGTGCGAACCGACGTGCCCGCGACGACCCGGGGACCCCCAGCCGTGTGACAGCCCCCCGTGCAGGACTCCGATACCGACTCGAACCCGGGTCCCGGTCGGGTATCGACGGTAGCAGTCCCCCCGAGAGACACCGCAAAACCGTTATTAGTCTGTCGGATAACGGGTCGGTATGTCCGCGATAATAGCGGTCCCGGTCGTGGTGGTGCTGGTGGTGGACGTGCCGATGCTCCTGTACGGTGCCACGAGGCTCCGCACGGCCCTTCGACTCAGGCGGAACGACCCGGCCGACATCCAGACGGTCCGGACAGCGAGCGATGGGATGGTCGAGTTCACCGGAACGGCGGTGGAACTCGGGGGAACCGTGGAGGCCAGGTACTCCGGGGAGGAGTGTCTGGCGTACGGCTGGGAGCGAAAGGAGGAACAGTACAACGGCACCTACGCCCCCACCGACGACGGTGCGGAGGGCGAGCCCTTTCTCGTCCGGGACGCGACCGGGGAGATAGCCGTCGACCCGGCGGGGACGCTCAAATACGGCGACCCCGAAAAGTGGGAGTCGGAGTCCGACGTGCGGCTGGTTGAGGAAGAACCCGACCGTCTCCCACGGCTCGACATCGCCCGGCCGGAGTCCGACGTGCGGCTGGTCGAGGAGCGCATCGAGGCCGGTGACCAGGTCCACGTCTACGGGCGCAAGCAGAGCGTCGTCGAGCGACAGGAGGGTCTCGGCACCGAGTCGGTCTACGTCGGGAGTGACACCCACGAGATGAGCAGGATGGAGAAGATACGGGCCCGTCCGCACCTGCTGTTCGGGCACGTGCTCGGGATCAGTTCGGACCTGCACATCACTCTCGGGGGCGAGTCCGACGCTGTCAAGCGGTTCGGTATCATCGGGGGGTTTTTCACCGTCATTGGACTCTTGGCAGTTCTCTTTCTCGGACTGGCCCTCGCGGCGTTGCTCACCTGACCGGGTCCCAGGGGGCGTGGACCGATACTCCCGCGCTGGACCCGGGTGCGGGTCCCGCCGGCGGTCAGTCCTCGACGGCCATCCCCTCGCGTATCTCGAACGTCTCCTCGCCGTCGAACCGGAGTGGGTCGAACGCCGGGAGACCCTCGCCGCCGCGTATCTCCCGGGCGAGGCGCTGGCCAATCGCCGGCGAGCGCATGAACCCCTGGCCCTGAAACCCGGTGGCGACGGAGACACCGTCCCGCAGTTCGCCCACCAGCGGGTCCCTGTCGGGTGTCGCCGTGCAGAGCCCCGCCCACGGTCGCGGCTGTCCGTTCCGGGCCTGCCACCAGTCCCAGTGCGCGCTCGAGGTCACCGTCGGCTGTACACCTCGCACTCGCGGGTCGTGACCCCCTCCCGCTCGATGACGTCGAGGTAGGTGTCCGCAACCTCGGACGCGGAGAGCGCGCCGGGCCCCGCCTCCCCGGGGACGACCCTGGAGCCGATACGGACGTAGGTCACCTGAGCGCCGTCGAGTGCCGCACCCAGCGAGTTCGCCAGTCCGCTCGTGGCCGGACCGACAGCGCCCCACTCGATCTGCTGTGGCACCTCCCCGTCCGCGAAGGTGGTGCCGCTGAAGATGACGGTTCCCCCCGTCTCCAGGAGGTCGTCTCTGACCGCCTGCACACAGGCGAGTGACCCCGACACACGCACCGCGAACATCGACTCCAGTCGGTCGACACTCGCCTGCTCCACGGGTCGACCACCACCGGCCGTGGCGTTCAACACCAGCACCGACACCGGCCCGTGGGCCTCTCTGACGGCGTCCACACCCGCCTCGATGTCGTCGGTGTCGGTGATATCCGTCGGGACCGCCAGCGCACCCTCGCCGAGGTCGGCCGCCAACTCCTCGAGGAACCCCTCGGACCGGGCGAAGAGACCGACATCGTATCCGGCCCCGTGGAGTCGCCGCGCGACCGCCTGGCCGACCGTCGGGCCGACACCCGCCACGATTGCTGTTCCTGTCACACGTCTACTCAGGCTGCCACTAAAAAGAGCGTTTGGGCCACGAGAGAGACCATCAGACCGAAGACGCCGACACCGCAACCGCCGGGTATGGTACTGCTCGACGTGACGCCACCCGCGTCTGTCCCGCTCCGGTTCGTCGCCGGGGTGCTGGCCGGTCTCGTGGCGACACTCGCGATGGACCGGGCGATGGCGCGACTCCCGGAGGGGAGGACCCCCACGTCGGTTGCGGCTGGTGTGTTGACCGGACGACCACCCGGACAGGCGCCAGCACGTCTCGCGACGGCTGTCCACTACCTCGCGGGGACACTCACCGGGCCGCTGTTCGTCTGGCTGCTGTTCGCCGGCGAGGCGGTGTTCGGCGGCCCATCGGTGCCCGTGACCGTCGCCGCCGCGGGTGTGCTGTACGCTCTGATGGTCGCTTTCTTCGCCGTGGCGGTCCTGCCACAGTCACGGGTCGGCGACGACCGCCTCTGGCCGGTTCGCCGGGACTGGGCGGTGTCGGCACTCGTGTACGTGCTCGCTCTCGCGCCGCTCGTCGCGGCCGTCTCACGGGGGCTCTGAACCGGACGACAGGGGGAGTGTGACCGTCGGTCCTACCGGACGTGGATACTGTCGGAGCTGCTGGACTCCCTGCGCGGGTGCCACCGGGTACCGTCTGTTACCGTCCGATGGTATCCGGCGCCGTGTCCACCTCACGAAAACCGGCTCGTCAGGGACGCTCGGGCCGGAACTGGTGGTCCCGTGTCGTCACGATATTTTTTAATACACCTCCCTGACCGGCCGGATTCCGGTGTCTCACGCCGTCTCCTGCTGTTCGTCGAGGGGATAGCACAAAATTTAAATGGGATTCAAGCTAACGTGTGGCTATCGAACCCACCGGGATTCTGAACCGTTGCAGGGGTACCCGGAGGCTACACCCGACTATGAGCGACACAAACACACGAACGCGGACGACCGAATCGGAACAGGAACGAGATGACGAGTCGCTGAGCTGTCCCGAGTGTCGTGGTCGGCTGGTCGTCGACGACGAGCACGGGGAGACGGTCTGTCAGGACTGTGGGCTGGTCGTCGAGGAGGACTCGGTCGACCGCGGGCCGGAGTGGCGGGCGTTCGACTCGAAGGAGAAAGACGAGAAATCCCGGGTCGGTGCCCCGACGACGAACATGATGCACGACAAGGGGCTGTCGACGAACATCGACTGGCGCGACAAGGACGCGTACGGCAACTCGCTGGGGGCCAAGCAGCGAAAGAAGATGCAGCGTCTGCGCAAGTGGAACGAGCGGTTCCGGACCCGCGACTCGAAGGAGCGCAACCTGAAGCAGGCGCTGGGCGAGATCGACCGGATGGCCTCCGCGGTCGGTCTGCCCGAGAACGTCCGCGAGACCGCCAGTGTCATCTACCGGCGTGCGCTCGACGAGAACCTCCTGCCCGGCCGGTCTATCGAGGGGGTCTCGACGGCCGCGGTGTACGCCGCCGCACGGCAGGCGGGTGTGCCCCGCTCGCTCGACGAGATAACCGACGTCTCCCGTGTCGAGAAAAGCGAGATCGCCCGCACGTACCGCTACGTGGTGCGCGAACTCGGACTGGAGGTCAAACCGGCCGACCCCGAGAGCTACGTGCCGCGCTTTGCCTCCTCGCTCGAACTCTCCGAGGAGTCCGAGCGCCGCGCCCGTGAACTCCTCCAGAACGCGAAAGAACAGGGCGTCCACTCCGGCAAGTCCCCGGTCGGTCTCGCCGCCGCCGCGGTGTACGCCGCGGCGCTTCTGACAAACGAGAAGACCACGCAGGCCGCGGTCAGCGAGGTGGCGGACATCTCCGAGGTCACCATCCGCAACCGCTATCACGAACTGCTCGAGGCCGAGCAGGATATCCCGGCCGCCTGAGACACGCTCGCTCTCACCACCCGTCCGGTCCGCGACACTGTCTCCGGAGTCCGGACCGGATTCACCGACTGTCGGGTCCGTGGCTCGTTCGCTCCTGTTCGGGGTGGTTCGAGACGTACACCGTCGTGTTCTCGGGGACGTCCTCGGTGACCCAGGTGTTCGCGCCGATACTGGCGTGGTCACCGACGGTGACCGGACCGAGAACCTTGCTGCCGGCCCCGATGACGACACTGTCACCGATATCCGGGTGTCGCTTGTACCCCTTCCGGAGCGCGTGCTCGTCGTCCTCGTCGGCCTCGAAGTGCAGGGCTCCGAGCGTGACATCCTGGTAGATACGGACCCAGTCGCCGACGGTCGCCGTCTCCCCGATGACGACACCGGTGCCGTGGTCGATGAAGAAGTGTTCGCCGATGCTCGCACCCGGGTGGATGTCGATGCCGGTGAGACGCTTCGCGGCCTCGGTCAACTCGCGGGCGTACACCGCGCCGCCTGTCTCGTAGAGCTCGTGTGCGACGCGCTGGATCAGGATGGCCTGGAACCCCGGGTACGCCCGGATTATCTCGGTGTAGCTCCTCGCGGCGGGGTCACCCTTGTAGGCGGCCTCGACGTCGGTCCGGAGACGCTCGCGGAGCGCCGGCAGTCTGTCGAGCACCGGCGTCACGACATCGGAGAGACAGTCCGGCGAGTACGGCTGGATGCCCTGACAGAACAGCGTCCCGAGCGTCTCGATGCGCTCGCGCACAGCCCGCTCGTCACCGATTAGCTCGCCGGCGTTCCAGCACCGCGGGAACAGCAACCCCCGCAACACCGCTATCTCCTCGACCGGCGCGTGTCGCTCCGGGAACGTCGCCGACTCTGTCGGAAACGGCCCCGCGTCCGCCGCGTACGACGCGACCAGGTCACTGTGTGCGGTCCCGTCGTATGTGTACTCCATACTGTCGGTAGCCGTTCGCGGAATATAACGAGTGTGACCCGCTCACAGCACAGCGTCGTCCCGTTACCGGTCGATATAGCCGGTCCCCGACCCCGTAGTCTCGCCGCTCGTGTGGTCGCCTGCCAGCCGTGTCCGGAGGAGCGTGGTCCCCGGGAGGCCGATTGAACGTGCCAGGGCGGTCACCCGGGGACGCGACACCCACGGGTATCTGTTTCCGCTGCCAGACCGGTGCTGACAGCGTCAACCGGCACTGTCGCCCGCGCTGCTGTGCGGTTGCGGCGACAGAGACTCACCACAACGCTCATACCCCTGTGACGGAAGAGTCAGAACAGGCATGCAGATTCGTCGGGTTCGCCGCGACGAGGCGGAGATTCGGCGCTACGCGACCGACTGCTGGCTGTCGTTTCAGGAGGAGCTATCCAGACTCGAGGAGACACACGTCCTCGCAGACGACGCGACCGAGGCAGCGGTCGAGTACCACCTGGAGGGACTCGACTCGCCGGAGTCTCGTCTGTGGGTCGCCCTCGACGATGTCGGGGAGGAGACAGCGTCACTGTGGAAATCGACGCGACGTTCGCTGGACTCGTGCGGACACAGACACACCCATCACCACAGCGGTTCGACTGGCCCGACCGGGTCGAGATCGAGGACTGCTGGGTGCGAGAGCGCTATCGTGGCACCGGGCTGGCCGACCGACTCGTCGCGCGGGCCGTCCAGCACGCCCGGGAGGACGGCTGTCCGGAGTTCACACTCACGGTCGGGGTCGATAACGAGCGTGCGGTCAGCTACTTCGAGACACTCGGGTTCGAGGTCCAGGGGTTCGGGATGCATGTCTCGCTGGCGGACCTTCGGCTGTCACTCGACAGCAGACCGGCGAGAGATGCCGACGCCCCCCACCTCCGTCGGGTGCGGGCCGAGGAACCGGTGTTGCGCCGGTTCGTCGAGGAGTGCTGGCTCCCGTTCTGGCGGGACATGAGCGAGGCCGTCGGCGAACAGCATCTCGACCCCGAACTCGACCGGGAGGCGTTGCTCGAACAGCTCGTCGAGCGCTACGACAGCCCGGACCGGCGGTGCTGGGTCGCCCTCGACGGAGCCGGGGACCCGACAGCCTCCCTCGAGGACGTGTCCGCGACGTTCGCCGGCTGGATACGCGCCGGGCCGGCGCCGAGCGACCGGTTTCTCGACCCGGCCGAGCGGCTGCTGGTTTCCCACCTGTACGCCGGGCCCGACTACCGTGGGACCGGGCTGACCGACCAACTCGTCGCCCGGGCGGTGCAGTACGCACGTGAGGAGGGCTGTGTCGACCTCGTGCTCGGGGTCGAGGCCGGCAACGACCGGGCGCTCGCCTACTACGAGAAGCTCGGGTTCGAACCCTTCGAACAGCGGATGGCCGTCCCGCTCGGCGACCTCGGCCTGTCGTCCACACCTCCGGGTGGCTCCCACTGACCGGCCGGTACTCATACTGCCGGACAGCAGGCTCTACTGGCGGCGAACATCCGCACGGACGTTCCTCCGGCAGTATCAGACCCGCGTCGCGCGGACACAGAGAAAGACAGGCTGTCGCGACTCCTTCTCGTACAGTTCCGGCCGGCGTCGCTCGAACTCGGCGGTCGGCTGTGGCTCGACGACCGACTCCAGCCTGAACCCGGCCTCCAGCACGGGGTTGATCACCGCCGAGAACGGCCGCCGGTAGTAGGGCACGTCGACCGCCCACTCGTGGTGTTGCCGTTCGGTCTCGAAGTAGTTCGCCGCCCCATCGTCTGCCTCGAAGGGAAACTGGTCGAGCGGGTGACCGGTCGAGAACACCAGGAACCCGCCGGGCCGGAGGACCCGTGCGAACGCCGAGAGCGGCCCCGTCCAGTCCGCCACGTACCCGAGTGCGAGCGCGCTCACCACACCGTCGAAGGAGTCGGCGTCGGCAAACACCAGCCCGTCTCTCAGGTCTGCCTGCCGGAGCCTCGCGTCACCTCCGACACGCTCCCGGGCGCGTGCGAGCATCTCCTCGCTCACGTCCACCCCGACGACCTCGGCCCCTCGCTCCGCCAGCCAGGCCGTGTACACACCGGTCCCGCAGCCGGCATCCAGCACCCGCCTGCCCTCTAGGTCTGGAACGAGCGAGACTGTCGCGGGGAACTCCAGATTCGCGTCGTACGGCCCCTCGCGCACGGTTTCGTCGTACCTCTCCGCAAGTTCGTCGTACGCTGACTCCGGTGTCGGTTCGTCCTCGGCCATATGCCCGGTAGTCGCCCGATAACATAAGTCGCCTCGACTCAACTTCTGTGGTCTCATACTGCCGGAGAAAAATCCGTGCGGATGTTCGCCGCCAGTAGACCCTACTGTCCAGTTCGTCGGAACAACTCTCCACGTACGTCTGTCCGGCAGTATGAATCTGTTCCAGCCAGAGTATAATGATTTATCCCCTCGCCTCGGGAAATAGTGACATGGACGAGCAATTCGCAAAGGGGCTCGAGGGGGTCGTGGTGGCGGAGTCGGAGTTGAGTGACATCAACGGCGAGACGGGCGAGCTCGTCTACCGGGGCTACGACATCGAGGACCTCGCGACGGGGGCAAGCTACGAGGAGGTGCTCTACCTGCTCTGGAGCGGGACACTGCCGACACGCGACGAGCTCGCGGCGTTCTCCGACGCGATGGCGAGTGAGTTCACCGTCGACGGGCGGGTGCTCGACGTGATGGCGACGCTCGCAGACGCCGGCGAGCAGCCGATGGCGGCGCTCCGGACCGGGGTTTCGATGCTCTCGGCGACCGACCCCGATGTCGACGCCAGACCGCGGGACGAGGCGGCGGCCCGCCGCAAGGGCCGACGCATCCTCGCGAAGATGCCCACGCTCCTCGCGGCGTACGACCGCCTGCGCCGGGGGGAGCAGCCGGTCGACCCCGACGAGAGCCTCTCGTATGCCGGGAACTTCCTCCACATGCTCACCGGGGACGAACCCGGCGCGGTGGCCGAGGAGACGTTCGACATGGCGCTGACACTGCACGCCGACCACGGGCTGAACGCGTCGACGTTCACGACGGTGGTCATCGCGTCGACGTTCGCGGACGTCTACAGCTCCGTCACCGGCGGTATCGGCGCGCTCGCCGGCCCGCTCCACGGCGGTGCCAACCAGGACGTGATGGAGGCGCTGTTCGACCTCGACGAGAGCGGGATGACCGCCCGCGAGTGGGTCGAGGAGATGGTCGACCGCGGGTCGCGGGTCCCCGGATGGGGCCACCGCGTCTACAGTGTGACCGACCCGCGGGCGGTGATTCTGCGGTCCAAGCTAGAAGACCTCGCGGCGGCCTCCGGCGAGACGAAGTGGCTCGAGTACACCACGACGATAACGGAGTATCTCACCGAGGAACAGCGCCTCCCGGAGAAGGGTATCGCCCCGAACGTCGACTTTTACTCGGGTTCGGTCTACCACCAGCTCGGTATCCCCGTCGACATGTACACGCCCATCTTCGCGATGGCCCGTGCCGGTGGCTGGCTCGCACACATCCTCGAGTACCAGACCGACAACCGCCTCATCCGCCCCCGCGGTCGCTACGTCGGCCCCGAGAACGAGACGTTCGTCCCGCTCGACGACCGGTGACCGGTTCCCCGGTGGACGGAAGCGGGGGCGAACGGGCAAGCGCGACTCTCAGGTCGGGTTCTTGCGGGAGAGGTCACTGCCACAGATCGGACAGCGGTCGTGGTTCTCGTCGAACTCGCGGCCACAGCCCGCACACTGGAACAGCCACGAGCGCTGTTCGTCGATGCCCTCGCGGGCGATTACCTCCAGGTCGAGCTCCAGCTTCTCGGCGACGTTCTGCATCGCGTAGTCGTCGGTAACGAGTCGTCCGTCGAGCTCGAACGTCGCGCCGAGCAGGCGCAGGTCCGTCCGCGAGAGCTCCGCGAGGTCTCCCGTCTCGCGCGCCGCCCGCTCTATCCGCTCGACGGTCCCCGTGTCCGGGATGTGTATGTGCATCCCCGACCCCTCCAGTGCGTCGAACCGGTAGGCCTGCTCACCCTCCAGCTCCTCGCGCACGAGCGGCACCGAGGCTATCTGGTTGTCCGTGTGGTACTCGTGTATAAACGCGGATGTGTCGAGAACGTACATCGAACCTACCGGTCGATTATCATGTGATCTTTCACAGCCGTCACGCGGTGGACCGGGATCAGCATCCGGCCGGACTCGTCGGTCTGGAACTCGTCTCCCCGGTACGAGTCCGCCGGCTCGACGAGGAGGTTCTCGAGACGACCCGTGTCCATGTTCATCGTGATGTTGTACAGCATCCCGAGCTCCGCTCCGTCCGAGCCCATCACGGACTTGCCCGAGAGGTTCTCGGCGAGTAGCTCTGACATACCCTACGGTTTTTCCCCCCATCAGTTCAATCTTGTTGTTGTCTCCCACGCCGAGTGGGGCATCCGACCCCGACAGGACCCACGTGCAGGCCAAAGCCGCGGACATCCGACGAGATTCCCGGGGTCTCACAGCCGGCCTCCGTGCTACCGGTCGGCACGGGACCCGCCGGTTCGGAAGGATTATGAGTGCGCCTGTGTTCTGTAGATACGCAATGGCAGAAGGAACGGTCGACTTCTTCAACGACACAGGCGGTTACGGTTTCATCGAGACTGAGGATGCGGACGAAGACGTTTTCTTCCACATGGAGGACGTCGGCGGCCCGGACCTCGAGGAGGGACAGGACGTGGAGTTCGAGATAGAGGACGCACCGAAGGGGCCGCGGGCAACGAACCTCACCCGACTGTAAGTTGGTCGCGTGCGATTCTCCGACGCGGTTTCTCCCCCGCAGTGACGCAACGCGCGTCTGACGCGGGGCGCAGCACACACGTTCAGTGGCGTCCCCGCGCGACCCTGAGACGAACGACGTGTCCGGGTGTTCGCTCCAGCCGAGCAGGCGAGTTCGTGTTCGCGCTCCTCGACGACGGTGAGCGTGTCTGGCAGGGCTCACTGCTGTCGGTGCGTGTCGAGGACTGACTACGTCCCGCCGGTCTCACTCTCCTCCGAGGATTGTTCGCCGGTCTCGCTCTCCCCGGACGTGCTCTCGTCCTCCTCGGGTGGCTCCGGGGTCGTGGACTCGATCAGACCGCCGAGCGGGGCGAGCAGGAACCCGAGCACCACCGGGACGACGGCGAGGCCGAGATACAGGAAGCCGACGAGCCCCTGGTCGTGTGCGACCAGACCGGTCACCACGACGACGACCCCCGCGAGGAGCAGGTAACTGCCGTACAGGAGCAGCGCGATTCCGAGCGCGTCGGCGGTGGTGTCGACGGCAGAGTCGGGGTCCGAGGGGGTGTCGTATGCGGTCCAGAGGATGAACACGGCGGTCCCGACACCGTTTGCGACGACGCCTCGAAGCACGTCCCGACTGGTGGCGAGGTCGTACGCGAACAGGGCCACCGACCCGACCGCAATCACGAGTCCGAGCAGTCCGACAGTCGTAAGCAGGCGGCTCAGGACACCCTCCTCCGCACCGCCCGTGAGGAACGTCACGGTGACGACGACACCACCGACAGCGACGTACGCGGCCCCGACACGGGGCTCCGGGTGACCAGCGAGCGCCGCGGCGAGCACCACGAGTCCGGCACCGAGCAGGTAGAACCCGAGGAAAAAGACCACCGCACGGAGCGCCTCGAACCGTGTCTGTACGTGTGACTCCGGGTTCGACAGCGTCTCGAGCCCGGCGAGACCGAGCAGGACGAGCGCGGCGACGCCGTTCGCCACGAGCCCCCGTGTCACGCTGTTTCCCTGCACGAGGTCGAACAGGAACAGGACAGCCGACCCGACAAAGAGGACGACCCCGAGCAGGAACAGCCACGGCGAGCGCCGGAGGCCCGCGTCGGTCTCTGTTGCCATCCCGTGTGACTGTGCGAGCGGTCGGCTTAAATCGGTCGAACAACGTCGCCGGAGCTCCGGGGTGGCACCGGTTTCGAACGGCTTTTGAACGCGGATAGCACATACACGTGTATGGCGACCGAGACGGGCGAGGGACCCGACGATGTCGAGGACCCGGCAGACACCGGGGCCGACAGCCCGTCGGACGCGGCAGCCAGCGAGGAGGCACCGCTCACCGGCGACGCGACCGCGGCGACCGACACCAGCGAGGACGAGGAGGGGTACGACCAGTTCACCCGGTCGGTGATCGTCACCACCTGCGCGACACTGCTCGGGGTGTTCGCCGGTATCGCGTCGACACTGTTCGCGACCGAGATGGTCGGGTCGACCCCGCAACCGGACGACCTGCTCGGGATGATTATCCTCGTTGTTTCGGTCGGCGTGCAGTTCCCGCTGTACGCCGCAATCGGTATCGACTCCAGCGAGTTCTCCACGAAGACACAGCTGTACGTGTTCGCGATGACGTTTTTCACCTGGTTCATCACCTGGTCTATCATGCTCACGACACGGGGACTGCTCTGACGATGGCCGAGGACAGTATCGCGGTGGTCGACCTGGAACGGTGTCAGCCCGACCGGTGCAACTACGAGTGTGCGAACTTCTGCCCGCCCAATCGAACGGGAAAGGAGTGTATCACCACCATCGAGGAGCGCTACGACGAGGGCGAACCCCACCAGGGGAGCCCAGACCAGATCTGGATCTCCGAGGAGATCTGTCTCGGCGAGTCCTGTGGTATCTGCGTCGAGAAGTGCCCGTTCGACGCGATTCAGATCATAAACCTCCCGCAGGAACTGGACGACGACCCGGTCCACCGGTTCGGGGAGAACTCCTTTGCGCTGTACGGTCTGCCCGCCCCCGAAGAGGGCCGTGTCACCGGAATCCTCGGCCCGAACGGGATCGGCAAGACCACAGCCGTCCACGTGCTCGCGGACGAACTCACGCCCAACCTCGGGCAGGTCGGCTCCGAACCCGGCTGGGAGGCGGTGCTCGACAGCTACCGGGGGACCGCCCTCCAGGAGTACCTGGCAGCGCTGCGCGCCGGTGACGTGACCGTCGCGCGCAAGCCACAGTACGTCGACCGCATCCCGGACCAGTTCGACGGGAAGACCCGCGAACTGCTCGCCCGGACCGACGAGCGCGGGGCGCTGGACTCGCTGGTCGAGCGACTCGACATCGGTCCCGTCGTGGACCAGCCGATAGACACCCTCTCGGGTGGCGAACTCCAGCGGGTCGCGCTCGCCGCGGCGCTCGCCCGCGACGCCGACTTCTACTTCCTCGACGAGATCACGCCGTATCTGGATATCGGCCAGCGGATGACAGCCGCCAGACTCGTCCGCGAACTCGCCGAGGAGGAGGGGCGCTCGATGCTGGTCGTCGAGCACGACCTCGCCATCCTCGACCTGCTTGCCGACGCGATCCACATCGGCTACGGCGAACCCGGCGCGTTCGGTGTCATCACGCCGCCGAAGTCGGTGAAATCCGGTATCAACGAGTACCTCTCGGGCTATCTCGAGAACGAGAACATGCGCGTCCGACAGTCGACGATCGAGTTCGAGGAGCACGCCCCTCGCCCCGAGTCGACCGGCAGTGTCGTCGCGGAGTACCCCGACCTCGAGAAGAGCTACGGCGACGGCGAGTTCTCGCTGTCGGTCACCGCCGGCGAGATACGCGAGAGCGAGGTGCTCGGTGTGGTCGGCCCGAACGGAATCGGCAAGTCGACGTTCGCGAAACTGCTCGCCGGTCGGCTCGAACCCGACACCGGTGCGGTCGACGCCAGTCTCGACATCTCGTACAAGCCACAGTACATCGAGATCGACCAGCCGATGCGGGTGGACACGTTCCTCTCGTCGCTCACCGACGAGTTCGGCTCCTCGTACTGGAACACGGAGATCGCCCAGCCGCTCCAGCTGGAGTCGGTGATGGAGCAGACGCTGACCGACCTCTCCGGCGGCGAGCGCCAGCGGGTCGCGATTGCGGCGTGTCTCTCCGACGACGCCGACCTGTACCTGCTCGACGAGCCGTCGGCCCACCTCGACGTGGAACAGCGGGTCCGCGCGACCAGCGCCATCCGCCGGTACGCCGAGAACCACGACGCGACGGCGATGGTCATCGACCACGACATCTACATGATCGACCTGCTCGCGGACCGTCTGCTCGTGTTCGACGGCGAACCCGCCGAACACGGCCACGCCGCCCCGCCACAGGGGATGCGCGAGGGGATGAACAGCTTCCTCTCGAATCTCGATATCACGTTCCGCCGCGACGAGCGCACCTCCCGCCCGCGCATCAACAAACCCGGCAGTCAACTCGACCGCGAACAGAAATCCGCCGGGGAGTACTACTACGCCCCCTGAGCACCGGCGGTGACCGACCGGCCGCCGTGTCCGGGGGGGTGCAGTCTGGACCCGGTACCGGGACTGGCACTCTCGCCCGTGGCTTCATACACTCGCTGGTGTCCGGGGTCGTCACTCTCCTGCGGTCGGCGGTACGGAGATTTATGTCTCGACGCGGCCAACAGCCGACGATGATAACCCTGAGTTCGGACTTCGGCTGGCCGTACCCCGCCGCGATGAAGGGGGTCATCCTCCAGCGAACAGACGCCCGTCTCGTGGATGTCACCCACGAGTTCCCCCGGCAGGACGTCGAGGCGAGCGCGTTCTGGCTCCGGGAGGTGCTGCCGTACTTTCCGCCGGCGGTCCACCTGGTCGTTGTCGACCCCGGTGTCGGGACCGACCGGGCGGCTGTGGTGGTCCGTGCCGGCGGACACGCGCTCGTCGGACCCGACAACGGCGTGCTCCTCCCGGTCGCCCGCGAACTCGCCCGGCGGCACGGACGGGACTCTACACCGGCCCCCGGGCGCGGTGACGGGTCGGGAATCGAGGTGTTCCGGGTCACAGAGCGGTCGGACGGTGCGGAGAAACCGACACCCGGGGAGGACTGGCCGCCGGCACCCGCGAGTTCCACGTTCCACGGGCGTGACGTGTTCGCGCCGGCGGCCGCCCGGGTCCACCGACTCGGTGTCGACCGGTTCCACGAGGACCCCGGGTTCCGCTCGGTCGAGTCGTTCGTGGACTGCTCCGTTCCGGCGGCGAGTGTCGACCCCGACGGCGCCACCGGCGCGGTGCTCGTCGTCGACGGGTTCGGCAACGCCATCACGAACATCCCCGGCCGGGTCGCGGCCGAGCGGTACGGCACCGAACTCCGGGTCGACGGCGAGTCCGCGCCGGTCCGGGAGACCTACGCCCGGTGTGACCCGGGTGAGCGACTCGTCACCGTCGGCAGCCACGGCAACGTCGAACTCGCTGTCAACCGCGGCCGGGGCGAGGAGGCGTTCG
>CAZFMN010000063.1:13646-15359 GCA_964520075.1 uncultured Halobacteriales archaeon | reverse complement strand
CCCGGACACACCGGACAGCAGGCTCTGCTCGCGGCGAACATCCGTACGGATGGTCCTTCGGCAGTCTCAGAACCAGGGCGGTCGCCGCTCCGACGACCCGCGGTCGTCGTCGAACTCCCGGGCGTCACCTGCCTCCGTCCCGGAGTCCGGCCCCGACCCGGTATCGGCACCGGCGGCGGAGTCCACATCACCGTCACTCTCGCTCCCGGTATCGGCACCCGCGGCGGAGTACACGTCGGCATCGCTCCCGGTCCCGGCATCGCCATCGGGGTGTGCACCGGTGTCGGCGCGGCCAGCGTTGGGGTCGACAGCGACGGCAACGCCCGGGTCGACATTGAGCGGTGCACCGGTTCCGGAGGTGGTCGAGCCGTTGCCACCGTCGGCAACGATAGCCGTGTCGTGGTCGCCGGGGGCGAGCGGGTCGCGGTCACCCCCGTCAGGGTCGAACGCGAGCAGCGCGGTCACGAGCAACACCGCGAGCGCGACGGGTGCCGAGGAGGGGACGAACCCGGCGATGGAGAGCGCGAGCACGCCGAGCGCGACCGCACTCCCGAAGCGGAAGCGGTCGATCTCGACGGCGGCCCGCAGCCACGGGCTGGTGACCGCAACCGCGAGCGCCACCAGCACACCGACACCGGCGGCGGCGACCGCCCGGGCGATCAGTCCGGGGTCGGTCTGCAGCGCGAACGACGCACCCGCGGGTTCGAGACTCGCCACCAGCCCCAGTCCGAGCACGACCGGCGGTCCGGGGAGATACTCGTCGAGGCGGGCGCTCGCGGTGGAGGCGGCCACGCCGAGCACCACCAGCGCGGCGAACCGCTCGAAGATGGCCATGTTCAGCAGACTCTCTATCGTGGGCGCGAGTGTCGCCTGCACCGCCGCACCCCCGATGACGACAGAGCCGACCCCGAGAACGATGCGTGCCTGTGCCCGCGGGCCGGCGTCCATCTCCGCGAGGATGACCGCGACGGTGGCGCTTCCCGCGAACACGAGCAGACCGACCTCGAGGATACCGCCGAGCGTCTCCAGTGCACCGCCCAGCACCACCGCGACGAACACGCCGTCAACGAGCGGGAGACACATCACGACCGCCAGCAACCGGGTCGAGGAACCGACGCGCCGCTCGACGGACAGCGCGACCGGGTGACGTGAACTGCTCATCCGGGCTACGGACGGCCCTCACCCGTGGCCGTGACCGCCGGGTAGTGTGGCAAACACCTGTCGGAGGTGTCACCGGACGCCGCTCCGCGCGCTGTCTGCCGGGGAAGAACTGTTTGCATCCCGAAATTCCAGCAGATACCCCACTTGAATGTGTTCGCGCCATCGTGACCGCGAGGCGTCTTGCGAACACTGCGACGGCTAGTGGAGTCGTCGGAGCGCATACCCGTATATTCTCTGTGGGAGCATAAACCCCTTGCGTGAGACGTGACCCCACACGACACGGCAATCTGCCCGTCTCCCGGACTGTGACGACGGGCTTTTGTCGACAGCTGCGTGACATCCACGCATGGAGGACGAGCGTGATGGTCCGGACAGCGAGCGGACAGACGCCGACGACGAGCCGTCCCAGCGGGACCTCGGACTGGGACATCCGCTCTCGCCCGGGGACAGCGACGACCCCGAACCGGCAGACGGCGGGTCCGGGTCGACCGGTGAACACGCCGAACCGGCAGGCGAGAGAGCCGAACCGGCGGGCGAGAGAGCCGAACCGGC
>CAZFMN010000063.1:0-13546 GCA_964520075.1 uncultured Halobacteriales archaeon | reverse complement strand
ACGCCGAACCGGCAGGCGAGAGAGCCGAACCGGCGGGCGAGAGAGCCGAACCGGCAGGCGAGGGAGCCGAACCGGCAGGCGAGGGAGCCGAACCGGACACAGAGGGGATGTTCACAGACGGTGACGGGTCGGGGGTGAGTCGTCGCGGACTGTTGTTCGGCGGTGCCGCCGGTGCCGTGGCCGCCAGTATCGGGTGGGCGGGGATGCTCACGGTCGGCGGTGGGAGCCCCGACGGCGCGGCTGGCGTCGCGGTCGAGTTCGTGAACGCCATCGCGGACAACGACTGGGAGGCTGCCGGGGGGCTGTACTACGAGGGGTCGGAGTTCGGACAGCAGGACGGCAGTTACGAGTCGTTTCTCTCCGAACGGGGACAACTCGAGCGGTACCGCTCGCTCACGCCGTCGGTCGAGGACCACTACACCGGATTCCACGTTCCCGATATCGATGGGGCAGTCGAGGCGGACGACGAGTTCACACTGCCGGGGGATATCGACCCCGCCGAAATCGAGGAGCTGAAACAGATCACCGTGATGGCCTCCGTCGAGGTGGAGAACCTGGGGGTCGGGAACCAGACCGAGTATTTTGCTAACACGGTCGTCAGACAGTTCCGGCCGACGCTCGTCAGAGACGAGGACGGGTGGCAGATATTCAGGCTCTTCGGGTTGTTCTGAGCCCCGGCGTCGGGTCTCGCAATCCTTTTGCCCGGCCCGACCCGACAGTTTACATGGAGAACAACCCGGAACCTTTCTCGGAGCGACTGCGTGTGCCGGAGGCGCTGACGTTCGACGACGTACTGCTGAAGCCACAGGAGAGTACGGTCGAACCCGACGAGGCGGATATGACGACACGTGTCTCGACGAACGTCACACTCAGCGTGCCGGTGGTGTCGGCGGCGATGGACACCGTCACCGAGGGCGAGATGGCTGTCGCAATGGCACGAAACGGTGGACTGGGGGTGCTCCACCGGAACATGGATGTTCCGGAGATGGTCGACCAGATAGCGCGGGTCAAGCGGGCCGACGAGCTGGTCATCCCGTTCGAGAACGTCGTAACCGTCGACCCCGAGGACACCGTCCGGGAGGCAGACGAGGTAATGGAGCGGGAGGGGGTCGGCGGTGCGCCCGTCACCAGTGACGGTGACGAGGTGCTCGGCATCATCTCCTCGACGGACGTGCGGCCCCACCTCGAGGTGGACGAGACCGGCCCTGTCCGGAAGGCGATGACTGACGAGGTTATTACGGTATCGGAGGATGTCGACCCCCGCGACGCGTTCGAGCAGATGTACGAGCACAAGATAGAGCGCGTACCGGTCGTCGACGACGACGACCGCCTGGTCGGCCTGGTCACGATGCAGGGCATCCTCCAGCGCCGCGAGTACGACGACGCGGCACGGGATAGCGATGGAGCACTCCGGGTCGGGGCCGCGGTCGGGCCCGGCGAGATGGACCGTGCGCTGGCCGCCGACGAGGCCGGCGCGGACGTGCTGTTCATCGACTGTGCCCACGCCCACAACCGGAGTGTCATCGACAGCGCCCGCACGGTCAAGCACGAGGTCGAGGCCGACGTCGTCGTCGGGAACGTCGGGACCCGGGAGGCCGCCGAGGCGCTCGTCGAGTTCGCCGACGGCATCAAGGTGGGTATCGGCCCCGGCTCTATCTGCACGACACGCGTGGTCACCGGCGCGGGGATGCCACAGATAACGGCCATCGCACAGGTGGCCGACGTCGCGAGTCGACACGACGTGCCGGTCATCGCCGACGGCGGTATCCGCTACTCCGGCGACGCGATAAAGGCGATTGCCGCCGGCGCCGACGCGGTCATGCTCGGGTCGTACTTCGCGGGCACCGACGAGGCACCCGGTCGGGTCGTCACGATGAACGGCAAGCGCTACAAGCAGTACCGCGGCATGGGCAGTGTCGGCGCGATGCAGTCCGGCGACGGCAACCGCTACCTGAAAGACGAGGAGGAGGAGTTCGTCCCCGAGGGCGTCGAGGCCGCCACCCCATACAAGGGGACACTCGGCTCGGAGCTACACCAGCTCGTCGGCGGGATGCAGTCCGGGATGGGCTACGTCGGGGCCGCCTCGGTGCCGGCGTTCAAGGAGCGCGCCGAGTTCGTCCGCGTCTCCTCGGCCGGTCAGCAGGAGAGTCACCCCCACGACGTGGTCATCACCGACGAGGCACCGAACTACCGACCCGACGGCGAGTGACCGACCCGACAGCGCGGCCTCTCGAAGCCGGGCGATAGCCCACGGCGGACTGGTTCTGGCCGAGAGAGTGACCGGTCCCGTGCTCGGCCCAGCGTCGGGCAACGGGACGAGGTGGACGCGTCTCTCGTCCGCGGGCCGGAGCGTGCCGGCTGGCCGCGGCCGGAACCGCCCCGACATCCGCGCTGAACGATTCGAGCACTGCCGGTATGTCGTGCCCGGGGTCGGACCTGGTCGGTATGTACGTGAGTTCGTCGTCGCCGTTCTCGCGGGCGTTCGCCTGCACCCGCACGAGCACCGGACCATCCCACGGTGACGCCGGGTCTCGGGTCGACTGTCGGCACCGTTCCGCGTGGCGGTGCAGTTATGTGACGCGACCGATAAAGACCGGGAGAGGGATGATACACTCGTGACCGACGGTCCCGACATCGGTGGGCGGTCCCGCCGGTTCCAGGCGGCAGTCATCGCGGTGACGTTGCTGGCGCTGCTGGCGGGTGCACTCGCGGCCGCATCGCTGAGCGGAAACGGCGACATCCTCGACCTCGGCACCAGCGGCGGCGGTGGCGGTGAACCGGTCGGGGACGGCGCCGGTGGGAGCGGTGGCGGGAGCGGCGGTGGCGGCGATGGCGGCTCCGTCCCGGGGTTCGTCGAGGATATCTTCGGCTGGCTGGGTGACGGACAGCAACCGGGGGACGTGGAACCGGGCGACGTGGAGGTGCCGCCACCGCCGTACGATATCACGGTCGAGCCGGAGCCGACACCGGGTGCCCGTGTCGTGGTGACAGTCGAGAAGAACGGCGACCCGGTGCCGTTCGCGCTCGTCTCGTTCAACGGCGACCCCGTCGGCAGGACCGCCCCGACCGGGCAACTGCTGGCGCGGGTCCCCTACACCGACGAGTTGCGCGTCACCGCGGCACCGCCGGGCGGTGAGGGTGGCAGTGGGGGCAGTGACCCCGCCGGTCCGGCGGGTACGCCGACCCATCTCGGCACGGGTGTGCTCGCACAGGCCGCGGGGTCGAACTCCTCGGCCACCTACGACGTGCAGACGAACGCGACCGCGCGCGTCGACGGGGTGGCACTGCCGGGCGAGACCGCGACGGTGCAGTTCGCCGTGGCGGGTACCCCGCTTCCCGAGGTCGGCGTGACCAGCAACGGCGAGGGAATCGGCATCACCGACCGGAGCGGCACCGTCCAGTTCGAGGTTCCGCCGGACGCACCGCTCGGTGGGTCAGTGCCGGTCACGCTCGTGCGCGAGGAGTTCACCGACGACGCCGAGGTCGAGGTGGCCGAGATCGAGGTCGGCGTGAACACGGGGCTGCTCGCGCTCCCGTCGACGGGTGCGACCGCCGAGGTCACCGCCGTCGACAGCACCGGGTCGGAGCCGCTGACCGACGTTCCGGTCACCGTCACGGGCGGCGGCGAGCGGGTGGCCGGTGGCCGGACCGGCGAGAACGGGACGGCCTCGTTCACGCTCCCGTGGTCGAACGGCGTGACGGCGACGGCGACGACGGAGTACGGGACCGTCTCGACCACGGCCAGTGGGATACTGCTCCAGTTTGCCGGTGTGGTGGTGGCGCTGGTGCTCCCGGTCGTCGGGGTCGCGGTCTGGGCACGGGGGAACCCCGCGACACGCCGCCGGGTGCGCGAGCGACTGGTCGGCGCGATGCTCGCGGCCGGGCGGCTACTCGAGGGCGCCGCCCGCCGGGTCGCCGCCCTGCCGGTCGGACGAGTGTGGAGCCGACTGGTCAGCGCTGTCGGCCGACTCGGTGCCGGTCTGCGCGGGGTGTCGTGGCTCCCGGCCGTGCTCGCGGGGCCGCGGTGGCTCCTCGGGCGGGTGCGGGCAGGGCTGGCGTGGCTCGCCGGACTCCCGGCGCGACTGTTCGGGGGCGAGGAGTCCGTCGAGCGGCGGGCACAGGGCGGTGAGTCGGCGGAGACACCGCCAGCAGAGACCGGGGCCCGGGAGCCACAGTCGGCGTACGGCCGGTTGCGGCGGTACTGGCTGTGGCTGGTCGGGCGGGTCGTCGGCCGGACGGCGGCCAGGACGAAGACACCGGTCGAGATAGAGCGTCGTGCGGTGGAGAGAGGGCTGCCGGCCGACGCGGTCCGCAGGCTGCGGCGGGCGTTCCAGGCCGTGGAGTACGGCCCCGCCGACGCCGAGGAGCGCGTCGACGACGCCGAGTCCGCGCGTGGGCAACTACAACGGGAGCGCGAGGAGGACAGTGAAACCGACAGGTGACCGGGTCCTGCTCGCCGCCGGACTGGCCTGCGTGGGTGCCGGTGCCGTGTTGCTGTTCGCGCCGGAGGCGGTACCGGGGCTCGGCCCGCTCGAACCGCTGACAGACGTCGACACGGCGACACAGGTCGGTCTCCTGCTCGGACTGGTCGTCGCGGTGGTCGCCGCGTTCCAGATGCGACGGACGGCACGGGACTCGCTCGACAGGTCCGGCCTGCGTCCGACGCCGCCGGAGCAGCCCCGCGACGCGACGGTCCCGCGACCGAGCAGCACGCTTGCGAACACCTACCAGCGGGTCAGCGACCGCATCGGGCGGAGTGGGCGCTCGGGCTGGCACGTCGTCGCCTACGGCCGCCGGGCACGGTACGCCGAGGACGCCGCGACGGGCCGGCCCGACTCTCCGGTCGCACGACCCGGTCCCCCCGGGATGGCGCCGGAACCGGGTGTCGACCCGACGCGACGGCCGCCCGCACAGCAGGACGGTGGACGGCCGCTCCGGGAGGACCGGCCCGACCGTGCGAGCGACCGCGGAACCCGCGACGGAACACCACCCACTGGCGAGCGCAACCGGGGGACGACGGCGCGCCGGCCATCCTCGTCTGCCCCCGACGACAGACAGCCTGTCCCGAGCGAGACCGGCAGACGACCCGCCGAGAGCGAGGAGGGCGGCCGGCGGGGCGACAGGGAGCGGAGACCTGTCTCGAACGGGACTGACAGGCGGTCCGCCGGGGAGACCGGGCAGACGGGAGGACAGAGAGCGGAGGGCCGGCAGGCCACGGCGGCGGGCGAGCAACAGCCCGGGACCAGGCCGGGGGACAGGGTCGACAGCGACCGCCGGGAGCGCGAGGGCAGGGGGCGGTCGGCCTGGGAGCGACGGCCGACGGCCGGACAGTTCCGGCGGCAGTCCCGGGAGCAGTTGCTCGAACTGCTGGACGATGTCGCCGAGACGGCAGAGGAGACGTACGCGACGGCGACGGGCTGTGACCCGGCGACCGCGGAGCGCGCGGTGGCGGCCGGCGAGTGGACCGACGACCGCGTCGCGGCGGCGTTTCTCGCCACGGACCGCGACGCGCCGGAGTTCACCCTCACCGAGCGCGCGGCCGCCTGGCTCGGCCCGCAACGGACACTCGAGCGGCGACTCGCGCGGACACTCGACGCGGTCGAGCGTCACGCCGACAGCTACCTCACCTACGAGCGTGAAGCGGTCGCGGGCGGGGGTGAGAACGAGTGAGCGGGAGCAAAGACAGAGAGGAGAGCGAGGCCGGGAGCGACCAGACGGTGACAGCGACGTACACGGCGCGGTTCGCGGGGTTCCTGGCCCTGCTCGGGGTGCTGGTCGCGGTGGGGCTGGTCACGTTCAACCCGGTCGCGTTCGCGGCGGCCGCGCTGCCGCTGGTGTTCCTGCTCGCCGGGCTGGTCGGGCGGCCACAGCCACCGGGCGAGGCGCTCGCGGTATCACGCGAGATAACGCCGACACGACCACGGCCGGCGGAGCGGGTCACCGTCACGGTGACCGTCGAGAACGTGGGCGAGCGGACGCTGACCGACCTGCGACTGGTCGACGGCGTGCCGGAGGAGCTGCGGGTCGTCGGGGGTCGGCCGCGCGACAGCGGGCCGCTCGAACCCGGCGCCACGACCAGTTTCGAGTACGAACTCGCCGCCCGGCGGGGGCGGTACACGTTCGGGTCACCGGTCGCGCGGTCGCGGACGGTGCTCGGCTCGATGTGGGTCCAGGAGGCGGTCGGGGCGAGCGGCGAGTCGACACTCCGGTGTGCGGTCACCGCGGAGGACATGCCGGTCGAGGCCGAGGGGAGCCAGTTCGTCGGTGACCTGCTCTCCGCGACGGGTGGGGAGGGTGTCGAGTTCCACGCCACCCGCGAGTACCGCCGCGGCGACCCGCCCTCGCGGGTGCACTGGCGCGAACTGGCGAAACGTGGCGAACTCTCGACTGTCACCTACCGGCAGCGCCAGTCGGCGGAGTTCACCGTCGTGACGGACGCCCGGGCGAGCGCCTGTGCAAGCGCCGGCCCAGGTGAGCCGACGGGGGCCCTGCTCGCGGCGTACGCGACCTACCAGCTGCTGGTGGCGCTGGTCGGGCGGAGCCACCGGGTCGGGGTCGCCGCGCTCGGGATGGAGCCCGCGCGGGAGCGGTCGTTCCCGGTCCGGCGCATCGACCACGGCCGCGGCGACGAGCAGACCAGACTGGCGCTCGAACTGCTCGGGGACGTCGACACGCGGGTGCAGGAGACGACCCCGACCCAGGTGGTGCGTCACTCGCGAGCAGAGCGCGAGGGGGAGCTCCGCCTCCGGACGGGAGCACCGGGTAACAGTCTGCTGGACGCGCAGGCGGGAACGAGTGTCGGCGGGTTCGTCGACACACTCGACGGGTGGACCGCGTCGACGGCGCAGTGTGTCTGTGTCACGCCGCTGCTCGACGCGCCGGTCCACGGGCTCTGCCGGCGACTCCGGCGCGAGCACCGTCCGGTGGTCATCAGCCCCGACGTGACGGTGCCCGTCACCGAACCGCCCGGCGGTCGGGACCTCCTCCAGACAGACGGGGTCACGACCGACGCCGGCGACCGGTTCGGTGCCGACCCGGACGAGGTACCCGGACGGGTCCTGCGGGTCCAGCGGGCGACACGCATCGAGGCGCTCCGACAGCAAGGGGTGACTGTCGTCGACTGGCACCCCACCCGGCCCCTCGCGGCCGCCTGCGAGGACCAGACGCTCCCGGGGGTGTGACACCGGTGTCCGACGACCGCGGGACCCAGACGGCCGACACGCCCCGGGGTGGTGACAGCCGGCGCTCCGACGGCGGGTCCAGCGCGCCGGGGCAGACCGACGGGGCAAACCGAGGGGGAAAGACACGGCGACAGCCCCGGCGGGGGGTGGGTCGGCGGAGCGGGCGTCGGGATGGGGGGGCCACCGGACGGGGGGACAGCCAGTCACGGGGCGGGGGCGTCGACACGGGGGCGACGACGGCGGGGGTGCTCCCGGACGGACCGGGTGTCGCGCTGCTGGTGCTGGTGACCACGGGGGTCGTCGCGCTCGGGGCCGCGCTCGGCTACAGCGTGACACTGCTCTGTGTGCTCTGTGCGACCGGGGCGCTCGGGGCTGCCGGGGTCAGAGCCGCGACCCGTAGCGGCCGGACCGGGACCGGTGTCGCGTTGCTGTGGGTCGCGGCGTTCGTGTTCGCGGTAGCGGCGACGCTACTGATGGGGGAGTCGATCGGTGACGCGGCGTCGCTGGCGGCGGGGCTGGTGGTCGCGTCGGGGGCGCTGCTCGCGCCGTTCGCCGTTCTCGGGAGCACCGTCCGGCTGTACGGACAGGGCGCCGGCCGGCGCGTGGTGCGGCGCTATCTGGTCGGGGCGGTCCTGCTGGCCGGCGCGGCACTGCCGCTGTTTCTCGCCGACCAGGTCCTCTCACTCGGCGGGAGTCTCCTGCCGCCGGCGCTCGCGGACTCGCTGGCGTCGGGGTCGCTCGCCCGGCAGGTGGTCGTCGCCATCGGCGTCTACGGAATCGGACTGTTCGTCGGCGTGCGGGCCGCGCGGGCGTTCCCGGCGGCGGTGTTCGTCGACCCGACCGAGTTCGACCGCGTGTTGCGGGTGCGCGCCGCCATCGAACGGGGGTATCAGTACGGGCTCCGTGCCGTCTGGCTGTACGCGCTGCTGGCGATGGTGCTCGCCCTGTTCGCGGCCGGCACCACGACCGGCTGGGAGCTCACCCGGGCGTTCCTGCGGGTCACCGCCTGGCCGCCGGCGGTCGTCCTCGTCGGAACGGTCACCGTCGGGCTGGCGGCCGTGCTGGCCGTTGTCTGGCTGCTCCGGTCGGTCGGCGGTCTCTCCCGGGCGAGTGTCGTCTCCGTGTTCCTGCCGGTGGTCACCGTCGCCGCACTCGCCGTGCTCGTCTCGACGGTGTTCGCGGCACAGACCGGCTCGGTCGCCGACAGGTTCGTCCGGCCGAGCACGGTCGAGTCGTTCCTGGTCGGCGTCTCGGTCTGGGAGTTCACGGCGCTGACCGCGGGGCTGTTTCTCGCGAGCGCCGTCGTGTTCGGGGTGCCGACACTGGTCGCCGGGCAGCGACTCGGCGACGAGTCACTCGCCGGGGTCGCCTCGGCCGTGCTCGCGGTGGTGGCCGTGGTGGTCGTGGCGGTGCTTGCGGGGCGCGGGCTGGTCGTGGTCGCGGGCGTCGCACTCGCCACGGTCGTCTGGGAGTTCGGCGAGTTCACGACCGTCGCGTCGGGCGAACTCGCGGCGCCGTCGGCGGGGCTCTCCGAGGGGTTCGGCCGTCTGGCCTCGGTCCACGCCGTCGCCACGCTCGCGGTCGCCGGCGGTGCGACCCTGCTCGCCGGCCTGATATACGGGGTCGCCACCGGGAGCGCGCTCTCGACGACTGTCGGGACGGTCGTCGTCATCGTCACCGGCGTCGGTATCGCCGCCCTGACACTGCTTCTGAGCGGCTGAACCTACCGCGGGGTCGTCTCCCCGTCCATCCCGGGGACCGTCGTGGCGTCGAGCGCGTCACCGACGACGGTCCGGCGGTCGACGTTCCGGATCGAGGCGTCGGTCGTGAGCACGACCCGGTGGCCGTACACCGGGCGGGCGAGCCGCTTCACGTCGTCGGGCGTGACGTACCCCCGCCCCCGGATGACCGCGAGCGCGCGGACGGCCTCAAACAGCGCCTGCACCCCCCGCGGGGAGACACCCACGTCGACACGGCTGTCCCGGCGGGTGTACGCCGCCAGGTCGACCACGTACTCCTTTATCTCGTCGTCGACAGCGACCTCCTCGGCGGTGACCTGGAGCCGGCGGACCGCCTGTGGGTCGGTCACCGCGTCGACAGAGGGGAGCTGACTGCGGCGGTTCTCGCGGCGGTCGAGCAGCTCTATCTCGCCGTCGTGGCCGGGATAGCCCAAACTCGTCTTCACCGCGAACCGGTCGCGCTGGGCCTCCGGCAGTTCGAACGTCCCCTCCTGTTCGATTGGGTTCTGTGTCGCGACCACGAAAAACGGCCGTGGGAGAGGGTGGGTGTCGCCGTCGACACTGACCTGGCGTTCACCCATCGCCTCCAGCAGGGCGGCCTGTGTCTTCGGCGGCGCGCGGTTTATCTCGTCGGCCAGCACCACGTTCGCGAACACCGGGCCGGGCTGGAACTCGAAGCTGCCGTCGCCCTCGTTGTAGACGTACGAGCCGGTGATATCGGCCGGCAAGAGGTCGGGGGTGAACTGGACACGGCTAAAGGAGACACCGAGTGCACCCGCGAGCGTCCGGGCGGCCACCGTCTTCCCCGTTCCCGGCACGTCCTCGAGCTGGATGTGCCCCCGGGCGAGTATCCCGGTCAGCAACAGCTCGAAGAACTCC
Source organism: uncultured Halobacteriales archaeon (assembly GCA_964520075.1). Classification (GTDB taxonomy): domain Archaea; phylum Halobacteriota; class Halobacteria; order Halobacteriales; family Haloarculaceae; genus Halovenus. The sequence goes on along the minus strand of CAZFMN010000063.1, from coordinate 3,747 downwards.
CGGTCGGCGACGACAGCCTCGCGCAACTGCTCGATTACCTCGGCTGTCAGCGCCGCCCCGTCCTCGACCGGGAGCGGCGTGAGCGCCTCGATGTCCGCGGGCTCGTCCTGCATACCGTCTCTGGTCGCTCGCGTCCAATCAATCCATCGAGACACGCGACCGGCCACGGGACCGGCTGGTCGGTCACCGCCCGCGGGAGGAGCCCGTCAGAGCTAATTGCCGGCGGCTCCGACTGTGGCTGTGGACCGTCGAACACTGACTGTCCTCGCGGTGGTCGCGCTCGGTGTCGTCGCGCTCGGACTGTCCGCGGCCACGCTCACCACCCCGGAGGGGAGCGGTCAGTCGCCGGAGAGCCGTGACCCCCCGCCCGAGACCCGGCCCGAGGCGGATGGAAGCAACCTGCCAGTCCCGGACCTCCTGTGGACACTGCTGCTCGTGGTCGGCGGACTGGCGTTGCTCGCCTCGCTGGTGTACGTGGCGGTGTACGACCGGCGACGGCTGGCGGGGTTTCTCGGGATACTCGTCGTGATTCTCGTCATCGGCCTGCTCGCTCAGAGTCTCGGGTTCCAGCCGGCCGACCCGAACGTCACGGGTAGCGGCAGTCCGGGTGGGGGTAGCAGCCCGAGTGAGGCTGGTGAGAGCGAACGCGGGGCGGGCGGGGGCTCCGGTCAGACCGACGACAGCACCGCGGTGGCGGTTCCGGCGCTGTTGCTCGGGGTGGCCTTTCTCGTCCTGCTTCTCGTCTCGTATCTGCTGGTGGACCGCACCGTCACGGGGCCGGGTCCGACCGGGACCAGCGAGACCGAGTCGGAGGAGCCGGCGGCACTCGGCGAGATTGCCGGCCGGGCGGCCGACCGCATCGAGGCAGAGGGTGACCAGACGGCGGCCGACAACGAGGTGTACCGCGCCTGGCAGGAGATGACAGCACGGCTCGACATCGAGGGCGGGGAGACGACGACCCCCCGCGAGTTCGAGACGCGGGCGACGGATGCCGGGATGGCAGCCGACGACGTGCGCGAGCTCCGGCGGCTGTTCGAGGAGGTCCGCTACGGCGGTGCGAGCCCGACCGACGACCGGGAGCAGCGCGCGGTGACGGTGTTGCGGCGGGTCGAGTCACGGTACGGGGAGGGGCGATGAACAGGCGGCGACTCCTGTTCGGGCTGGGTGTCCTGCTGTTCGGGGCCGGTGTCGCCGAACTGGTCGCACCGGGCACACTGCCCGTGCAGGCCGTGGAGTCACTGCTGGCGGTGGTCGGCGGGCTGACACTGCTCTGTGCGGCCGTCCTGTTCCTGCTCGGTGGGGGGGAACGGCTGACACACGGGGACACCCCGGAGGTGGAGATGTCCGCACCGACGGCGGTCCCCGGGACGGACCTGGGGTCGGTGCTCGACAGGTTCCCGGGTCCCGACGACATCCGCGGCGAGGAGTTCGACACGCGCCGGCGCCGACTCACCGAGGCGGCGGTCACGGTGCTCACCAGGCTGCAGGGGCTCGACACGGAACGGGCACGCGAGCAGGTGACACAGGGCGGCTGGACCGACGCGACACGGGCGGCGGAGTACCTCGCGGACGACCTCCCGGAACCCGAGCGGGAGCTGACACTCAGGCGGCTGTTCGCCTCCGAGACCGCCCGCGAGCGCAGCCGGCTCCGGACAGTCGACGCAATCGCGGCGGCCGCCGGCGTCGAGGACACCGACAGCGGTCCACCCGGGGACGACACAGCGTCCGGGGGCACGGTCGAGACCGGGACGGGGGGTCGGAACAGCGATACCGGGCACCGCCCGACGGGTCACTGGGCGGGCGTGAGCCTGGTCGTGCTCGTCTGTGTCGGTGCGGGGTTGCTCCTCGGACAGCCGGCGGTGTTGCTCGCCGGTGCCGCGGGGCTGGGCTACGCCGCCTACGCCCGGTCGACGCGGCTCGGCACGGTCGACCTGTCGGTCTCGCGCTCGCTCGGGCAGACAGACCCTGACCCGGGGGACCAGGTCGAGGTGACGGTGACTGTGACGAACAACGGCGGGCTCTGTCCGGACCTCAGACTCGTCGACGGGGTGCCGGCGTCGCTCCCGGTGACCGGGGGCTCACCCCGGTACGGGACCGCACTGCGTTCCGGGGAGTCGGTCACGTTCTCGTACACGGTGCGGGCAGCGGCGGGCAGACACGAGTTCGGGCCGATGCTGGTCGTCGCCCGCAACCTCTCCTCGTCGGTCGAGCGGGAGCGGCTGGTGGCGGTGGCGTCGGAGATACGGGCCGTTCCGTCGCCGGAGCCGCTCCGGGCGTCGGTGCCGCTGCGACACCAGCCGACCCGGTACGCCGGGGACCGTGTGACCGACACCGGGGGCGAGGGGCTGGTGTTCCGCACGGTCCGGGAGTACAGGCCGGGCGACAGTCTGGCGCGGATCGACTGGAACCGGCGAGCCCGGACCGGTGAGCTGACCACACTCGAGTTCGACCGCGAGCGGGCGGCGCGGGTGGTCATCCTGCTCGACACCCGACAGAGCGCGCGAACCGGCCCGGAGCCCGGAGGGCCGGACGCCCTGGAGCGGTCGGTCGCGGGCGCACAGCGGCTGTTCCCGGCGCTTCTGGACGACGGCCACCAGGTCGGCATCGCGGCGTTCGGCGGCGGCGAGTGCTATCTCGCACCCGACACCGGGACGCGTCACCGCGAACGGGGCCGCGAACTGCTCGCCTCGGACCCCGCCTTCCAGGCAGAGACGGGCAATCGTCCGCGGCCCTGGTACTGGATACCCCGGCTCCGGGCGACACTCCCCGGGGACACACAGCTGCTGGTGCTCTCGCCGCTTCTCGACCCGGAGACCGTGCGGCTCGTCCGCCGGCTCGAGGCCCACGGCCACCCGACGACAGTCCTCAGCCCCGACCCGACGGCGACAGAGACGCCGAGCAATCGGCTGATGCGGGTCCGGCGCCGGCTGCTCGTGAGCCACCTCAGGGGGGCGGGTGTTCCCGTGCTCGACTGGGAGCCGTCGGTCTCGCTCGAGGAGCTGTTCACCCGGGAGGTGACGGCCCGGTGAGCACCGACCACCGAATCGACCACGCGCCGACCCGGCCGAGCAGTGCCCTCGCGCTGGTCGCCGCGGTCACCACGACGGCGGCAGCTGTCTACTCCCCGCTCGCGTTCGCCGGCTGTCTGGTCGGCGGGCTCGTGCTGGTGACCGGGCTCGCGGCCGGCGAGCAACGGGGTGTCACCACCGGGAGCGCGATACTCGTCGTGGCGGCGCTCGCCGGTGGTGCCGCGGGTGCACCGGTCGTCGCCACGCTGGTCGGTGTCACGGGTGCGCTGCTGGCGCTGGATCTCGGGAGCACCGCCCTCTCGCTGGGCGAACAGCTCGGCCGGCGGGCACCCACACTCCGGCTGGAGCTTGTACACGCGACGGCGAGCACACTCGTCGGTGTCGGTATCGTCACCGCGGGAACGGCCGTCCACAGCGCGGCGGTGGAGGGACAGCCCGCGACAGCCGTGCCCGGGCTCGTCGTCGCGGTGGTGGTGTTGCTGCTGGTACTCCGGCGGATAGAGGCCGTTCCGGACTGATACGGTCGTGCGCAATGAACTACCGCCAGAGACAGGATATCACACGTTCCGAGGCCGAATCGAAGTGAAAATACTTCTGCACGACCGTATGAACCACCAGACTCGCGGGAGTCGGAACACTAACCAACCGGGACCACCCAGAGGAAGGTATGGCATCAGAGACGACATCCGCGGCGGCGGACGGGTCGGCGTTCGCCGGC
>CAZFMN010000062.1:0-15538 GCA_964520075.1 uncultured Halobacteriales archaeon | reverse complement strand
TGTCCGCCGCCGCGAGGAGATACGAGAGACCGTCGAGACCGAGGCCGACCTCGCCGAGGTGGTCGACCGACTCGAAGGGTAGGACGACCTCTCCTCTCGCAACTGGGACACATGGAAGCCTGTTGTTCGACGGTCCGAGAGCCCGTAAGTTGGCTGTCTATCGGCCACCTGTCCGACGATACGACTCCGACCCTCGGTCGGCTACTGGCTCCGGTGGAGTGGTCAGTACGGTTCTCGCTGCCAGCGTGGTGCTGTAGCGAGCGCGTCCGTCACAGGCGGATACGTTCAGCAGGTTCGAGGCGGAGCCCCCGGCCTCAAGGAGCGAGGGCTTCCGACTGGTCGGAAGCACGACGCGAGTAGGCCGGGGAGGAAGCCGACACGGAGTGCCGCAAACCAGGAGACAGTAACCGACCGACTCCCAAAATAGTAAGTACCGTCGAAACCGCACCTGAAACATGGAGGTCAGGCGTACCGCGCCGGTCAAACTCGTTGTTCCCGACGAGTATCACGACGACCTCCACGAAACTGCTGACCAGTTCCTCTACTGTGGGAACGAGGCCAGTGACTACTGCTGGGACAACACCGACTACGAAGACTGCGTCACCTCGAACGTGAAAGCCAGAGATGCGTTGTACGACCGACTCCGTGAGGAAACTGACCTGACAGCGAATCTCGTTCAAGAAGCCATCCGGCGTGCTGTCCACGCAGTCGATAGTGGTGTTGATCGCTGGAAAAAGGGCAAGCGGACGAACAAACCAGAGTTTACCTCGTGGAGTATGGTCTACGACAAGCGGAGCGCGACATTCTCCCGCAACAAAATCTCGCTTTCGACGGTCAACGGACGCATCGAATGTGAGTTTGAACTCCCAGCAGACAGTCCAACACCATACGAGGAGCACGTCCTTTCCGAAGACTACGAGTTTCGGACGAGTACACTCCAGTACGACCAAGCCACCGACGAGTTCTACTTCCACGTCAAAACACGGAAGGTAGATACAGAGGGTGAAGCTGTTGAAATCGAGGGTTCGGACGATACCGAGCACCAGACAGTCCTCGGAATCGACCTCGGCGTGAACAGTCTCGCTGTTGCCAGCACTGGCACGTTTTGGAGCGGTGACGAGTATGACCACTGGATACAGGAGTTTGAGAAACGCCGGGCAGAGATGCAACAGCGTGGCACACAAGCCGCTCATAACGCATTGCTGCGGCTTGGCAAGCGAGAGCGAGCATGGCGCAAACAGTACATCCACACGGTCGCAAACGAGATCGTCGACGAAGCAGTTGCCCACGAGTGCGACGTGATCGTGTTCGAGGACTTGACCGACATTCGAGAGCGGCTGCCTCACGCTGACTGGCATCACATCTGGGCGTTCCGTCGTCTTGTCGAGTACGTTGAGTACAAAGCTCCAGAACGCGGTGTCGCGGTTGAACAGGTCGAGCCAGAGCATACGAGCCAGCGGTGTTCACACACTGACTGTGGCTTCACTCACGAGGATAACCGCGACGGCGAGCAGTTCCAGTGCCTCAAATGCGGGTACGAGATCAACGCTGACTACAACGGCGCAAAAAACGTTGGCCTGCGGTATATGCGAAAGCGACAGCACAGACTGCGTTCCTCGCCCACGTCGGGGAGCGCAGACGCACCAGTAGACGTGCGAATAAATGGTGGGATGTTGAGCGGCGACGGCTATCGGCCAACCGCCGACAGTTGATCGCTGGGAGTCCACATCAAAGCCCCACCCTCAACGAGCGAACCCCTTGTGGGTGAGCGAAGTAGGGTGGGGTAGTTTACGCGTCGCCCATCAGCGCCTCGGCGGTGTGTTGCCCGCTGATGAGACACATCGGGACGCCGACACCGGGTGTGGTGAACGACCCGGTGAAGTACAGCCCGTCGACGGCCGAGGAGCGGTTCGAGGGCCGGAGGAGTGAGGTCTGGCGCAGCGTGTGTGCGAGTCCGAGCGCGGTGCCCTCTGTTGCGTTGTACCGCTCGCCGAAATCGCGCATGCCGAACTGTTCCTCGACGACGATGCGGTCCCGGAGGTCGACACCGGTGTTGTCGGCGATGTCTGCGAGAATCTTGTCACGGTACTGGTCTCGCAACTGGTCACCGTCGGTGAGTCCCGGGGCCAGCGGTACGAGCACGAACAGGTTGCTGTGACCCTCCGGTGCGACAGAGTCGTCGGTCTTCGAGGGGACACACATGTAGTACGCGGGGTCGTCCGGCCAGGCCGGGCGCTCGAAGATCTGCTCGAAGTGGTCGTCCCAGTCGGTCGGGAACACGAGCGTGTGGTGGGCCAGCTCCTCGACGTCACCCTCGACACCGAGATACATCAGAAACGCCGATGGGGCGTACGTGCGCGAGTCCCAGTAGTCGTCGTCGTACTGCCGCTCGTGCTCGGGCAGGAGCTCCTGCTCGGCGTGTGCGTAGTCGGCGTTCACCACCACCCGGTCGGGGCGGTACGTCTCCGCGGCCGTCTCGACGACAAACCCCTCACTCGCCCGTGTGATGGCGGTCACCTCGCTGTCGGTCTCGTAGGTGACACCGAGCTCCTCACCCAGTTCGACCACACCGTCGACGACCGCGCCCATCCCGCCGTCGGGGTAGTAGACGCCGAGATTGAAGTCGACGTGACTCATGATGTTGTAGACGGCGGGTGTGGTCTGTGGTGACCCACCGAGAAACACGAGCGTGTACTGGAGAATCTGCTGGAGTTTCGGGTGTTCGACGTACTTCTCGACGTGACTCTGCATCGACCCGACCAGACTCAGACCGACCGGCGCCGTCTTCATCACCGAGGGGTCGACCCAGTCGCGCAGCCGCGAGCGGTCCTCGTAGACGAAGTTCTCCATTGCAACCTCGTAGTCGTCGCGGCTCTTCGTGAGGTAGCTGTCGAACTGTTTGCCAGCACCCGTCTCGTAGGATTCGAACAGTTCGCGCATGTACTCCCGGTCACCGCGGGCATCGGCCTGGTCGCCGTCCTTGAAGAAGATGCGGTAGTGCGGGTCGAGCGGCTCCAGTTCGTAGTAGTCGTCCGGTGACCGGTCGAAGTGGTCGAAGAACCGCTCGAACACGTCCGGCATCAGGTACCAGGACGGACCCATGTCGAACGTGAACCCGTCACGCTCGAGTCTGCTCGCCCGTCCACCCAGTTGCTCGTTCTTCTCGAGGAGGCGCACGTCGGCACCGGCGTCGGCGAGATAGCAGGCTGTCGAGAGCCCACCGAACCCGCCGCCGACGACCGTCACTGTCGTGTCGGTCAAATCTTGCATCATGTTCAATTACGGCCGAAACCATATAAGCCACAACAATCGGGAACACGACCACACCGGTGGGTCTGGGGGGAGGTCCCCGACCGATGTCGACGGCGATTCAGAGGCTTATAGGGCGTGCTGTCCGTACACCCGATATGGACGGACAGACAGCCGTCGTCACGGGGGCGAGTCGAGGAATCGGACGGGCAGTCGCGACAGCGCTCGCGGATGCCGGTGCACACGTCGTCGTCTGTGCACGGGACGATGACGACATCGCTGCCGTCGCGGAGGAGATCGCCGAGCGCGGTGGCTCTGCGACCCCGGTCCGGGCGGACGTGCGCGACGAGTTCGACGTCGAGCGCCTGATGGAGCAGGCCGCACAGGTCGGCCACGGGGGGACAATCGACGCGCTGGTCGCGAACGCGGCCGTCTACCACGGCACGGCCGGTGCCACACCGCTCACAGCGGAGAGCTACACCGTCTTCGACGACCATCTCCGCACGAACGCCCGGGGGGTGTTCGCGACGGTTCGCGAGGCACTCCCGCATCTCGCCGAGGATGCACGGGTCGTCGTCGCGTCTGGAATCGTCGCCCGCCGGCGGGTCGACGGGTTCGGCTCGTATGCCGTCTCGAAGGCCGCCGCCGAGGCGGTCGCCCGCGGGTTCGCCGCCGATACCGACCACGTCGTCGGGGTGGTCGACCCCGGACAGGTCGAGACGGACCTCAGCGGCGGCCGGGGCCACGACCCCGCCGACGTGGCACCGCAGTTCCGCTGGGCACTGACCGACGCGCCTGCCGACCTCCTCGACGGGGAGATTGTCGACCGCGGGGACTGGCGCTCACACACCGCCTGAACCGCTCGACCCCGCCGACCGGCCCGCCACGGCCGTGCCCCGACCCGGACCCCGTCCGGATACATATACTCTGGACCCCCTCGTCCCGCGCTGTCTCTGCCTGCTCGGGTGGTGCCCGTGTTCCGCGCTCCTGGAAACTACCCCACACGGACGGTCCGGGTCAGACGGCCACCGGTGGCCGGCGACGATGACGTGCCTTTTTAACCGATGCAACCGTATCTGGTCGCAAGGATGTTCAGTGCCATCGTGCGCGCGGATACGCTACAGGCGACGCTCGATTCGGTGGGCGTGCTGGTCGAGGAGTGCAAGATCCACCTGGACGAGAGTGGGCTCGAGATTCGTGCGGTCGACCCCGCGAACGTCGGGATGGTCGATCTCTCGCTCGATGTCTCGGCGTTCGAGTCCTACGAGGCCGACGGCGGTCTCATCGGGGTGAATCTGGTCAGACTGGCCGATATCGCGAAGATGGCCGATAGCGACCAACTCGTCCACCTCGAACTCGACGAGCAGACACGCAAGCTCCACATCTCCATCGACGGACTGGAGTACACGCTCGCGCTCATCGACCCCGAATCCATCCGCGAGGAGCCCGACCTCCCCGACCTCGACCTGCCGGCGACAGTCGTCATCGAGGGCCGCGACATCGACCGTGCTGTCACCGCGGCCGATATGGTCAGCGACCACATCGAACTCGGTGTCGAGGGTGACACCGAGCTGTTCTACGTCAGTGCCGAGGGTGACACCGACGATGTCCACCTCGAACTCGACGCGGACGACCTCATCGACCTCGTTCCCGGCCCCGCCTCCTCGCTTTTCTCCCTCGATTATCTCGACGACATGAACCGTGCCATCCCGAAGGACGCGGAGGTCACGCTCGAACTCGGCGAGGAGTTCCCCGCGAAGCTCCACTTCGATATCGCCGAGGGAACCGGTACCGTGACCTACATGCTCGCCCCGCGCATCCAGAGCTGACACTGTCGGACAGACGTACCTGAACACGAGGACCGGCACGTACGTGGGTTAGAGGGCCACGAGAAACCGAACGACAGTCCAGAAGTGGTCCGGACACATCGGTATCCTGGGTCGATACTGTCGGGCGGAAATCCGTGCGGATTGTCGCCCGCCAGTCCGGAGTCAGGTCACCGCTCGATGGCCTCGATGTCGAACCTCTCCGGTTCCGTGAGCAGGTCGGTGACCCGCTCGCGGGCCTCGGTTCGGGAGTCTGCCACGACGACCAGACCGTCGGCTACCCCCTCCTCGTCCCCCCGTGCCCGGTAGAGCCGCCCGTCACCGAGCTCCGTGGCATAGGTCCGGAGCGTTCCCCGGACCGCCCGCTCCAGCTCCGGCAGCGAGAGCTCACCCTCCTCGTAGCGTGTCAGCGCGTCCTCGACGTTCCGGAGCGCGGAGATACGGTCCATCTATGCAGGGCGGTCCTCTCCACCGGTACCGGCGCTCACTCCGCGGGCCTGTCCACGCATACCTGCCCGTTGACACCCCGACGGCTTGTATCTTCGCGTCGTCGGGACTCCCAGCAGTGTCGACAGCGTCGGTCAGGTGGTGCGCAGGTGGTCTCTCTGTGGCTGGTAGACCTCGCCTTTCTGTTTGAGCTTCTCGATCTCGTGTTCGGCCTTGTCCGGCGAGACGCCGACCTCCTCGGCACGCTCGACCACCACGTCGACCGGTGCGCCCTCGTCGTACTCGTCCTCGATCTCGGCGACGATGTCCAGCAGGTTCTTCACCCGGTCGCGCTGTGTCTTCGAGGTGCCCGTCTCGATGACGTCGGCGTCGAGCTCCCCCGTCTCGGGGTCCATCCCGATCTCTTTCAGACAGTAGTGCGCGATATCGACCGCACGGTCGGCGTCCGCCCGCTCGACGGTATCGGAGAGCCGCACCCGGGCGCTCGCCTCCGCCAGCCGCACCAGCGCCTCCAGCTTCCGGGCGGTGACCGGCACCGGGGCGTCCTCGCCGGTTCCCTCCGCCCGGAGGTCGACGTAGAACTCCTGTATCCTGTTTTTCGCGTCCTCGGTCATCGTCGGGTAACAGGTCCGCCGCGAGAACGCGACGTACTTGCGCAGCAGCTCCGGCTCGATTGTCGGTGCCACCTCCTCGGTCACGCGCTCGACCTCGTCGGCGGTGTAATCGGAGTTGCTCGCCTCCGTCCGGTGGGTGTGTAGCTCCCCCGCGTAGTTCGTCTGGAGGATGTGGTCTGCCAACCTCGCGTCCTCCTCGGGGTCGGGCTGGTCTGTCACCGTGAAGATGAGGTCGAACCGCGATATCAGCGGGGGCGACAGGTCGATCTGCTCCGCGATGGGCTCGTATTTGTCGAACCGACCCATCGTCGGGTTCGCCGCCCCCAGGAGCGAACACCGCGATTTCAGTGTCGCGTTTATTCCCGCCTTGTTTACACTAATCGAGTTGTGCAACACGACGCCCTGTCCGACGAAGGTGTTCGTCGGTTCGACGGTCACGTCGTAGACCCACTCGCATGCGTACTCGCCCTCGTTGGGAACCGTCTCGACGCTCGATACACGATAGTACCGCAGTCCGAGGCGTCGTTTTAGCTCGTCGATACGTCGCTCGGCATCATCAAGTGCCGCCCGGACCGCGTCTTTCCCACGGCCCGTTAGCGAGCGGCGACGCTGCTCGTCGTATCCACCCTGTTCGGCGTAGTTGATGCTGCTCCGTGTCACACCGTCGAGTCGTTCCGAGAGTTGTCGACACGACCAGTCGATTGTTGCTCGAACCGCGGTGAGGTTGTCGGCTCCGTCAACTGTTGTGCGGACTGTTTCGACCCGCTCGTGCAACGTGGCGAGTTCCTCCTCGACGGTGTTGCGCTGTATCCCGTAGCCCTCGTCGATTGCTGGCCGGTATCTCCCCGTAAGCCGGAGTCCGAGCAACTCTCGGAGCGCGCGCAACTCGTGTGCTGTACCGGCTGGCAACACATCGTGATGGCGAGGTGTACTGTTGCTTCGCTCGACGAGTGTCTGTGTCTGCTCGTACCGGTCGTCGGCCCGCTGCACGACTGCATCCACGAACCGGTCCATCGAGTCGCCCATAACACAGACCTTCCACGAGTCGTGTGTGATATCGTGATGAATGCGAGACGCAACACCGATTTTCAACAGGGCATCGGCGTAGTCCTGTGCGAGGCCATCTGAAGCAGTCGAAAGTGTCATTTCGTTGCTCTCGACACCACCGTCACCGGCGAACGCGCCAACGAGGAACCGGCGGATTACCTCCTCAGAACTCCCGAGAACTGCCGCCGGAATCCGTTTCTCGCGGGATGTCGGCATGACCTCAGGGACGTTCGACTCGAACCAGCGGTAGAGTTTCGTCGACACCCACACCTTCGTCACAGTTCCGGCCCTGTTCGTGTGCTCCGAACTCTTCATGTCGAACACCGACCCCATTAGCTGCTCCATTCGGGCGAGCAGCCGTTCGTCCTGATTAGAGAACCCGACCTCGTGTGACGACCCGGCACGCGTGTGCCCCTCTGCGACGAGGAATCCGAGTATCTCACCCAGTTCGGGTGTGAGTTTCTCGGGAAGACTGACGTCCTTTTTTTTGCCGATGTGTGGCTCCGGCTCCAGTGACACGTGCTCTGGGCTGTTCGGAAGCTTTCGAGGCGCAGGGACGAACGCACCCTCCTCGACGTTGCGCGCTTCGACTGTCTGGATGTCGTTGTCGGCGACGAATATCGGGTGTTCGGGCGTCACGAGCACGTTCCGGCCGTTCGAGAACTCGACTCGGACGAACTCGTCGGGAGCCTCGTGGCGACTCACCCGGTCGATATCTGTCTTCGTGACATCGTGTGTCTCTAAATCGGCTGTGTGTATCCCCACGTTATCGACCGGCAGTATCTCGCAGTCGACACCCTCGACGACCTCGGACGGGTTGTTGTCGATCTTCGTATCGACAAAATCACCAATCTCGACGCGCCGACCATCCGACCCCAGTATCTCCGTTCTGGGGTGGTACGACTGCTCCTCCAGCGCCTGATGCATGGCGCTCTGGTCCTCCGAGTTGTGGACGACCATCCCGTTCGCGAGGAAGTTGTGGGTTCCCTCGACCGTGAGGTCGTAGACGTTCGGCTCCCGTCGGTCCTCTAGCTCCGCGAGGAGTGCCCGCAGTCGGCTCCGTTTCGCCTCGATGAGGCCACCGGCAACCGCCCGGACCGTCTCGAACGACTCGCCGTCGACCGACCCGTTACACCACCGGGAAACGGTCGAGTTGGCGACGTCCATCCGGTCGACGATGCGCTGTAACGGCACGGCGTGACGCTCCAGTTCGTCACGGAGCTCCGACCAGGACTCGGCGGTCGACTCGGTCCCGAGGAGTTCGGTTGCGCACCGCTCTGCCTCGCGCTGGTCTACCTGCAGCAGGTCCGCCAGCCGGTGTTCGAGGACGGGGATCTGTCCGTCCGTAACTGTCGGCGCTGTCGCCTCGACGTCGGTTACTCGCCGCCACGTTACATCGCCACGAACCAGCTCACGGAGCCGGGAGAGGTCTGTCTCCCCCACGTCATCGAGTAGCGTCTGCAGTCGTCTCCGAACCACGTCCCGGAGCCGCTCGTCCTCACCCCACCGGGCAGAGACCTGTTGCTGTGAGTACTCCGTCCGCTCGGCGAGTTCCCGTTGCGGGACGTGATACCGTCCCCTCAGTTCGGAGAGCCGCTCCCAGGAACAGGCCGTGTCCAGCGTCTCTTCATCGCCTCTGGCCGCCGCCCGGCGGTCCACGAACCGTTCGAGCACACGGTCTGCCTCCGAGAGCGAGACGTCGGCATCCCCGTTCTCGACGCGACAGTACGTGGTACCGTTCAGCCCACACTCCGACTGCTTGAGTCGGAGAGATTCCCGCGCCCCGGCAAGGAGGGCTCCACACTCCGGGAGGACATCGAGAGTCGTGCGGTCACCGGACACGCGTTCGACTACCGCATCGAGCGCGTTCTGTTTCCGGTCGAGAACGAACCCGATCTCGTCGCTGAACCGCGCCAGCGAGTCGGCGGCGGTCACCGCGAGGCTGTAGCTGTCTCGCCGGTCGTCCCGCCGGTCTGCCTGTATCTGTGCCGTGATTCCGAACTCGGCGAGGAGCATCTTCGTGCCGAGGAGGAGCTCGTAACTCGCCGACGAAATCGTGACCCCGTGGCTGTCCACGGCCCCCTCCGAGTCCGCGAGTGCCCGAATGAACGCGGCTTTCAATTCGCTCGAGCCCTGCGTGACCGCCGCCGGAACCCGTTTCCCCTCGTACGTCTCGAGATTCACGCCGGCCGCCAGCAACCCCTCGACGTCCACCGTGGCGGAGACGTGCACTGTTTCGACACCGTCGTCTCGCTGTTCGCCCGGTGGACGCACCGGCTCCGTGTCGAATATCTCGCGGCAGGCAGACTCGAACTCCGTCAGGAGCGCCTCCTCCTCGCTGGTGAACCGGATTCCGTACCCCTGGTCGCTGTCGTAGTGAATCTCCCCGTCACCTGCAATGTGCCCCAGCACTGCGCCGTGTTCGGATGTGACTCCTGTGGTGGGTGTCCAGTCGTCCGCTGGCGCGGCGAGAACGCCGCCATCCGAGGCGGGCGTCGGTATCGACTCGGGAACGTAGACCCAGTCTCCCGGCCGCAACTCACCGGCCGGTTTCTCCGTTCTCTCTCCCCGGTCGAGAACGAAAAACGGATGATCCGGCGTCGCGGTCAGCGACTCACCCGACTCGACTGTGACGGTACACAGCTCCGACGGTGCATCGTACTCGTGTACCGCGGTGACATCACGCACTGTGAGCTGTCCCGTCTCCGACATCGTCCAGACGGCGTGGTCGGTATCCCGGAACGTCCGCCCGGTCTCGCGGTGTTCGATATCGCCCGCACGCTCCGCGTCGAACGCCAACTCCCGAATCGGGCGGACCCCGTCTGCCGTGTGAACGAGCGTGTCACCGGTCACACACCGCATCTTGTCGAGTTCGTCCACCGCCGCGATACCCTGGTCTGCGAGCACGAGCGCGCCCGCCTCGAGTGTCCACTGCTGGCCGTCGCCGAAGTCGTCGCGAACAGCCGCGGCGGTGTTGTGTGTCACTATCCCGTTCCCGAGGAAGGTGTGTGTCTCCGGGACCGTGAGGTCGAACACCTCTTTCCTGCCGGTGTCCAGGCTGGCAACAACCTCTTCCCAGTGGAGGTCGGCCTCGACCGCCTCGCTAACGAGCGACTCGACAGGTCCCAGGTCGAGACTGTCCAGCATACCCGCGGCCTGTTCGCGACTGGGGTCGTATCCACGGGCGAGCGTCGTCCGGTACGGCCCCGCGGTCGTTCCGGCCGCTGTCAGCGCGCTTCCGACCGGGAGCCGTCTTGGCTGGCGCTCGGTACACCCGACAATCTGCTGTAGCTGTTCCTGCTTTGTGGCGACTCCGAACCCGATTACCTCGGCGTACCGGTCGATATCAGCGCCGAATATCTCGAGGAACTGCTGGACGTGTTTCGACTCGATTGTCTTCCCGGACTCGAGTTCGGACGTGCCACGGCGGTCGCGTTCGCGTGTCCGGGCTCGAACACCGAACGTTTCGAGCATCAGCTGTACCTGGCGGGCAAGCGACTCGCTTATCGTGGTGAACACGATACTGGAGCCGCCGTCCTCCCGTGACGACACGGCGCCGTCGGCGTCCATCAGGCCCCGGAGAAAGCACTCGGCGTGTTCGGCCGTCGTCAGTTTCGGGGCGAGCGAGAGACTCTGCTTCGGCGATTCCATCCCGGCGTTGGCAAACAGACGTGCGATTGTCGCGCTGTGGATACGGATACACGGCACCCGCTCGTCCTGATACTCGATTCCGACGTGCTTGTCGAACTTCTCCGCCACGATGTCCGCGGCCCGTTCGAGCACCGCCTCGTTGCTGCTGGAGAGGCGCACACAACCCCGGTTCCCGTCGCGCCGGTCGACGGCGATATCACCGTCACCAAAGACGAGTCCCAGCAGGTACAGCAGGTCCGCATCGAACTCCTCCGGCAGTGTGATACTGTCACCGTGCCGGAGCATGACCCGCTCGTAGGCGACCTCCTCCCGGGAGTACCCGATGCTCTCGAGCACCCTGTCGAGTTTTTCGAGCGGAATGTGGCGGTTCGACAGCGAATCGTAGATGAAATCCTCCGACAGGTCGAGCGCAGCAGCCGCCCCCCGGAGTGTGCCGAACCGCTCCCGGAGTTCGTCACGGACAGTATCGCGTGACGAGCCCGTCAGCATCACCTTCTCGGCTGTGAGTTCGAGATACTCGCGCAGGTCGACGCGGGTCCGCTCGATGCCCTGTTCGGCCCTGTCGTAGGCCGGAACCGCGACGTGGTCCCCCTGGCGCAGGTCGGCTATCCGCCGCCACTCGATACGCCCGTCGCTACAGGTCAACACCGGGGTGTCCACCGACGCCTCCAGGCTCTTGCCGTGGTCTGTCTCTATCCGATGGCACGGCTTCTCCGGCATCCGCCAGACGTGCGAACTGTCCCGAACGTCGAGACTGTCGCCTGTGCGGCTGTACGTGTAGACCGAGCTCTCGTGTTCGACACCCGTCTCGGTGTCTACCGGCCCGGGAATCTCTGGGGTGACGAGTGTCTGTATCTCGCGGAACCCCTCTGCCGTGTGTACCAGGGTATCACCCGTCACACACAGTCCCGCGCTCGTGGCCCCCTTCCCGGAGGTGTACACCGAGCGGGGTGCGATGTTCTCGACGTACTGGAGCATGGCGGAGTTGTGCGACAGCACACCGTTGGCGATGTAGTTGTGCGTTCCGGCAACCTCGAGGTCGTAGACCCACTCGTAATCGGGTTCGACGGTCTCTATCGACTCGATCCGGGTCCAGCCGATGTCCCCCTCGACGAGCGAGCGCAGTCGGTTCAGATCCGCCTCGACGGCGAGTGCCTCGTCGATGCGGTCCAGAACAGCCGACCTCGCGTCGGCGACTGTCCCACCGTCCGGGACTGTCTCACCACGCTCGTCGGAGCGTATCGCATCCTGGGTGACGTCCGTCTCGGCGGCCAGTCCGGTCTGTGAGACGTTCAGCTCCTCTCGGACCTCGCTCACAGCCTGCCGGTCACCACTGCCCACGCGCGCACGAATCTCCGAGAGCCCGGCGAGACGTTCCTCAAACGCCGAGAGAACCGTCCGCAGGCTCTCCCGACTCGGGTTCCGGTCGCCGCGCTCGTACTGCTGGTACGTCGACCGCGGGACCCCACAGTCGGACTGTGAGAGCCCCAGCGCCTCCCTGATTCGGCGTAGCTCCCCCTGAATCTCTGGGACGACCTCGGTGTTCGTGTTGCCGGATACGCCGGCACACCGCGCTGCCGTCCTGGGCTCTCGTCCGAGCGTCTCTTCGTCGACCCCGAGTGTATCGTCCCCCGCCGACGGCAGTTGCCGTGGGACAGCGACGAACTCCCCCTCGGACAGTTCCGACGCGTCCGACGGTGTGAGCCGACCGTTCTCCTGCACGAACAGCGGGTGCGAGGGGGTGACCTCGAGCTCGTGTCCACTCGCGGTGTGGATGCGATACATCCGGTCGGGTGCCTCGCGTTTCCACACCTGTGTCGCACGCCCCTCCTGGACCGTCTCCCCGTCCGTTGTGAGAACACCGATATCGGTTTCCTGCCGGTATCCGTCGGCTATCTGTACCGGGTCGTCGAGATGCTGCTCGACGATATCACCGAGTTTCCGAGCGCGCCCGTCAGCCAGCAGGATATCTGTGTCGTATCGCTGGCACTTCCCGGTTCCGGGGTCCCCTATCAGGAGCATGTGGAGGTCACCACGGGTCCGGGAGCCGTCGGGGAGGAACTTCGTGACACCCGAAAACAGCTGGAGCGCCATCGCGAGTTTCTCCTTCTCGTAGCCGTAGATGGAGGGCGCAATCGCCCCCTCGATGCGGTCGTAGATATCCGGCTCGTTCGAGAGCTCGATTATCTCCTTTTTGTCCTCGTCGGTGATGTCCATCTCCTCGAACTCCTCGTCCTCGATCTCGACGGTGAGACCGTCCATGTAGATGTCGAACATGGGGGATTTCTCCTGCTGACTGCCCTGCTGTTCGAGTTTGAGCACACCCGTCACCGAGACGTGGTCGCCGGGTGTCACCTCGCCGGTGATGTCGTCCTCGATGTTGACGTCGATACTCTGTGGGGTCTCGCCGCCGCGCAGTCCCTCGGGGGACTCCTGGACGCGGAGTTTCTGTGCGTCGATGAACTCCGACTGGTCGTAGTTTATCTGGAACGGTCCCTGTCGCTCACAGCCCTGACACTCGTGGGGTTCCTGGAACTCGCCGCTGTCCTGCGGGATGCGGGTGAGCGTGCCACAGCGCTGGCACTCGAAGGCGGCCGTGACAACCTTCGGACGGACGTCAGTCGCCTTTCGAATGATCCCCTTCACCGTGATGAGCATCCCGCGCTGGTTCGACCGGATTGCACGGATGTCCGTTGCATCCGGCAGGTCGGTCACGCGGACGTGGGCCTGTCCCAGCGAGACGTCCACCGGCAGGTCGTACAGGCGCAGCGCCTCCTCGGCGTACCGGCGCATCTGTGTCGGCTTGTTCCTGAAATCGTCCGCCAGGTCGGTGTCGAACCGGGAGAGGTCGCGCCAGTCGATGTACAGCGACTTCTGGTCGCTCGGGTACTTCTGTGCGAGGTCCGCGATCTCGTTGCGGTAGTAGTTCCTGTAGAACTCCTCGAATCGGTCGATGAGTTCGGTGTCGTCCGGACGGTCCATCTGCTGAGAACGTGTTTGTGCGGCCTCGCTCAAGAAGGTTGGCAAAGCGGAGTGAAACTAGTCGTCGACAGCGACCACGACGAGCGAGTCCGTCACCGGTGACGATGGCCGCGTGTCTCAGGCGACCGCCCGGATGCGCTCGATACCGTCCACCTCCTCGACCACCTCGGCGACAGCCTCCGGGACCGACTGTTCCCAGTCCCCGCCCTCACGCATCAGTTCTCGTATCTCACTGCCTTTCAGTCGGTCGCGGTCGAACATCTGGGTCTGTCGGACCTCGACACCGGCCTCCCGGAACAGTCGGACGACGAGCGGGTTGTTCGAGTAGGCCACCTCGAACCACGGCGACATGCTCTGGACGTGGCTGACCCACACCGAGTTGCGGTCCATGTCGTCGAGCGGGACCACGTAAGTCGTGGTCTCCAGCGACACGAGCGCGTTGTGGAGCATCATGATGCGTTCGCCGGCGGTGAACGGGTTGCGCGGTTCGTGGGAGGCATCGGCACTCCCGATGCCGAGCACCAGTTCGTCCACCTCGTCGACGATATTCTCGACAACCTGCATGTGGCCGTCGTGAAACGGCTGGAAGCGGCCGATGAGAATGCCGCGGGTGGTGTCCATTGTTTCCTGTGGTGTGGCCCGGCCAATAAATCCCCCGAGTCCGGTTGCGAGTCGACGGCTCACGGCACCCGACCCACGTCCCGCGGTTCCGGTGCACGCCGTCGTGTACAGGCGGTCAAGGCGACTGCCCCGGGGTCGTTCGGAAATCGGAGATTTCCGTGATGACGAGAGATTTCGTCTCTCGAACCACTTGACCCCGGGGTTGAAGCCGACAACACCCAACCGTTTATTACGGTTGAGTATGAACATATAGCAATGCGTTCGATGGAGTGCTACCCAAAACTCAGAGAACGCGGGCAAGTAACAATCCCAGAAGAAGTCCGAGACGGGCTTAATCTGGAAGAAGGCGACCAGTTGAAACTCACTGTCGAGAAACTCGACTAACACCGATGAAACACACGCTTCGCTTCCGTGCGTACCTGCCCGACGACGTGGCAAGCGAAGCGTGGCGGCACATCGACATTCTCCGGCAGATTCGTAATCACGCTGTCCGGGACTACTACAACTCGGACTACAACGATAAGCCATCTGACTACGACCAACACAGCAAACTCAAAGACTGGACAGACCAGTGGCCGACCTTTGCCGACCCGTCACAACACGCCGCACAACAGGCGATCAGCCAGATTCACAGCGACCTAGCGACGCTGCAAGAACGCCGAAACGAAGGCTACGATGTTGGGCGGTTGCAGTGGCAAGGCAACGGTGAATTTCGCTCGGTGTCGTACAATCAGTCTAGTCGTTTCAACGTGGATTACAACACGGGCGACGACCGATTCGTGCGACTCCGACTCGAAAAGATCGGCTGGTTCAAAATCCGAGCAGACCGCGACATACCACCAGCAGAGGAGATTGACGAGGTAATCCTGAAAAAAGAGACGACTGGCGACTGGTACGTCTCACTCGTCACCACTGTCGAAGACACACCCGAGAAACCGCCACTCAGTGAGATCGAGCCCGAGGACTGCGTGGGCGTTGACCTTGGTATCACGAGCTACATCCACACGTCGGAGAACCTGTCCGTCGATACACTCGACCTGTCCGACGAGTACGACCGCTACGCACGCGAACAGCGGAAACTCGACCGGAAAGAACACGGTT
>CAZFMN010000061.1:13371-15748 GCA_964520075.1 uncultured Halobacteriales archaeon | reverse complement strand
CGAGCAGGTGGAGCACGCCGTTCGTGGACCCGCCGATTGCGACCTGCAGGGCGATGGCGTTCTCGAAGGAGGCCCGGGAGAGAAACTCCGACGGGCGCCGGCGGCTCTCGATCACCTCGACGGCGAGTTCACCGGCCCGCCGGGCCTCCTCGTAGCGGCGCTCGTCCTCGGCGGGCGGGGAGGCACTCCCCAGCGGTGCGAACCCGAGCGCCTCGCCCAGCGCGGCCATCGTGTTGGCGGTGAACATCCCGCCACACGACCCCGCCCCGGGACAGGCCGACCGCTCCATCTCGTCGAGTTCCCCCGCGCTCATCTCACCCTGCGCGACCGCACCCACACCCTCGAACACGTTCTGGATCGTGACCTCCCGACCGTCGTGTTCGCCGGGCAGTATCGAGCCACCGTACAGGAAGACACTCGGCAGGTCCGTCCGGGTGGCGGCCATCATCATCCCGGGCATGTTCTTGTCACAGCCGCCGATTGTGACGAGGCCGTCGATGCGCTCGCCGAAGGCCACGAGTTCGACCGAGTCCGCGATCACCTCCCGCGAGATGAGCGAGGCGCGCATCCCCTCAGTCCCCATCGAGATTGCATCCGAGATGGTGATGGTGCCGAACTCGACGGGCATCCCCCCGGCCGTGTCGACGGCGGTGCGGGCCGCCCCGGCCACGTCGTCGAGGTGGACGTTACAGGGTGTGATGTCCGCCGCGGGGTTCGCGATACCGACCAGCGGCGAGGCCAGGTCCTCGTCGTCGTAGCCCATCGCCCGGAACATCGCCCGGTGTGGCGCCCGGTCCGGCCCCTGTGTGACGTCGTTACTCGGCAGGTCGGGGTCTTTCTCGTAGCGCAGTTTCTCCGCCTGTTCCTCCTGTTGCATGGGTACGTTGTCGGTGCGAACCCAGTTAAGCCTTGCAGGCGACCGCTGGTGTTCGGCTCCGATCCTGGAATCGAGGGGACGATTTCGACGCGGGCGGACAGTCCCCGCGGATGACCGCCAGTCCCGGTCCGGGTCAGCGACGGTCCTCGCGGGCGACGCGCGTGCTCAGTCCCGATTCGGGAGGAGACGACGGTCGACCTGCCGGTAGGTGTCCTCGAGTGACCCGCTGTTGTCGACCGTGACGTGCTCGCGGTCGAGCGGTTCGAACTGCTCGCGGTGTTGCCGGTAGACGTCCACGTCCGCGTCGCTCGCGTCGTCGGTCCGGGAGCGGAGGCGGTCGCGCACGACCGCCGGCGGGCACGTGACGTGGACGAGTCGGAGGGTCGCACCGGTCTCAGCGGCGACACCCGCGATTCGGTCCCGGTCGCGGACGTGTTTGAACGTGCCGTCGACGACGACAGCCTCGCCCGCGTCGAGTCCGGCGCGTGTCCTGTCGAGGAGTTCGTCGTAGGTGCGGCGCCCCTCGGTCGGCGTGTACTCCGGGTCGTCGAACAGGTCGTGACGGACCTCGTCACTGCGATAGCGCGTCGCGGGCAGTTGCTCGGCCACGTACGCCGACACCGTCGACTTCCCGACCCCCGGGAGACCACAGCAGGCGACCAGCAGTGGACTGGGCATACACGCGGTGGGGTCGGCTCCCACATAGGCGACCCGGTTCGTTCGCGTGTCACCGCCGCTCCGGAGCGGAGTCCGGTAGAAAGCGCCGCTCAGCAGTCGACACCGAGCGCCCCGAGCACCCCCGCCCAGGTCGACACCCCGGTCGCCCGCGGGTGCTCGACCGGGTTCGAGTACGGCCGCTCGAACAGGACACCGACGATGCCGGCCTCGACGGCGTCGTGGACGTTCCCGTGGTAGTCGTCGACGAGTGCGTCACCCGGCACCTCGGCCTTGTTCGCCGGGACGTCGCTCACGAAGTGGTCGTAGCCGATGTCGTTGTCGTCGAGCCACTGCCGGGTGAGGCCGTGGGTGTGGGCCGGCCGGTGGGTGACGACCCAGCGCTCACACCCCGCGTCGGCGAGTGCCCCGAGTGCCTGTCTCGCGCCGGCAACGGGGTCCAGCCCCGAGAGGAACCACCGGGGATGGTCCGTCATCAGTTGGGCGATCACCTCGTCGACACGTGTCTCTATCGACCCGAACTCGTACCGCCACTCGGTTATCTCCGCGGGCGAGACCTCGACACCGTACTCGCGGGCGAGGAACTCACACACCCGCGGCAGGTTCCGACAGACCGTCCCGTCCACGTCGACGAGCACGCGGTCGATGTCGGCTGTCTCCATACCTACTGTCCGTGCCCGCCACCCAAAGACCGCGCGGTTTCCCGTCGAGGAGCCCTCGACCGCGCTTGACCTCCTCTCACCACTGAGGCGGTGGGATTCCACGCGGGGTGAGCATCTCGGTGATGCCACATCCGGTGGCAAATTTCCCATCGGGGGTGTCTCA
>CAZFMN010000061.1:0-13271 GCA_964520075.1 uncultured Halobacteriales archaeon | reverse complement strand
TGAGCATCTCGGTGATGCCACATCCGGTGGCAAATTTCCCATCGGGGGTGTCTCATACGGTCGTGCGCAAGGAATTACCGCCAGAGACAGGAAGTCACACGTTCGGAGGCCGAATCGGAGCGAAAATAATTATACACGACCGTATCAGTCGTCGACGACGCTGTCCTCCCAGCCCTCGCTGTGGATCCGTTCCTCGGGTGCACCGAGTTCACGGAGGGTGTCCTTTGCCTGGACGACCATCTTCGGGACACCGCAGACGTAGAAGTCCCGCTCGGTGAACGCCTCGAACAGGTCCGCGAAGTGCTCCTGTACGTATCCGATGCGGCCGGTCCACTCCCAGTTGGGGTCCGACAGCACGAACGTCACGTCGAGATTGGGGTTGTTCGCGGCCAGTTCGTTCAGTGTCTCCCGGTGGATGATCGTCTCCTCGCGTTTCTCGCCGAGGACGACGTGAGCGTGGCCGGTGCCCTCGCGCAGGTACTGCCGGAGCATCGCCATCATCGGCGTGAGTCCGGTCCCGGAGGCGAGAAAGGCGACGTCCCGGTCGCGGTCGGCGAGCATCAGGTTCCCCTCGATCGGGCCGAGTGTGAGCGTATCACCCGGCCGTTTCTGGTGGACGTACGACGAGGCCAGCCCGTCGTCGTAGCGCTTGACCGTCAGCGCGAGTTCGTCACTGCCCGGGAGATTCGTCGGCGTGTACGGCCGCACGACCCGGTCCTCGCCCGAGTCGAACCGGACCGTGGTGTGCTGTCCCGGCCGGTAGTCGAACGTCTCTCCCGGCACCCGGAGCCGGAATCCCTTTACTCGTGGTGTTATCTGGTACGTATCGACGACTGTTGCTTCGTATGTCATTGTGTGTGGATGTGGGTTCGCGCTCGTGTCTGTTGTACTCCGTGCCGAACACCGTCGGGTCACAGCGTTGTCAGAACAACTGAAACGCCATGGGTGTGCGGCCGTGTCTGTCTACAGACGGCTGTACGTGCCGCTCGGGCATAAGGAGCGCGGCGGCGGAATCGATGCTGAGAACGGCGGTCAGGCAACAGGAGCGTTCACGGCGGACGTGTCGTCGCCGGTCACCGGTTCAGGCTCCGTAGTGCTGGAACAGGAGCTGTCGAACGTCGTCTCTGGTGCGGGCCGACTCGGTCCGTCCGTCGGGCAGGTCGACCTCGTACGGTTCGTCGCTGCCCTCGCGCCACTTGTCGTCGTGCTCGCGGAGCATCTGGTTGACAGCCGCGAGCGGGTCCCCGCCACCTCCGCCGAGTGAGACACCACCCGTCGACGGGGTGGCCGAGTCGTCGCCCTCGTCGGTCGCCTGTGCCGGCTCCCCGTTCGAGACACCAGTCGAGGCATCACCACGTTCACCGTCGCCCGGGTCGGCTCCGGTCGCCCCCTCGCTCGGGTCGGAGCTACCGGATGGCTCGCCGGTGTCGTCCGACGCGGGACCCGTCGGCGATGTGCCTCCGGACCCGGGGTCGGTCTCGGTCGACCCGTCGGTGGTCTGTGCGAGTCTGGCGGCGAACCGCTCGACACCGAGTTCCGCGAGGAGACGACCGCGCATCTCGTCGGCGTCGATACCGCTCCCGGGAACGTCGGGCACCTCGCTCGCGACGCGCTGGAGCTGCGGGTACTCGGCGGTCGCGAGTCGCTCGTAGGCATCGACCGCGTCACGCTCCTCTGGGGGCGTGTACGTGTCGAGCAGGTACTCGACGACGTCCTCGAGCGGGATGTACCCGTAGTCGTCGAGGAACGCCTCCTCGAGGTCCTCGCGAACCTGCATGAGTTGCTCGTGCTGGTCCTCGGTGAGAGATATCTCCGGCATTGTGTCGACAGACGGGCGGGTTCGTAATAACTGGTTCCCACGGCCGGTTCCGGAACACAGCAGATTGATTACGGACCCCGTCCGAGTCAGCGTATGGACTGTCCCCGCTGTGAGGAGCGTCTCGACACGTACGCGGTGGAGACAACGGGACAGACGGCCGTTGTCTGTGACGCGTGCGGGTTCGCGGGGGTGGCGGCCTCACACCGACCGGAGGAGAGCGACCCCGAGTCCTGGGACCGCGCCATCCGGCGCTTCGAGCAGACGGAGGGGACCGACGACTGGACCGTCGAGACAGGACGAACCGGCGTCGTGTCCCTCCCGGCCGACGACTCCGGACCGAACATCGATCCGGAGGCGCTCGAGGAGTCTGTTGCTGTCGCGGCCGCGCTGGAGGAGACCGCCGGGAGTTCGACCGAGGACACGACTGGACCGTCGGCGGACGACACACCCGAAGACTCGACAGCGGACGCGGACGAACAGTCGGGGAACGACGTGGATGAGAGTACAGCAGACGACACATCGGAGGACTCGACAGCGGACGCGGACGAACAGTCGGCTGACGACATAGTCGAGGACTCGACAGCGGACGCGGACGAACAGTCGACCGGGGACTCGGCCGACGACAGCTAACCTACCGCTCGACTTCCGCCTCGGCACCGCCAGCATCGGGGGTCGAGGTTCCGGCGGTTCGCTCCTCCTCGGAGCGGGCGGCGACGAGCGCGCCCTGTGCGACGCTGTACATCGGGTTCTCGGCACGGCTGACGCCGCTGATCGAGAACGGCAGGTCCGCGTCGTTGAGTCGCTCGGAGAACAGCTCCTCGAACCCGTCGGGGCTCGAGGTGCCGCCCGTCACGACGACAGGCACGTCGAGACCCTCCTCGACGTCCTCCTCGTCGACCTCGTTGATAATGTTCTCGATGACGTAGTCGAGGAGGTTGTCGTAGTAGATGCTCAGTGCACCCTCGACACCGCCGACGTCGGTCTCGAAGTCGAGTTCGAACCCGTCCTCCTTCGTGGAGGTGACCTTGTCGACGGGCGTGCCGGTGGCCTGTGCGGCCCGCTCGTCGATCCAGTCGCCACCGCGGGCGATAGAGAACTTCATCACCGGGACCGCGTAGTAGGAGAGACAGATGTTGGTCATCCCGGCCCCGAAGCTGACACCGAGTCCCGTGAACTCCTTGTCGGCCAGTTCGGAGTAGATGACGGCCATCCCCTCGTTTATCGGCTCCGGATTGTACCCCATATCCCCGAGGAGTGACTCGACCGTCTTCTGGTGATACAGGGTCGACATCTGGTCGTCGACCGGGTCTGCCGGCACCGAGAAGAACAGCAACTCGTTCGGCTTCCGCGGCTCGCCGACGACCTGCTCGGTGATGAGCTTGATCATCGGGATGGCCGACTTCTCGTCGCTCGAGAGGATACCGGCCTGCATCGGCCGACGGGTCTCCTCGTTGAAGATGTTCGCGAAGTTCAGCGCGTCGTCGCCGACGATGTACACCAGGTTATCCTTCCGGATGTGCAACACGTCACTGCGCGACAGCATCTGTTCTGCCATATCGCTGTGGTCTATCTCGACAAACGAGTTGCGTTGCTGTACAAAAACGGTCTCGTCACCATCCTGTCTGGCGGACAGGATGTTCATGGTGCCAACGTCGAGGCCCTGTGCCATATGCGTTCTACGGCGACCGGGGGTCAAAAAACTACCTGAATAGCTTCTCTCGCAGTCGGTCCAGGGCTCCGGAGTCGGTGTCGACACCGGTCTCTATCTCCTCGTCCTCCTGTTGTTGTTCGCGAAAGGCGGTGAGCGCGTCGACCTGGTCGTCGGGGCTCTGTGCGCGTGCGGTGTTTTGCTCGTCGGCCTGCATCTGCCGGAGTCCGTCGACAGCCTCGTCGACACCGTCACCCGACGAGCGCGTCTCCGTGCCGGCGTCGAGGTTGCTGTCGTCGATATCGGTGTCGGATTCGGGCATGTCGATGTTCAGTCGCTTCGCGTTCGGTCGTTCCTCGACCCCACCCCAGGTCAGGTTCGAGTCAGACATCGCGTCGTCGATGTCCTCGGCGACCTCCTCGTCGCTGACAGTGTCCGATTCCGTCTCCTCGCGCCGCTCGCGTTCGACCTCGGTGACGCGTCTGACCTCGTCGGGGGCCTGCCGGTCGAGATACTGCGCGACCAGACCCGACCCGGTCGAGGCCGCGAGCACCACGACCCCGAGGGCGTAGGTGCTGAGCACCGGCACGTCGTTGCCGGCGTTCGACCACGAGTTCGGGTACACCTGCGTCAGCCAGACGGTGGCGACGAGACAGACCAAGACCCCCACGAGACTCGTGGCCGTCGTCCGCCGACCCACCGGCAACAGGATGCTGACACTCAGCGCCACCGACGGGAGGCCGAGCATCACGAACACGAGCGCCGCCTCGCGCAACTGCCAGTACGTGTCCGACCCGGTCGTCTGGGTCCCGCTGTAGAGAAACAGCACCAGACCGGCCACCCCGAGGAAGATTCCGGCGAAGAAGGCCCCGAAACCGAGATACACCTCCTGTTTGCCCGCCGGTTCGCCGATGTACCGCCGGTACACCGAGAACAGTGGCCCGCCGCGTTCGGTGTCCTCCTCGCCCCCGGAGTCGTCCGCATCGTCGACTGTGGAGTCGCTGCTCATACACGGACTGTGAACGTCGACCAATATAAACGGTACGAGGCCCCCGGGACACAGGTCAAAACAGTCATACTCGGTGCGAGCAAACGGGAGCGTATGACGGCTGTGCTGTGTCCGGACTGTGGGTGGACAGGGGATGAATCGGAGCAGATCGAACTCGAAACTGAGGACACACCACAGTGTCCGGTGTGCTCGGAGGACGTGCAGTTCGTGGACTGATACTGGCGGCGAACATCCGCACGGATTCTCCTCCGGCAGTACGAGACGCGTCGCGGGGTTTTATACGGGTAGACCGGTACCGTTCGGGTATGCAACAGCCGCAGTTCGTCGAGCAGTCCGAACCGGAGGAGGTGTTCGGGCTGCTGTCGGACGACAACCGGGTCGAGATTCTGCGCGCGCTCTGGAACGGCGACGAGCCGATGGGGTTCTCGGAGCTACACGACGCCGTCGACATCGGTGACTCCGGGCAGTTCAACTACCATCTGAAGAAGCTGGTCGGCCAGTTCGTGACGAACAGCGAGGAGGGGTACGAGCTCACCATCGCCGGGGACCAGATAAACGGGGCGATCGAGTCCGGGTCCTACACCACGAGCGGGCGGATGGAGCCGGTACAGCTGGACAGCCCGTGCCCGACCTGCGGCGGGACCCGGACGTTCTACTACGAGGACGAGCTCGCAATGCTCGAGTGTGACTCCTGTTCCCTGGAGGCCCGGTACGACATCCCGCCGGGCGTGTTCGCCGACGCCGACCGCGAGGAGATACCGGCTGTCGCCGGCAGATACCTCCGGGCGATGATCGAGCGACTCCACCACGGGTTCTGCACCCGATGTGATGGCCCCGTCGAGCACGCTGTCTGTCCCATCACCGACATCCCGTCGTGGAGCGAGGAGGACGAGGAGGAGACAGAGGACAGCCCGTTCGGGAGCCCGGAGGAGATACCGATCGTCCAGCACGAGTGTCGGCAGTGTGCTTACAAGCTAACAGCAGGGCTGCAGTACTCGCTGCTCACCCACCCCGCGGTGGTAGGGTTCCACTACGACCGCGGTATCGACATCCGGGACCGCTCCATCTGGGAGTTCACCATCCTCGGGTTCGACCGCGAGCGGGTGCGCGGCACCGACCCGTTCCGGGCGAACACGGTGTTCACCGTCGACGGCGACGCGCTGACTGTCGTCGTCGACGAGGAGATGCGCGTGGTCGAGACGACCGTCGACGAGGCGACCTGACGGGGCGGTTCAGGCCGGCAGCCCCGCCTCGGGACCGGGGCCCCGTCGACCCGACAGGCGGGCCAGGCGTCTGCGGAGTCTGACCCCCCCGACCCCCAGCGCCACGCCGACCATCAGTACCGGAACGACGACGAACGCCACCACGGCGACCGCCACCAGCGCGTACGCCACGACACTCTGTGTCCGCCTGTCCCGGTGGTCTGTCACACTGTCACTGTTCGTCAACCGCGGGTGTGTGTCGTACATCGTATCTAGACACACGGCCCCTGCCCGCATAAGTATAATCTGAAGAACATTACTGTAACGGTGGTTACTGGAATTTATTTGAGTAACCGGACCCACGGTCGGAGCTGTTCCGGAGATGTCGGCCCCGGTCCGCGAGGACGGTGGTGGTCGGCGCGCACAGTCGGCGGGGCAGGGGCGTCTCAGGGTGGCGTGTCGCCAGTGATACCGTCGTCGGTGATACGGAACTGCGCGGTGGTGCCGGCCTCGCGGGCGTGGTGTTTCTCGAGTGTGGCGCGGCGGTTGCCGCCGCGGAAGCGGTCGAGTCGCAGGATGACCCCAGACCAGTGGTCGAGCGTGTGTCCGCCCAGCGCCTGGGCAGTCTCACCCTCCGGGTCGGTGTAGACCTGGTTCGTGAGTCCAACAGCGATGTCGTGTTTGCGGGCCAGCGAGAGCAGGTGTGTCACCTGCCGGGCGACCGCCCGGAGCGCCTCGCCCTCCTCGCGTTCGGTGCGTTCGAGGCGGTAGAACCCGGTGGCGCTGTCGAGCACCACGAACGCGACCTGCTCGGCGAACTCGGCGGCATCCCGGACGGCCTCGGCCTGTTCGTCGAAGTCGTGGACCTCGCTGACGATCAGCCGGGGGGCGACCGAGTCGAGGTCGGCGTCGGGGTGACCGCCCGCCAGTTGCTCCATCCGGTCGACGGACAGCCCCTCGGTGTCGATGTACAGCGTCGAGTGACCCTCCGTGGCGGCCTCGACGGCGGCCGAGAGCACGAGATTGCTCTTTCCGGCGGCCGGGGGGCCGTACACCTGTGTGACAGCCCCCCGCTCGAACCCACCGCCGAGCAGGTCGTCGATAGGGTCACACCCCGTCTGGACGTACCCGGTCACAGCTCGTTCAGCTTCCGGAGCAACTGACCGCGGTACTCCTCGTCGGCACGGACACCCTTCAGTTCGAGCACACGCCGCTCGAGTTTGTCCAGCGCGACGTCGAACGCGTTCCGCGCGCCGTACCCCTCGCCGGTCGCGGCGACCTGCCCTCTGTTCGTCCGCAGGCGGATACCACACTGTATCAGCGGTGTGCCCCGGATGCGCTCCTTGTGCTCGGCGAGGCGGACGTGAGCGTGGTGGACCTGCATCTTCTGGTACTTGTCGGCGACACCCTCGATGCGCTCGCGGATCTGCTCGCGTGCGAGCGAGTCGAGCAGGTGGACGTTCGTCACCTGAACGTCCATGTGCTCGTCCTCGGTGTAGGTGAGCGCGCGGAGCACGTCGGTCTTCGTGAGAATGCCGTCGACGGTCCGGTCACCCTCGGGTGTGACCACGAGCCCGGAGTAGTCGTTCTCGAGCATGCGCCCGACGGCCGTCTCGACAGACGTGTCGGTTGTGGTCGTCTCGACGGGGCTGTTCATTATGTCGTAGACGGGGATATCGAGCACCCGGTCGCGGTCACCCGAGCGGTCGCCTTTCTGCTGGCGCTCCATATCCCGGACGGCGAACGCGGCGATGTCGTGGGTCGTCACCATTCCCGTGACCCGGTCCTCCTCGTCGAGAACCGGCAGCCGCGAGATGTCGTGCTCGCGAAGCAGGTTGATGGCGCGACCGATGTGGGTCTCCTCGGTGATGCTGACGACCTGTTCGGTGTAGATATCGGAGACGTCCAGCGCATCCAGGTTCGGCAACACCGCCTCCAGGATGTCGTCGGCGGTGACCACACCCCAGAGCTCCTCGCTCTCGAAGACGGGGACAGTCCGTGTGCCGCCCTCGACGAGCACGCGGGCCACCTCGCGGAGGTCGTCCTGTCGGCCGACCTTCGGGGCGGGCTGGACCAGGCCGCGCACCTTCGCGCTGTCTTGCACGTGTGACTGGACGAGCTGGCGCTCGTTGATCACGCCCTGATACTGGCTGTCCTCGGTGACGATGAACCCCTTCGGGTTCTCGCGCTCGAGCCGCGAGCGGACCTTCGAGAGTCGTTCGTCGGCGTCGACAGCCACGTAATCACGGGTTGCAATGTCAGCTATATCCATCGGTACACCATCTTTGACCGGTGGATGTATGAAGGTTGGTTTCGCGCTCGACTGCCGGGAGCGACCCCCTCACGGACGGAACTGCCCGCGGTATCCGGGTGTACGGACCCTCGCACCCCACGGACTGTCGGGCGCCGGGTGCGCGCGAGCAACCCGCCCCGGGGGCTGTCACGCCCGGCCCAGGCGCCGTCGCCCCGAGGTCTGCGCCGGCGGTCCCGTGCGCCGCGGTGCCCGCCACCTCCGGGCGGACCCACGCGGGCTCCGCCCGGGTGGACGAGCACCCGGTCACACCTCCGGCGGTGCCGGCCACAGCCGTCACCCGGTCGAGGAGAGTCGCTTCTCGAAGTGGACGAGGTCGTACGCCCCGTACGTGGAGCTGTCGACCTGCTCGTAGCCGGTCCCGCGATACAGCGCGATAGCCCGCTCCTGACGTCGTGCCGTCGTCGCGAGCACGCGCGAGAACCCCGCCTCCGTCACCCGCTCCTCGAGTGCATCGAGCAGGTCGGTTCCGTGGCCCCGGCCCTGGACCGGTGGCGCGACCCGCATCCGGTGGAGTTCGGCGGCGTCCCCGACGGTCCGCTCGTCGTCGTACCCCGCCTCGTTCGGGAGGAACCCACCCATCGCGGCGAGGGGTCCGTCGAACGTCTCGAACCGTTCCCGGTCGCGGTCGGTGGTGTCGAACGGCTCCGAACCCGTGTCGAGGATGCCGACCAGAAAGGCACCGCCGGCGTCGAGATAGGCCGAGCCGATGCGCTCGATGTCGCCGTGACCGGGGATGTCGGTCGGGTCGGTGCCGGCCGCGCGCATCGCCCAGTCGTCGAGTGCGACCACCGCGTCGGCGTCACGCGGGTCGTACCCCCGGAACGTGAGACTCATTCGCGCCTGTCCCGCAGCACGCGCTCGCCGGGGCCGGTGCGCGCGCCGCTGTCGAGGACGACCCCGGCGTTCAGACTCGTGTCGATACCCGTCTTCGCGCCGTCACCGACGACGACGCCGAACTTCCGCCGACCGGTCGAGACCCGCTCGCCTTTCACCGTCATCTGCACGGGTGCCTCGTCGTGACGGAGGTTGGCGACAGTCGTGCCCGCGCCGAGGTTGACCGACCGTCCGAGCACGCTGTCGCCGACGTAGGACAGATGCGGGACGTTCGTCCCCGACATGACGACGCTGTTTTTCACCTCGACACTGTGGCCGACCTCGACGGCCTCGCCGAGCAGTGTTCGTCCGCGGACGTACGCGTTCGGGCCGACGTGTGCATCTGCCCGGACGAGGGCCGGTCCCTCGATGACGACCCCGGGCTCGACTGTCGCGCCCCGCTCGACGACGACAGCCCCCCGGAGGGTGGCATCCTCGGCCACGTCACCACGGATATCCCGCTCCAGTTCGTCGAGTTTCCACTCGTTGGCCTCGAGGAGTTCCCACGGCCGGCCGACGTCCAGCCAGCGCGAGACACGCACCACCGAGAGCGCCGACTCCGCGATGGTCCGGTCGACGACGTCGGTTATCTCGTGTTCGCCGCGCTCGGATTCGGGCACGTCGAGCCACGCGCGGGCCGCCGCGGGGAAGACGTACGCGCCGGCGTTCGCCAGCGACGACGGTGGGTCGGACGGTTTCTCCACGATGTCGGTCACCCGTCCGTCCGCGGCCGAGACCACACCGTAGCTGGTGGGGTCCGCGACGGACATCGCCGCAAGTGCGGGGCCGCGCTCGAACAGCTCCGCAATCGACGCGGGGTCGTAGAGGCTGTCACCGTTCAGCACCGCGAACCGGCCGTCGAGGTGGTCGCGGGCGGCCCGGACAGCGTCCGCGGTGCCGCGCTGGCGCTCCTGTCGGGCGATGGTCACGGGTACACCACGGTACGACTCGCCGAAGTACGCCCGGACATCGTCGGCCTCGTAGCCGACGACGAGGAGGAGTTCCGAGGCCCCGGCGTCGACGGCCGCGTCGGCGACGTGTGCGACCAGCGGGCGGTCAGCGACAGGCAACATCGGTTTCGGCGTCTCCGCTGTCAGCGGGCGCATCCGTGTTCCCTCTCCCGCGGCGAGAATCACCGTCTGCATGGTCGGAAAAGCGGTGGCAGGGACAAATGCGTACCGACCCGTCGCCGCGGGCACTGTCGACCGCGACGGGCGAGTACGGCGGTCGACGGCTGTCCCGGGACGACCGGACCGGCCAGTCCTCGCGCGGGTCGGTCGACTGTCACGCGGCTGTCGGTCGACTGCGACGAGACGGGGAGCACAGCACAGTTGTACCGCCGCGGCGTATCCGGGGTATGGAACTGGTGTCGGTGGCGGCGCTCGCCGAGAACCGGGTCATCGGTGACGACGGCGCACTGCCCTGGGAGCGTCTGCCAGCGGACTACGAGCAGTACCGCTCGCGGGTCGCCGGAGAGCCGGTCGTGCTGGGCCGGCGCACGTTCGACTCGATGCGGGGGAACCTGCCCGGCCGGGCACAGGTCGTGTTGAGTCGCACCGAGCGCGCGTACGACGTCGAGACGGCACACCACGCGAGCGGTGTCGAGACCGCGATGGACCGCCTGCGGGGGTTCGACGTCGAGACGGCCTACGTCCTCGGCGGTGCGGCCATCTACGCGCTGTTCCAGCCCCACCTCGACCGGATGGTGCTGAGCCACGTTCCCGGCGAGTACGAGGGCGACACCGTCTACCCCGAGTGGGACACCGACGAGTGGACCGTCGTCTCCGAACAGCCCTCCGAGGGGTTCACCCTCAGGGAGTGGGAGCGCCGGTGAGCCTATGACGGGAGAGGGCACACCGTGGTGTCGTCGGGTCGCGTGCTCCACCGGTCAGCGTTCGCTCTGACAGGGGTATCCCGCCGTTCGTGTCCACCGCGCCGGGAATCAAACCGCCCAAGACCTCCCGGAACCCACAGAGCGTATGAGCTATCTCTGGTGGACGTTCCTCTCGGTGCTTGCGTACGCACTCGTCGCCCCGCTGGTCAGTCTCGCGACGGAGGAGATCCCGAGCGAGGTCGTCATCGTCACGACAAACAGTATGCTCGTCGTCGTCGCGGTGGTGTTGCTCGTGCTCTCGGACGCGACCGCCTCGGAGTATCTCGTCGACGACTCGGCGCGGTACATGTACGCGGCAGGTGTGGCGCTCACGGTCGGCATCGTCTCGTACTACCGCGCGCTGGAGCTGGGACCCGTGAGCATCGTTGCCCCGCTGTTCGCGACGTTTTTCGTCCTGTCGGCGGTTATCGGCATCGCGTTTCTCGACGAGGTGTTCACCCTGCGAAAGGGGCTGGGCATCGTCCTCGCGGGTATCGCAATCTGGCTGGTGTCGGGGTGAGAGACCGGCGACTTCGTTACTCTTGCTGTATGAGTCGGACGGGTCCAGCCGTCACACGGGGTGGTTGGCTCTCGACCAGGGCAGTCTGTCTCCCGTTTCACGACCGTTACACACAAGTTAAGACAGTTGCCGACGGTGTAGACGTGTATGCCATACACGACCAGAGACGGCGTATCGCTGTACTACGAGCACGACCAGAGCGGGGGAGACCGCGAGACGGTGGTGTTCGTCGAGGGACTGGGGGTCGGTCGGTGGCTCTGGCACTGGCAGCGCGAGGCGTTCGCCGACGCGTACGACCTCCTCCTGCCGGACAACCGGGGTTCCGGGGAGTCGGACGCCCCGCTCCCGCCGGTGGTGCCGCGGCTCCCGCAGGCGCTGCGCGTGCTGTGGTTCCTCAAGATCGGCGGCTACTCCATCGAGGAGATGGCGGCCGACCTCGAGGCGGTGCTCGCGGACGCGGGGGTGGAGCGTGCACACGTCGTCGGGGCGAGCATGGGCGGGATGATCGCCCAGCAGTACGCACTCGAGTACGACCGGGCGGAGTCACTCTGCCTGCTGTGTACGACACACGGCGGCGAGGACGCGGTCCCCATCCCGGACGAGACCCAGGCACAGATCTACGACACACCCGAGGATGCGACCGAGCGCGAGAGGATACGCCACCGGATGGGACCGGCGCTCACCGACCGGTTCGTGGCGGAGAACCCCGAGACGATAGACCAGATTCTCGACTGGCGCGAGGAGCAGGACGCAGACGAGGTGCCCCGCGAGGCACAGGGTGCGGCGGGTGCGAACTTCGACGTGAGCGACCGTGTCAGGACAATCGACCTGCCGACGCTCGTGCTCCACGGCACCGACGACCGGGTGTTACCGGTCGAGAACGGCAGACGCATCGCGGAGAAACTCCCGGACGCACGGCTGGAGATACTCGAGGGAGCCCCGCACATGCTGATGATAGAGCGCTCGAAGGAGGTGAACGAGCTGCTGGAGGCGTTTCTCGCCGAGCAGGGCTAGTCGTCGGCGGTGTCGGGGTCGCCACGGGTGGGCGTGTTCCTCCGGAGACGCCCGGAGACGTAGCCGGCGACAGAGCGCTCACCGACCGCGAGTCGGAGCGTCCCGAGCAGCCCAATCGGGAGAAAGAGCACGAACGCCACGAAGATGATACCGGCGTAGAACTCGCCGTGGCCGGTCATGAACGACTCGAGTGCCCTGTCGACGGTCAGTCCGCCGCTGATTGTCGCGTCGAGGAGACTGTCCGGGAGGGTGTTCCGGAGAAACGGCTGGAGGCCGCCGCCGTTGGACTCGGTGGCGAGGAACTCCTCGACCCACTCGAGGAAGACGTAGCCGAACAGCGGTCCGGCGAGTGTCTTCAGCCCGCCGATTATCGCCGCGACCAGCGCGAACCCGGTCACGAGGAAGAAGAACGTGTTCGTCGGCAGAATGAACCCGGTGTACCCGACGAACAGTCCGCCGGCGATTGCACCGAAGAAGGCGCTGATTGCGAACGCACCCATCTTGTACCGGAACGTATTGTAGCCGATGGCACGGGCGCGCTCCTCGTTCTCGCCGATTGCAATCATCACGCGACCGAACGGGGAGTGGATGATGCGCTGCATGAGGAGATACGAGACAAGAACAGCCCCGCCGATGGCGAAGTACGAGACGACGACAGCGGGGTTGACCTCGGCGAAAAACGGTGCCATATCCAGCCCGAGTATCGAGGAGTCACCGAACGCACCGAGTTCCACCTGGAGCGGGTCGACGAACGGAACACCGAGTTCCGGGCCGAACGTGCCGACATCGGTCGGCGTTCCGGGCGAGATGCCGTCGCTCGGGTCGCTGCCGCCGGGCGTGAGAAAGTCGAAGTTCTCCGAGGCGACGAACAGAATCTCAGAGACCCCGAGCGTAATCATCGCGAAGTAGACCCCGGACAGGCGAAACGCGATGAGACCGACCAGCACGGCCGCGACAACGG
Organism: uncultured Halobacteriales archaeon; assembly: GCA_964520075.1. Taxonomy (GTDB): domain Archaea; phylum Halobacteriota; class Halobacteria; order Halobacteriales; family Haloarculaceae; genus Halovenus. The sequence goes on along the minus strand of CAZFMN010000061.1, from coordinate 38 downwards.
CGACCAGACCGCCGAGCACCAGCAGTGTCATGAACGGC
>CAZFMN010000060.1:11689-15763 GCA_964520075.1 uncultured Halobacteriales archaeon | reverse complement strand
CGATGTGGCATGTGAGTCCATACCAGAACCGCAAGAGGGCGGCGGGATGCACTGCAGCGGTTATCGAAATGGTTTTATGAATGACTGGGCATATATTCGGGTAGAGCGCAACTGCGCGTGAGCACATCATGAGCGACAAACCACACCAGAATCTGGCCGTCATCGGCCACGTCGATCACGGGAAGAGCACACTGGTCGGACGGCTGCTGTACGAGACCGAGAACGTACCGGAGCACGTCATCGAGCAGTACAAGGAAGAGGCAGAGGAGAAAGGAAAGGGCGGGTTCGAGTTCGCCTACGTGATGGACAACCTCGCGGAGGAGCGCGAGCGCGGGGTCACCATCGACATCGCCCACCAGGAGTTCGACACGGACACGTACTACTTCACCATCGTGGACTGTCCGGGTCACCGGGACTTCGTGAAGAACATGATCACGGGCGCGAGTCAGGCAGACAACGCCGTGCTCGTGGTCGCCGCCGACGACGGTGTCCAGCCACAGACCCAGGAGCACGTGTTCCTGGCACGCACCCTGGGTATCGGCGAGATGATCGTCGCGGTCAACAAGATGGACCTCGTCGACTACAAGGAGAGCCGCTACAACGAGGTCGTCGAGGAGGTCAAGCAGCTGCTCAAGCAGGTCCGGTTCGACGTCGACAACACGAAGTTCATCCCGGTGTCCGCGTTCGAGGGTGACAACGTCGAGCAGCGGTCGGACGAACTCTCGTGGTTCAAAGGCGAGGTGCTGCTGGAGGCGCTGAACAACCTGCCGGAGACAGAGCCACCGACGGACGCGCCGCTCCGTCTCCCGATTCAGGACGTCTACACCATCTCGGGTATCGGAACCGTTCCGGTCGGCCGTATCGAGACCGGCAAGATGACTCCCGGGAACGATGTCGTCTTCCAGCCGTCCGATGTGGGTGGTGAGGTAAAGACAGTCGAGATGCACCACGAGGAGGTCGACTCCGCGGGTCCCGGTGACAACGTCGGGTTCAACGTTCGCGGTATCGGGCAGGACGACATCCGCCGTGGCGACGTCTGTGGTCCGGCCGACCACCAGCCGAAGGTCGCCGAGACGTTCCAGGCCCAGATCGTCGTGATGCAGCACCCGAGCGTCATCACCGCGGGGTACACCCCGGTGTTCCACGCACACACCGCACAGGTCGCCTGCACCATCGAGTCCATCGACCGGAAGATGGACCCCAGCGGCGAGGGTGCCGGCGAGAAGAACCCCGACTTCATCCAGTCGGGTGACGCCGCAATCGTGACGGTGCGCCCGCAGAAGCCGCTCAGCATCGAACCGGCCAGCGAGATTCCGGAGCTGGGTAGTTTCGCCATCCGCGACATGGGCCAGACAATCGCCGCCGGCAAGGTCCGCAGCGTCAACGAGCGATAACATGCAGCAAGCACGCGTCAGACTGGCGGGCACCAACCCCGAGGACCTCGACAGCATCTGCAACGAGGTGCGCGAGATCGCCGACAAGACCGGCGTCAAGCTCTCGGGACCGGTGCCGTTGCCGACGAAGACGCTGGAGGTTCCCGCCCGCAAGTCCCCCGACGGCGAGGGGGCCGCGACCTGGGAACACTGGGAGATGCGTGTCCACAAGCGCCTCATCGATATCGACGCCGACGAGCGTGCGCTCCGCCAGCTGATGCGCATTCAGGTGCCGAACGACGTCAGCATCGAGATCGTCCTCGAAGACTGAACTCACGCGCAGACGTTTCGCGGGCTCGTAGATCAGCGGCAGATCGCTTCCTTCGCAAGGAAGAGGCCCCGGGTTCGAATCCCGGCGAGTCCACTCCTTCGGTCACTCTGTTCTCCCAGTCACTCCCCCGCCGACTCTCGCGAACCCATCGGGTTTGCTCAGTCCCGGCGAGTCCACTCCACTCCGCGACCGATCTCTCACCACGACACAGAGGGCGTGGTCGAGACACTCACGAGACGAGCGGAGCCAACAGGCTGCTGTCACAGGACCGTCGAGCGAAGCGCATCGACCGAGTGTGGCCACTCCTCGGCGAGCGGCGGGAGGGCGTGTTCGACGGCCTCGGTGTGTTCTCGCATCCACGCCTCCTCCGCGTCGAGTTCGCGTTGCCACTCGTCGAGAGAGTCGATGCCGAAGTCCTCGGCAGTGTACTCCGTCCCGTCGTGCGTGACAGTGCCGTGGAGGTCCCCACACTCGGAGCACCGAACGGAGGCCACCAGAAAGTACTCCTCGACGCGGTCGACAACCGTCGGGTCGGGGTCCACGATGTCGACGGGGTCGATACCGTCCGAGTGACAGCCGTAGCAGAGAAACAGACGCCCGCCGAGCGGTTTGCCACAGTGCAGACAGCCTGGCATACACCGAAATATACACTCAAGGAACATAACTGTCTCGAACGTCTGGGGCAGTTGCTCGTGGCGGACTACTCGAGATACGGCAGCGGGTCACCCCCAGACTGTGTGTCGGTGAGGGTTAACGAAAATCCAGGGAGCCCTGCACCCCTCCCACAGCCAGAGGTGAGCGCTTGTCTCGATACTCCGTGACCGGGATACCGGAAACGCGGGTGACCCGTGTCCAGCAGTGACGCTCGGCAGGAGCGAGACCCGCACAACGAGCGAGGCAAAGAGCAGGGCCGTGCACTGAGTGGCGGACCGGGTCGAACTGCCAGCAAGCGCCGGAACGGGGCAGTCGTGTCAGTCCGGTTCGGCCTGCTCGTGGGTGTGGTGGTAGAACCGGATGCGTGACTCCCCGTCACCGTCGTGTGGCTGGAAACAGACACGGCGGTACCGCTCGTTGCGCTCCAGTCCGACCATCAGCCCCTCGGCGTGTTCGGTGACGGAGTCGTAGGCAGTCTCACAGACCGGACAGCTCTCGGGTGGGTCGTGTGGAATCTGTGGCATATCACGTCGGAGTCCCGGTCCGATGCCGGACACCGGGCGGGGGCCTGTTCGGTCCCGGCTTCCGTTCGAATCTCCAGGCACAAAGTCCTGTCTGCTGGATGCCGGCGCGTGTGACCGGTCTCCGGGGTCGATGGCAGACCACACGTGTCCGGGCGCGACGGGTCAGCGGTCGGCGGTGTCGACAGCTGTGAACTCGAACCGGGCACCGCCGGAGTCGGACTCGGTGACGGTGACCGCCCAGCCGTGGGCCTCGGCGGCCTGTTCGACGATACGGAGGCCGAACCCCGTTCCACCGTCGCTGGTCGAGTAGCCGGCGTCGAAAACATCCTCGCGCTGTGCGGCCGGGATACCGGAGCCGGTGTCCGCGACGTAGAACCCGTCCGGGAGTCCACCGACACGGACGGTCACGTCCTCGCCACCGTGTTCGACCGCGTTCCGGTAGAGGTTCTCGAACACCTGCTTGAGACGGCTCTCCTCGGCCCGAATCCGCCGTGACACGTCGGTCTCGAGTGTTGCCGCCTCCGTCTCGACGGTCTCCCAGCTCTGCCGGGCGAGGTCCGCCAGGTCGACCGGCGCTGTCGAGTCGAGTTCGCGGTCCTCCCGGGCGAGTGTCAGCAGGTCCGCGACGAGCGCCTGGCTCCGGTCGACCGCGTCTGCCGCGCGGGCGAGGTGGTCGCTCGAACACTCCTCCCGGGCGAGTTCGAGACGACCCTTCGCGACGGTGAGCGGGTTCCGCAGGTCGTGGCTCACGATGCCGACGAACTCGTCGAGTCGCTCGTTCTGTGCCTCGAGTTCGCGCTCGTACTGCTCGCGGTCGGTGATGTCGGTGTAGACCGCGTACCCCTCGCGGCCCCCGTCTGCCGTTGTTCGGGTGCCGAGGTTGAGCTGGTAGGTCCGGACGCCGTTTGCTGTCTCGCGCCGAATCTCCGTCTCCAGCCCCTCCTCGGGCAACACCCGCTGTTCGAGCCCACCCCCGGACACACCCTCCTCGGGCAGCACGTGCTCCCGGAGGCTGTCGCCCACCACCGTCTCGGCGTCACAGCCGAACGTGTCGAGAAACGCCTCGTTGACACTCTGGACGACCGGGTCACCGTCCTCCGTGTCGGCGTGGAGAACGGGTGTCGGGAGCGTCTCGAACAGTGTGGCGTATCGCTGGCGCTCGCGTTCGAGCCGTTGCTCGCGCTCCTTCCGG
>CAZFMN010000060.1:0-11589 GCA_964520075.1 uncultured Halobacteriales archaeon | reverse complement strand
GTAGCCGTCGACGGCCGGGCTGTCGAACTGCTCGCTCCCGTGGGCCTCCATCCAGCGCCAGGAGCCGTCGGCGTGTCTGGCGCGGTACTCCACCCGTCCGCCGGTTCTGTCGGGGTCCGCCATCCAGTCCCCGAACCGCTCGATGGCCCGCTCGCGGTCCTTTGGGTGTATGTACTCCCACGCGGTGTTGCCGACCATCTCCGCCGGCGTGTGACCCAGTGCCCGCTCGACCGACGGGCTCTGGTACTGGAGCTGGCCCTCGGCGTCGACAACCGAGATGACGTCGTTCGACCCCTCGACGAGTGCCTGGAACCGGCGCTGGCGGCGCCGTTGCTCTGTCAGGTCCCGCCCGATACCGACCAGTCCGGTCGTCTCGCCGTCCTCGTCGGTCAGGCGTCGTGCTCTGAACTCGTGGGGAATCCGGTCGCCGTCGGCCGAGCGCACGTCCGCCTGGACGGTGGTGGTCTCCCCGGCGAGTGTCCTCTCGATGGCGTCGGCGATTGTCCCGCGCTCGTCCCCGGGGAACAGATTCGTCCCGCTCATCTCGGCGAGTTCGGCGTCGCTGTACCCCGTGACCGCCGACACCTGCTCGTTCCACCGGCGGAGACCACCGTCCCTGTCGAGGACGTAGAACAGGTCCTCGAGCGTGTCGAGCGCCTGCTGGACGAACCGCCGTTCCGCTTTCAGTTCCTGCTCGCGCTCTCTCTGCTCGGTCACATCTCTCGTCGACCCGGCGACGTACTCGACGGTCCCGTCGAGTTCGACCGGTGCGATTCTGGTCTCCCAGTGTGTCGGTCTGCCGTCGAGGTGGATCTGTTCCTCGTATGTGAGCGGTCTGCGCTTCTCGATACACTCCTCGTATCTGGCCTCCATATCCGCGCCGTCCGCGCCGAACACCTCCCGTGGCCGTTGCCCCTGTATCTGTTCGGCCGACACCCCGGTTGCGCTCTCGTAGGCGGGGTTCACCCGCTCGATATTGAACGCCTCGCCGACATCGATGAGGAACAGCGAGTCCTGTGCGTGCTGGAACAGCGTCTCCGTGCGCTCGAGGTCCCGCTTGCGCTGCTGTCGCTCGGTAATATCGTGTATCGCCCCCCTGAGTCGCGTGACCTCTCCGCCCTCCTCGACGGGCGTGATGGTCACGTCGAGGGTGCGCTCGTCGCCGTCGACAGTCTCCAGGCGCAAGGTGTCCGTTACCTGTTCGCCCGTCTCGATGGCCCGGTCGAGTGCCTGCCGGGCTTCGGGTCTGTCCTCCGGATGGTACATCGCTATCGCCTCCTCCAGCGGGAGCTCCCTGTCCTCTGGGAGACCGATCAGACGACGGGTGCCGTCGGTCAGCCGGGTCGTTTCTTTCCGCAGGTCGACCTCCCACCCGCCGGTGTCACCGGCGAACTCCGTGAGACGCATCAACTCCTGCTGTCGGTTGGCCCGCTGTGCGTCCCGCCGGGCCTGTACCGCGTTCCGTATCCGGTTTGCGAGCAGTTCGTACTGCCCGGTCCCCGACCCCTTCTGGAGGTAGTCAGTCACGTCGGCGGCGATTGCGTCACTTGCCACCCGCTCTGAGCCTTTCCCGGTAAACAGAATAAACGGCAGGTCCGGGTACAGCTCCCGGACGGCTTCGAGGAACTCCAGCCCGTTCTTGCCGGGCATATCGTGGTCCGAGACAACACAGTCGGGCGAGTTATCGACGATGATAGCCATCCCCTCGTCGGCGCTGGTCGCCGTCTCGACATCGAACCGGTCGCTCTCCTGTTCGAGGAACGCCGCGGTCAAGTCCCCGAAACTCTGCTCGTCGTCGACGTGCAGCACACGAATTTCTTCTGTCGTGGTGCCGGACATATGTTGTTATTATCTACGTCACTAATAAGTAGCTTTTGCGTACATTCTCAACAGTGATATCATCAGGCGGCCAAATAGACAGAGCACCGACAGGATGACAGTCTCTCGTGTGTCACGGCCGACTGCCGGAGCTGTGCCGAGTCTGGTCGTCCGGCGGATATCGCTCCCGATGGCAGAATCCTTTTTACCGCGCTACCAGTCCACTAGGACAGGATGACCGGGAGGCTACACCGGTGACGATGGACGAGCGCATCGAGGAACTGCGCGCCCTCCGGGAGGCGGCCCGGATGGGCGGCGGCGAGGAGCGCATCGAGCGACAGCACGAGAAGGGGAAACTGACCGCACGGGAGCGTCTCGAGTACTTCCTGGACGACGGAACGTTCACCGAGTTCGACCAGTTCCGGACCCACCGCTCGCACAACTTCGATATGGCGGACAAACAGGTGCCCGGTGACGGTGTCGTCACGGGGTACGGTTCGGTGAACGGCCGCACCGTGTTCGTGTTCGCCCACGATTTCACCGTGTTCGGGGGGTCACTCGGCGAGGTGTTCGCCGAGAAGGTGACGAAGGTGATGGACCGGGCGGTGGAGACCGGTGCACCGGTGGTCGGACTGAACGACTCGGCCGGCGCCCGCATTCAGGAGGGTATCGACTCGCTGGCGGGCTACGCCGAGATATTCCACCGCAACCAGCAGGCCAGCGGTGTCGTCCCCCAGATATCGGTCGTGATGGGGCCCTGTGCCGGTGGTGCGGTGTACTCGCCGGCCATCACCGACTTCGTCGTGATGGTCGAGGAGACCAGCCACATGTTCATCACCGGGCCCGACGTCGTCGAGACGGTCACCGGCGAGGATGTCGGGTTCGACGAACTCGGCGGGGCGCGGACACACGCCACCGAGTCCGGGGTCGCACAGTTCACCGCCGCCGACGAGCAGTCGGCGCTGGACGACGTGCGTCGTCTGCTCTCGTACCTGCCACAGAACAACGTCGAGGACCCCCCGCGGGTCGACCCCCGTGACGACCCCGACCGCCGTGACGACGACCTCGCGGGTATCGTCCCCGACGAACCGGAGAAACCCTACGACATGACGGATATCGTCGGACGCGTCACCGACGAGGACTCCTTTTTCGAGGTGGGGGCCGCCTTTGCCCGGAATCTTGTGGTGGGCTTTGCCAGACTCGACGGCCACGCGGTCGGTGTCGTGGCGAACCAGCCACGCGTCAACGCCGGCACACTCGATATCGAGTCCTCGACGAAGGGCGCACGCTTTGTCAGGTTCTGTGATGCGTTCAATATCCCGATTCTCACGTTCGTCGACGTGCCGGGGTTCATGCCGGGGACCGACCAGGAACACCGCGGCATCATCCGCCACGGCGCGAAACTGCTCTATGCGTTCTCCGAGGCGACGGTCCCCCTGCTGACGGTCATCACGCGGAAGGCCTACGGCGGGGCCTACGACGTGATGGCGTCGAAACATATCGGTGCCGACGTCAACTACGCCTGGCCGACCGCCGAGATAGCCGTCATGGGCCCCCGCGGTGCGGTCAACGTCCTCTACAGCGACGAACTCGACGCGGCCGAGGACCCGGAGAGCCGTCGCGACCAGCTCATCGAGGAGTACCGCGACCAGTTCGCCACCCCCTACACCGCGGCCGACCGGGGCTATGTCGACGACGTGCTCGAACCCCGGGATACACGGCCCCGACTGGTGGGTGACCTCGAGATGCTCCGCTCGAAGCGAAAGACCGGCCCCGACCGCAAGCACGGCAACATCCCACTCTGACACGTCCGGCCCGTGTGCTTCGAGTTCGGACACGGTATCCGTCAGGTCTATCTCGTGGAGCCGAGAACGGGGATGTGATGAGGGGAACCGGCAGGCCGCGGGGCGACCGAGACACGCCCCGAAATCTATGACCGACGACAGCATCACCACGACGGACGGCGTGGGAGAGGACCTCCTGAGAGCGGGTGCGACACGCGCCGAGTCGGCGGCAGTCGCGGCAGCACTCGCCGTCTATCTCGACGACGAAGGGGACGACACCGGAGCGGACGCCGGGACCTGGAATGGCAAGCGATTTCAGTTCGCGGGTCGCATCGCCGGTCTAACGGGGTGCGCGCGGCGCGTGCCGCGCGGTGCGCCGACAGACGAGTGGACCGCAGCCGGACGAGCAGACAGATTCGAACGATGACAGGAGACTCATTCGACACGGTACTGGTCGCGAATCGTGGGGAAATCGCGGTGCGTGTGATGCGCGCCTGCGAGGACCTGGGTATCGATACCGTCGCAGTGTACAGCGACGCGGACAAGCACGGGGGGCACGTGCGCCACGCCGACGAGGCGTACAACGTCGGTCCGGCGCGCGCCGCGGACTCGTATCTCGACCAGGAGGCGATAGTCGAGGCCGCACAGAGAGCCGACGCCGACGCCATCCACCCCGGCTACGGCTTTCTCGCCGAGAACGCCGAGTTCGCCGCCCGGGTCGAGGAGACCGAGGGCGTGACCTGGGTCGGCCCCTCGGCGGACTCGATGCGCCAGCTCGGCGAGAAGACCAGCGCCCGTGCGACCATGCAGGAGGCCGACGTGCCCATCGTCCCGGGCGATACCGAACCCGTCGAGAGCGCGGCGGCGGTCCGCGAGTTCGGTGAGGAGTACGGCTATCCGGTCGCGATAAAGGCCGAGGGCGGGGGTGGCGGTCGCGGGATGAAGATCGTCCACGACCCCGACGAGGCCGAGGACCAGCTCGAGAGCGCAAAGCGCGAGGGCGAGGCCTACTTCGACAACGACACCGTCTACATGGAGCGGTTCCTGGAGAACCCCCGGCACATCGAGGTGCAGATACTCGCCGACCGTCACGGCAACGTCCGTCACCTCGGTGAGCGGGACTGCTCGCTCCAGCGGCGTCACCAGAAGGTAATCGAGGAGGGCCCCTCGCCGGCGCTGACCGACGAGTTGCGCGCGGAGATCAGCGAGGCCGCCCGGCGCGGTGCGGAGGCCGCCGGCTACTACAACGCCGGTACCTTCGAGTTCCTCGTCGAGGAGGAGCCCGACCGTGACGCCGAGAGCGGCGAACTGCTCGGCACGGACGCGGAGTTCTACTTCCTGGAGGTAAACACCCGCATCCAGGTCGAGCACACGGTCACCGAGGAGATAACGGGTATCGACATCGTCAAGTGGCAGTTGCGCGTCGCGCAGGGTGAGACGCTCGATTTCGGGCAGGAGGAGGTCAGCTTCGACGGACACGCCTTCGAGTTCCGCATCAACGCCGAGAACGCCGCCGAGGAGTTCGCACCCGCCACAGGTGGGAGTCTGGAGGTCTACGACCCGCCGGGTGGCCTCGGTGTCAGACTCGACGACGCACTCCGACAGGGCGACGACCTGGTGACCGACTACGACTCGATGATAGCGAAACTCGTCGTCCACGGGGGCAACCGGACCGAGTCCATCGCCCGCAGCAAGCGCGCACTCGCCGAGTTCGACATCGAGGGTATCGTCACCATCATCCCGTTCCACCGGCTGATGCTCTCTGACGACCCCTTCGTCAACGGCACACACACCACGAGATACATCGACGAGGACCTCGACGACGACCGCATCGAGGACGCACAGGAGCGGATGGGCACGGAGACGGTTCCGAGCGAGGACGAGGAGGTCTACACCCGCGAGTTCACCGTCGAGGTCGACGGCAAGCGTTTCGAGGTGGAACTCGAGGAGAGCGGCCAGCCCCCGCAGGTCGGCACCGGCGGCGGCACACAGGCCGGGGGGTCCGCCGGCCAGTCGAGCAGTACCGGCGGTGGCGGCGGCACGACCGTCACCGCCGAGGGTGAGACCGTCGCCGCGGAGATGCAGGGCACCATCCTCGACGTGAACGTCGGCGAGGGCGAGGAGGTTGCCGCCGGCGACGTGCTCTGTGTGCTCGAGGCGATGAAGATGGAGAACGATATTGTCGCCGAGTTCGGCGGCACCGTGACCCAGGTCCCGATCAGCGAGGGCGAGAGTGTCGACATGGGTGACGTGCTGTTCGTGATCGACTGACCGCCCGACAGACGGGGTCGGGCAGGCGACTGTCTCGGGTCACCGGGCGGCCTGCCCGGCAACCTGGTCGATATCCTCGTCACGTCCGATGATGAACAGCCGGTCGTCGGCGGCTATCTCCAGATCCGGCGGAACGTCGGTGCGGAGCGCTCCCGCCCGCTCGATTGCGAGCACGATACAGCCGCTCTCGGCGATGGCGGTCTCGCCGACCTGCTGGCCGGCGTACGGCATGGCCCCGGTGCGGACGATCCTGAGCTGTCGGTTGTACGAGATGATATCCTCGTGGAGCACGGCCTGTGCGAGGATGCGGCCGCTGATGTCGGTGAGGTTGAGCACGTAATCGGCACCGGCCCGGCGAATCTTCGTCGCGGCGGCGGCCTCGTTCACACGGGCGACGATGTCGAGGTCGGAGTCGACCCCGCTCGCGGAGAGCACGGACAGGATAGACTGGTCGTCGTCGCCGAGGGTCACGACGAGCGCCGCCGCGTCGGCGACCCCTGCCTCGCGGAGCGTCTCCTCGCGCGTCGCATCACCGACCACGTCGACCCGGTCGTCGTCACTGGTGTCGACCACGGTACACGGCGTCCACTGCCCCAGTTCGTCGACGACGGTGGAGCCGACGATACCGTGACCCACGACGACAACGGCCGACTCCTGTTGCTGTCGTCTGTTCGCGTCGACCTCGAAGGCGTCGAGTGCGGCCTCCCGGCCGGCGAGGAGCAGCGCGGTCCCCTCCTCGACGACCGTTTCCGGGTCGGGGTCGCTCACGAACGTCCCGTCCAGCCAGAGACCGACGACCGACACCGCCGTCTCGCGCTCGACCGTCGCGATGCTCTCGCCGCAGTGTGGCTGGTCCGCCGAGAGTGTCAGTTCGAGAACGGCGAAATCCTCCGCCAGCACGACAGTGTCACTTCGTCGCGGGCTGAGTTCGGCCGCGACCCGCTCGGCGATGCGCTGTCCGAGGATGTGCCGTGGCGTGAGCACCTGGTCGGCACCCGCGTAGCGGAGCTGGGACTCGTGTCGCAGGTGGTTGACAACGACGATTGTCCGCACGTCGTCGTTTACATCCTCGACCGCGAGAACGACACTCGCGGAGCGCTCGCGCTCGGTGTCGACGACGACGGTCCGCGCGGCGTCGACACAGGCCCGTTCGAGGGTCTCGGGGTCTGTCGGGTCGCCGTAGATAACTGAGACACCGTCGGCCCCGAGTTCGCGGGCCTGCTGTTCGGTCCGCACCACCACCACGTACTCGAACCCGCGCCTGTCGAGTTCGTCGACCAGTCGCCGGCTCTGTTGGTCGAACCCGCAGACAACGACGTGGTCCTCGCTGTCGACACTCGTCGGGGTGACCGGCGAGAACGCCTCCTCCAGCACCGGCGCGAACACGTACGGCAGCACGATGAACAGCAACAGGAACGTCGACAGGTCCATCGCCGCGACGAACAGGTTCGCGGCTCTCGTCTCCCAGGGGGAGTCACCGCCGTAGCCGGTCCCGGTGTGTGTCTCGACGGCGGTCTGCAGGGAGCTCGCGTACGTCGGCGAGCGCCCCTCGAACACCACCAGCACGGCGTGGTACAGCACCGACGAGAGCAGGACGAGCGCGAGTATCCCGACGAACGTGAGAACTGCCCGGCGCTGCCAGCTGTCGAGGGACCGCAACGGCCCGGCGGGGACCCGTTCGAGCACTCCGGCCCAGGGGCGTCTCATGGCTGTGGGCTGTGTGGTGGGACCGCACGTATGTGTTTCGCTGTCGCCCACGGTGGTCGTGGCGGTACCGTCGTCGTGGCGGTCACTCCACGTCGACGACCTCGATCTCGAAGGTGAGGGTCTCGCCGGCGAGTTCGTGGTTGAAGTCGACGGTGACGGTCTCCCCGCCGATATCGGTGACCCGGCCCTCGAGACCGCTGTCGGCCTCGACCTCGAACCCCTCCGTGAGTTCGTGGTCACCGAGCATGTTCTCGAACGCCTCGCGGTCGTACTCGCCGACGCGGTCCTCGGTGCGGTGGCCGTAGGCCTGTTCCGGGGGGATGGTGACTGTCTCCTGCTGGCCCGCCTCCATGCCGAGCAGCGCCTCCTGCAGACCGGGGATAACGGAGTCGTCACCGATATCCACGGTCAGCGGCTCGTACACCCGCCCGGGGTTCTCGCCGAGCAGCCCCTCCTGCTGTGCGAGCGACCGCTCCGAGGTGTCGAACACCTCACCGTCCGGGAGTCGACCGACGTAGTTCAGCGTGACCGAGTCACCGTGGCTGATACCCATGCCACGTGTTTCGGTGTCCGGCGCGAAAAACGCTCTGGGGTCGACCGGGGTGCCGGTAGATACACTCGGTGGGCTGTCAGCCCACGGAGACCCGCGTACGAGCGGACCGACCGTGGGTGTCGACAGCCACAAGTCGCTCCCGCGGGTAGGACGAGCGATGACAGCCCCGGAGATACGGCAACTCGACGAGCAGACCGTCGAGCGGATCGCGGCAGGCGAGGTCGTCGAGCGCCCCGCGTCCGCTGTAAAGGAACTCGTGGAGAACAGCCTCGACGCGGACGCCTCGCGGGTGACCGTCGCTGTCGAGGCCGGGGGTGCGGAGTCGATACGGGTGACAGACGACGGGGTCGGCATGGACGAGGAGACGCTCCGCCGGTCGGTGGAGAAACACACCACGAGCAAGATACGCGACATCGACGACCTGGAGGGGGGTATCGGCACGCTCGGCTTTCGCGGCGAGGCGCTGCACGCGATCGGAGCCGTCTCCCGGATGACTCTCCGGAGTCGACCCCGGGGTGGCGTGGGGACAGAACTCACCGTCGAGGGCGGGGAGGTGACAGACTGCACGCCGGCGGGCTGTCCCGAGGGGACGACCGTCGAGATCCAGGACCTGTTCTACAACGTGCCCGCCCGGCGGAAGTACCTCAAGACCGAGTCCACCGAGTTCAGCCACGTCAGCACCGTCGTCACCAACTACGCGCTGGCGAACCCGGACGTGTCGGTGACACTCGAACACGACGGCCGGGAGACGTTCGCAACCACCGGGTCGGGCGACCTCCGGGAGACGGTAATGTCGGTGTACGGCCGCGAGGTGGCCGAGTCGATGCTGCCGGTGTCGACAGCCGACGGGCCGCTCGCGGAGATCTCCGGGCTGGTCAGCCACCCGGAGACCAACCGGGCGAGCCGGGAGTACCTCTCGACGTTCGTCAACGGGCGCTACGTGACCGCCTCGACGGTCCGCGAGGCCGTTGTCGACGCCTACGGCGAACAGCTGGCGAGCGACCGGTACCCCTTCGCCGTGCTCTTTCTGGAGGTCGACCCCGCGACGGTCGATGTCAACGTGCACCCGCGGAAACTCGAGGTCAGATTCGCCGACGACGAGGGTGTGCGCGAGCAGGTCCGCGAGGCCGTCGAGGCGGGACTGCTCGATGCGGGGCTCGTGCGCTCGTCTGCCCCCCGGGGTCAGTCCGCGCCCGAACAGACCGAGATTCGACCCGGCGACGGGCCAGAGACGGACGCCGCCGGTACGACCACCGACACGGCGTCCGGGACCGACCACCCCGAGGATGCATCCGCCGACCGGAGTGAGTCGGTCGCCGGCACGGCGTCCGAAACCGACAATCCGGAGGGTGTATCGGCCGACCAGAGTGAGTCGGTCGCCGGCACGGCGTCCGGGACCGACCACCCCGAGGATGTATCGGCCGACCGGAGTGAGTCTGCCGCCGGTGGTGGGTCCGGGGTGGACGGGGCGACTCCGGCGGACACGGCGACAGACCCCGGGTCGGCGACCGAGGGCACAGACGAGGCGAGGGCGGAGGGTGAGCAGACCGCGGAGCGACCGAGCGACACCCGGGCACCCGGTCCAGGCCCGTCACCGGCATCGGACGGGCGGGGAGCGGAGGGGGTGTCGGATCAGGCGGGGTTCGGGGGGGAGAGTGCCGACGGGGCACTCGGTGGACCCGAGGGGTCGACGGCCGCCGACACGGAGACGGTCGAACCGGCCCGGGAGCGCCGCGGGCGGGAGCGGAAGTTCCGCGGCGGCGGCCAGCAGACACGGCTGGGTGACGGCGAGACCGACGTGCGCTTCGAGCAGTTGCCCGCGATGCGGGTGCTCGGGCAGTTCCGGGACACGTACGTCGTCGCGGAGACGGAGGACGGGTTGGTGCTGGTCGACCAGCACGCCGCCGACGAGCGCATCAACTACGAGCGTCTGCGGGAGTCCGTCGCCGGCGGCACGACGACACAGGCGCTCGCGGAACCGGTCCGTCTCGAGGTGACCGCCCGCGAGGCCGACCTGTTCGAGGCGAACGACCAGGCGCTCGCGCGGCTCGGATTCCACGCCTCGCTCGTCGAGGACCGTGTCGTCGAGGTGTCGACGGTGCCCGCCCTGGTGGCCGAGACCGCCGGTCCCGAACTCGTCCGTGACGTACTCGGGGAGTTCGTCGAGGGTGACGTCGCCGCGGCCGAGACGGTCGAGGCGGCGGTCGACGAACTGCTCGCGGACCTCGCCTGCTACCCCTCTATCACCGGCAACACCTCCCTCACAGAGGGCTCTGTCGTCGACCTGCTCGATACGCTCGACGAGTGTGAGAACCCCTACGCCTGTCCACACGGCCGCCCGGTGGTCGTGGAACTGGACGACGAGGAGATCGAGGCCCGCTTCGAGCGGGACTATCCCGGGCACTGACCGACGGCGACCCGGCTCTCGACAGTCTGTCTCAATCGCGCCGGGGGAGTCACCGCAGTCTGTCGAGTGCGGCGCTCGCGGTCTCGGTCGTCTCGTAGCCGCGCTCGCCGGCGACGGTCACCTCCGCGAGCAGTCCGCCGGCCTGCAGCGCCGCGAGCAGTCCGTGCAGGTCACCCTCACAGAGGTCGGTCACGTCGAGCAGTCGCCGAACACCGGTCGGGCCGCGCTCGTCGAGGTCGACCAGCAGACCGAGCGCACGCTCGTTCGGGACCCGCGTCACGAGCGTAACAGCCTCCCCGGAGAGGGCATCCGTCGCGACGCGGAGCGGCAAGGCGTCGACGGGTTCGAGCGCGTCGTTCGGGAGGTGCAGTTGCTCACCGGTCTCGGGGTCACGGACGCGGCTGCTGTCGGCTGACTGTTTCTCCAGGATGTACCGGGTGCCCTCGCCATCGCGGACGACACGTCCGGTCACGCGTCCTCCTCCGTGCTGTCACCTGCCGCCGGCGGCTCCGTCGTCTCGACCCCGCCGGGGCCGTCTGTCGAACCGACATCGGGCGGGTGTTGCCCGTCTGCATCGGCATCGGTATCAACCGGGTGTCCCCCGTCGGCACTGGTGTTGGTCGGTTCCTCCACGGGGTCGTCGTGGAACTCGCCGGCGTCGATGCGGGCCTTTGCGCGCCTGGTCAGGTACAGGCTGTACCCCAGCACCACCAGTCCGCCGGCGAGCAGTTCCGGTCCGACGTTCGGACCCTGCTCGAACGCGACGAGCAGTGCGCCGAGCGTCGTACCGATCAGGGAGAACTTGTACAGCAACACGAGTTTCCAGAACATCCGCAACAGGCCGGAGTCGATATCTACATCCGCGCCAGGTGTCGACAGGCCGGGGTCGGCCAACTCTCCGGCCGGGTCGTCGTCGAGGGCCGCATCGACCGGGTCGTCGAGGAACGCATCGATCGGGTCGTCGTCGACACGCTCGACGTCGAACCGGTCGCGCTCGAACGGTTGCTCGCTATCGCTCCCGGCGTCGTCGGACGAATCACTCACGACAG
>CAZFMN010000059.1:0-15860 GCA_964520075.1 uncultured Halobacteriales archaeon | reverse complement strand
TCGTCGGCGCACTCGGATTCGGGTTCAACGCGACGACCGGGTTCTGCGGGATGAATGAGACACTGGGTATCGACACGACTGACGAATAGGGTGTCCTGGTAGGGGTATCACCCCATCCTATCGAGTGCGTCTCGTAGAGCAGGACCTCGTCGATAACAAAATATAATACCCCGAAGAGAGATACCGAGGTGTAATGTATCAATGAACAGACGGCGCTATCTGATGCTGGTCGGTTCGGGCATGACGCTCAGTATCGCTGGTTGTACCGACGGTGATGACAACGACGGTGAGACGGGAAATAACAGTGACGACAGTGAGACGCGTGGTATCTCGGTGAGTGTCGATGAACGATGCACCGGGGCCGATGTCGATGAGACCGAAAACGAGAACGAAAACGAGAACGAAAACGAAAACGACGATGACGGCGAATACGAGTACACGTACGAGTACGACTATCTCTACGAGAACGGGAACTACTACTACGAGTATACGTACGAATACACGTGGTCCGAGGACGCCGTGCAGGACCCGGATCCCAACCCCGAGCCGAACACCGATCTTGACTGTATCGACGACGATGTCGAGCCAGAACCCGAGCCGGAACCCGAACCGGAGCCCGAACCGTCGGATTCAGACCACGACAGCGGGGGCAGTACCGGGAGTGACAACGGCAATAATGAAAACAGCACTGACTATGCCGGACTCGTTATTGAGGAAACGGAGTTTGTGCCGGACTCAAATAGATTTATCGCGGGAGATATCGTCGGAACTGTTCTGAATGATACAGGTGAAGAAACATATGTAGAAGCTGAGGCAACACTGTATAGTGAAGATGGTGCGGTAGTCGGGAATCCAATTTTAGATAACATAAGTGGGCTCGAACGGGGACAGCGATGGGAGTTCGACATAACAGTTTATGAAAGCAACTGGGCGCGATATGAGGTGGAAGTAACTACCGGATTCTAAGGAAGTAATACTGTCGGCTATAAGCCCATGGCACATTTCGGTACCCCGGGGTGCCGAATCGTTCCACGACGTTACAGCCGACAGTACAACAAACGCTGTTGAGGGGAGGATATCCCAGCACCGGCAGTGTGAGTGAATAAAGATTCCAAATCAACTTGGCGGACTCAGTGGCGCGGGCTACCTGCTGAAGCGGCGACTTGAGGACGAGAGCAGGTAACAGACCGGAACTGGTGGCGCTACCCGTCGAGTCCCGGCAGGTGGAACATCGCCCCTCTGTCGTGGCCGTTCGCCGCGAGTGCGTTGACAAGCGTGTGCCAGTCGGTGACGCGAAACGCCTTGCGCGATAGGGGTGTGACAAGGGTTGTGTCCGATGGGAGTTCCGCGACGTTTTCGAGTGGGTTGTGCCACGTCGAACCGAAGCTCATGGAAGGACCTGCGGGGAGGTGGAATAAAGATTTCCGGTGAAATATCCGTTCTACGAGACAGCCGAGAATCTCGCTTGTACCGAGCACAGAAATCCCTTTCGTATATTTTGCTAGTGGCTGAAAACACGCGCGTAGCGCGTCATATCGCCAAAATCATTCCAAGACAGGGGAAGACTGAATACTCCACGGATACCGAGACGAACCAGTCGACGGTGAAAGCCCGGTTACACGCCGTGTAGGACGACAATATGAGGGTGCGCGGAGCAGGCGAGATTGTCGAAAACGCTACTTTTAGCGCTGTTCAGCGACCCACTCGTCGCCCTCCCACTCGGCGGAGTTGTCCCGTGGCTCGTAGCCCAGCGCCTCCTTCGCGCGCTCGATAGAGTAGTACTTGCGGTCGTTGTCGGAGATGCCGTAGACGACCTCGAACCCGTAGTCGGCCTGCAGGGCGCGGTCGTGGATCTGAGCGCAGTCACGCGGGGAGAGCCACATCGCCTGCCCGCGCTCGTAGTCGACCGGCGGGTGGTCGTCGTTCAGATTGCCGATACGGATGTTGCAGACGGTGAGCCCGTGTTCGTCGTGGAAGAACCGTCCGATGAGTTCACCGGTGGCCTTGCTGATGCCGTACTCGTTGCCCGGTCGCGGGAGTTCGGTGCCGTCGAGCCGGAACTCGTCGTCGGCCCGATACATCTCGGGCGTGCGCTCCTCGGTCTCGAACGCGCCGACCGCGTGGTTCGACGAGGAGTAGACCACACGCTCGACACCCGCCCGTGCGGCCGCCCGGTAGAGGGTGTAGGTGCCGTCGATGTTGTTCGTGAGCACGCTCCGCCAGGGGGCATCCCGGCGAGGGTCGCCGGCCAGGTGGATGATGGCGTCGACACCCTCGACGGCCGGCCGGACATCCTCGATGTCCTGCACCTCGCCGGTGTAGAACGGAACGTCGGGCTCCTCCGCTGGCTGGCTGTGGTACATGAGTTGCCAGTCGTATGCGCCGCGCAACCCCTCGAAGACCGTCCGACCGACGTGCCCGCCCGCTCCCGTGAGCAGTACCCGCATTCGATTCGTACAAGCGCGAGCGGCGATAAGTAGCACACGGTTCGTCACCACCGCGACACGCTCACACGGAGACCGGTCGGACCCGTGTGAACCGCCCGGGGACGAACCCCGGGAGAGCGTGTCCCGTCATCGCGGACAGCTCTCTGTTCGATAGCGGGCCGCTCGCCCCGTGTCGCCTGCAGAATTTATATACTCCTCGTGCATAATAGGGACAACGCTCCGAATGGGAACCCAGTACTACGACCTGCTCGGTGTCTCGCCGGACGCCTCGACAGAGGAGATTGCGTCGGCGTACCGCGAGCGTCTGAAGGAGACACACCCGGACGTCAACGATGCGAGCGACGCCGGTGAGCGAACGAAACGGCTCATCGAGGCAAAGGAGACGCTCACCGACGAGACCAAGCGTGCCCGCTACGACAGACTCGGTCACGACCGCTACGTCAGCATCGAGCACGGCAGAACACCCGAGTCTGACTCCGGTCCCGACCCGAGTTCCGGGTCTGACCCGAGTTCCAGGTCCGACCACAGTTCCGACCCGAGTTCCAGGTCCGACCACAGTTCCAACCCGAGTTCCAGGTCCGACCACAGTTCCAACCCGAGTTCCAGGTCTGACCCGAGTTCCAGGTCCGACCACAGTTCCGACCCGAGTTCCGGGTCAGACTCCGGTGGTGTGTCGACCGAGGTGGGCAGCGACGCGGGCGGCCGGTCGAACGGGACCGACACGAACGGGACCGACAGCGGGTCCAGGGGGAGTCGTGAGACGAGATCGACACACCGCGGGAGACGGGCCCGCGGGGCAGGTGCCAGCCGGGATGTGGACTGGGGGACACACAGGGGACGGAACGGACCCCAGGGTGCGCGAGACGGCGGCATCGACTGGGAGGACTGGAACGAGACCGACTGGGACGCGGTGTCAGAGGCCGTCTGGCAGGAGGTGACCGGCGGTGAGAGCGGTACGTCACACGAGAGGACGAGCGGGCGGGGAACCGCCGCCTCGGGTGCCGACGCGACGACAGAGTCGGGACCGGTGAGCGAGCCGGGTGGACAGGCCGGATACGACGAGACCGCACCTCCCGGCTGGGGGCGGTCCGGGCCGGACAGTCGGGACCGGCGAGAGACGGCCGACCAGAGCAGCGAGCGGACGACCGCGAGCGGCGGTGTGGCCGCGGGAGACAGGACAGTCGGCGAGACCACCGATACGGGAGCGGGCGGCGGCGCGGCCACGGCCACGGGCACGGCGGGAGCGCGCGCCGCTCACGGGAACACGGCCGCGGCGACGGGACCGGGGACGGACGAACACGGCGACTGGACGGTCGGCTGGTACTCCGAGGGCGACCCCTCGGGAACGACACACGACGCCTGGAGTGTCGGCGGGTCCGACGAGGTCCGGCGCACCTGGAGCCCCGGTGCGGATGCCCGCAGCCGCCACAGGGGGAGCACGTTCCCGCCACACCGGATTCTCTCACCTGTCCAGACGGTCGTGCTGTTCTGCCTGTGTCTCGTCACCTACCCGCTGCTGGTCGGTGGGTCGGTGTTCCCGCTGTTCGACCTGCCGGTTCGACTGATGCTCGCACTGTTTCTCGTGTTCGTCGTGGCACTGCTCATCGTGCTGCCACAGCTCGGTGTCGTGGTGTTCGGGTCGTGGGTACTGCTGTTTCCGATGGCGTTTGCACAGCTCGGTGTTCCGGTTGTCGCCCCGCTGAGCCTGCTCACGATCAGTGCCGTACTGGTCTCGCTCGGACTCGCCGCGCTCTCGTGGCTGCTCACCCGTCCGCCGGTCCTCTAAAGCAGGCGATACCGACCCCGGTGTTCGCTCGCCGCGCCGGTCCTGACGAGGTTCCGCAGCGCCCGCTCGGTGTACTCCGGCGGGACACCGTGCTCCTCGGCGTACGCGAGGATACGCTCCTCTGTCGGCTCCTCGAGTTCGCGCACCGCCTCGCGGACAATCTCCCGACGGCTCCGGCTCGTCGACCCCGACTCGCCGGCCTCGGCGACGGTCTCGGGGTCGATACCCGACTCCTCGAGGTAGGTCTCGTCGTCGATACCGGCGGCGTCGACCTGCTCGTCGAGCTGTGCAAACGAGTCGAGTTCGGCGAACGCGTCGCCGTGGCCGCTCCGGGCCGCGAGCATCGACGCACGCACCTCGCGTGCGTGGTCCCCGTCCTCGGTGGTGACGAACGCGCGGCGCTTCTCGTGGAGCCGCGTCCGCCCACAGCGAGGGCAACCGCTTCGCTCCGGGTCCCCCTCCACGACCCAGAGGGCCTGACACTCGTCGCAGCCGACGACCTCGTACATGTACGGGCGTTGCTGGTCCTCGGAGATAAATCTCGCCGTCCGGCGAGACACGTCGGTCCACTCGATACTGTCGTCGCGCTACAGTTCGCGCCGTCGGCCCTTTGGAACAACCGACCGGAGTTCGCCGTGGACGTAGAGGCCGACACCGAGCGGTTCGGCCTCGCCGGCGAGGCTGTGGGTGACGAACAGGTACCCCCAGTCGCCCTCCCAGTCGACGTTCTGGTCCTCGCCCGCGAGGAAGGCCCGCGCGGCCGGACGCGACAGGTGGATGCAGTTGCGCGTGGCGTGTCGACCGAACCGCTGGGCGGCCTCCAGCGTGGGTTTCCAGTGTCGCTGGCGCGTCCGCAGGACGGTCATTCCGAGCCCCTGGACCTCGGCCGGCGAGGCCATCTCACCGCGGAACGCCCAGAGTTTGCCGGCGCCGCGCTCCCAGAAGGTGTGCGCCGCGAACACCTCGGGGTCGATACCGTACCGGTCCTGCCAGAACGCGAGCACCGCCTCCCGTGTCGGCCGCCCCGGGACGGTGCGCTCTGTCTCCGTCGCGGGCACCCGGTCGAAGCGGTCCCCGTCGTTCGTCGGCTCCCCGGAGCCGTCCTCGGGGTCGCCGGACATCAGCCCGTCACCTCCAGTTTCGCACAGAAGAACCCGCCGGTGTCGTTCTGGTGGGGGTAGATGCGCTTCGCTCGCCGGACCGTGGGGTCGAAGGAGTCGCCCTGCCACTCGGTGACGCCGGGCGAGTGTGCCAGCGGGATATCGAACGCGACCAGTCGGCAGGGTCGCTCGTCGAGCACGAAATCCAGCACGGCCTCGTTCTCCTCCGGGGCGAACGTGCACGTCGAGTAGACGACCGTCCCGCCCTCGCGGGTGGTCTCGACGGCGCGCCTGAGTATCCCCTTCTGGACGCCGGTGACCCCTCTCGTGCGCTCGAGTGTCCACTCGTCGATGACGTCGGGGTTCTTTCGGACGGTGCCCTCACAGGAACAGGGTGCGTCGACGAGCGCGTGGTCGTAGCCCGTCCCGTCGAACGGGTTCAGCGAGTGGCTCCGGGCGTCCTCGTTCGTGATGACGAGGTTGGTCACGCCGAGTCGCTCCGCGTTCGACCGGAGCGGCGCGATGCGGCCGATGTTCGCGTCGGTGCCGACGAGGACACCCGCGTCGTCCATCAGCGCCGCGAGCTGTGTTGTCTTGCTCCCCGGCGCGGCACAGGCGTCCCAGATACGGTCACCGGGGTCGGGGTCGAGCACCCGGGCCGGCACCGCCGAGACCTCCTCCTGGCCGTGGAGCCAGCCGTGGCTGTACGGCCAGTTCCCGCCGGCCTGGTCCGCCGGCAACCGGAACAGACCGGGGTGCCAGTCCGCCCGGTCGTGGGTGATTCCGACCTCGTCGAGGGCCTGTCTGGCCCTGTCGACGGTTGTCTTGAGCGTGTTCACCCGCACGACGGGCGGCAGTGGACGCTCGCAGGCCGCCCGGAAGGCTCCGGGGTCGTCGGTGAGCGGCCCGTAGCGCTCCAGCATACTCATCGATGCTGGTTCGCCCTGCCCGCGCTTGTCGGTTTCGTCTCACCGTCGTGCTGTTGTCGGGTGTCTCGCGTCGAGAACAGTCGGGGTCGACACTCCCCGGTCACCGCACTACAGTTCGGCGGCTGTCGGTTCGATCCGGCGGACGATGAAGTACGCCACGACCAGTGTTACGAGCAAGACCCCGAGCGAGGCGGCGGCGGCGAACGCGCTCTGACCGTCGCCGAAATCCTCAACCCGGAAGCTGATCACCTCGCGTGCAACGGCGACAATCGCCGCGCCGACGACAATCTGGATGACCGGTTCCTGCCGGGCGTACGCCAGCAGTGTCCGGTGGACCTCCACGATGATGAGCAACACGAGCACCGTATCGAGCAGTCTGACCACCTCGACCGGGTCGGTGAAGTTTCCGGAGGTGAACAGGTCGTACAACCCGACCAGGAGGTCGACCACACCGATCAGGAACAGCACCAGCAGGAAGTACGTCGCCCCGAGAACGAGCCACTGCATCAGGCTCTGGGAGGGCTCTATGAGGTCCGGCAGCTCGTAGTTCACGTGCGCCTGTATGTCGGCGGCTGATATAAAACACGTCTGTCCACCCCGACCGGGATACGGACACGGGCCACACAGGGACAGGCGACGGTCAGAGCCCTCACGATGGTTTTATCACCGAAACCCGTGAGAGAGACACCATGGACGTAGACCCGGAGGTTGACGAGGACGTACTGTCGACCGAGATGGGGTCCGGTGGGTTCGTGCTGGCGGTCGTGACCGCCACGAAACCCGATTTCTACAAGCAGGCACCACTGGTCGACGCGGCGCGTGACCTCGGTGTTCCGTGTTTCATCATCCACACCGGACAGCACCACGACGACGTGCTCGGACACGGGCTCACCGAGTACGGCCTGGCCGACCGGGTCGCGGTGGACCTGGGCATCCGGGGAACCCTCAGCGAGAAGACGGCACAGACGATGCTGGCGGTCGAACAGGTTGCCGACAGACTCGAGCAGTGGCCCGACACGACCGTGTTACCGGTCGTCCACGGTGACACCCACGCCGCCGCGATCTTCCCGCAGGCGTGGCTGTTCGCGACGAACCAGCAGGTCGCGCACAACGAGGCAGGGCTCCGCGGGATGGCCCCCGAGTACGAGGAGATGCGCCGCTCCAGGGGGACGGTCCCGCTCGACCCGGAGGCGTCTGTCGAGACACAGTGGTCTGGTGAGTGGACGATAGACAGGACAGAGCCGTTTCCGGAGCAGTACGACACGTTCGTCGGGTCGGCGGCGGCGAAGTACCACCTCGCGCCGGTCGCGCTGAACCGGACACACCTCGAGAACGAGGGGTACCCCGTCTCGGTCGACGGCCGGGAACGGGTGCCGGTCGTCGGCAACTCGGTGGTCGACGCAATCGAGATGAAGCGTGACCACGACGGTGAGAGCGTGTTCGACGTCTACCCGGCACTGGAGCGACGCGACGACTGGATACGGGTGGATATCCACCGCCGTGCGAATCTCCTGCCCGCGCGCTTCGAGGCGATTGTCACCGGCGTAATCGGACTCGTCGAGGCGGGGTACAACGTCAACTTCGTCGAGATGACCGCCACGCGGCACGCACTCGAGCAGCAGGGCTACCGCGACCGCCTGGAGCGACTCGCCGACCGGCGGGAGAACTTCCTGTTCACCGGGCTCTGGCGGAAACACGCCCACGTCTACGAGTTCCTCGAGTCGGGCCGGTGTCTCGCGGCGCTCACCGACTCCGGAAGCATGCAGGAGGAACTGAACCACATCGACGGGGTCTGCTGTCTCACGGCCCGGTTCAATACCGACCGCCCGGAGACCGTGTTCGACGCGGGCACGAACCTGCTGGTGCCGCCGGTCTCCGGTGCGTTCGTCCAGGAGATGGTCACGCACGTCCTCGAGTCCGAGTCCCTCCGGAGCCGTCTCGAGTCCGGCCCGAACCTCTACGGCGAGGACGTCGGCCGCGATATCGTCGACTTTCTCTCCGACAGGGCCGACGAGGGTGCCTTCGAGTGGTCTCACGAACAGCACGGGTTCGGTATCGACAGCGACCACACTGTCAGCTATCTGTGAGCCCCTGCGCCACCCGTTCGAGAACGGACGGCAGGGAGTCGAGTCCGTCGACCGTGTCGTCCGAGTCCCGCTCCGGGTCGTGTTTGACGATGACACCACCGTAGTCGAGAACAACTCTCATACCGACGGAACGGAACGCGAGCGGATATGCACCGGGGACCCGTGCTCCGGCGTGGGCGGTCGGTCACCGGGGCGCCGACTCCGGTACGACAGCGACCAGGCCCCCTGGACACGAACGCTTTTGCTGAATCGTCCCGTTGTTCGTACCGGTACGGTGACCGTGAGTGTCCGAGTGTATACCCCCAACGGCATCCGCGTCGACGGACGGGCGACACGGGCCGGTCTGCGCCGCCCGGGCGGGGATGTGTGGAGCTGTGTCCCCGTCCGCCCGGTCGTGGTAGTGGGGGGGTATCTGGCCCCGTGCGGCCGGAGGTGGTGGTAGTGTACGGTTACCCGTGGCCGTTCGACCGGCGGTTCCACAGGGACGCGGTGGTCGGACTCGGTCTCGGGAGCGTCTGTCTCGTCTCGACGGCGACAGTGCTGCGGGGGTTGCGCGGTCCGGTGGCTGGCGGGCGATTCCTCGGTGTCGGGGGGGCTGTCCTGGTCGGGTTCGCGCTGGTCGGGGCGGTGCTCCGGCAGCGGACACGCTCGCGGGCGGGGAGTCAGCCCCTCACACTCGCAACGTGGGTGACACTCTCGCGCGGGGTGCTCGGTGCGGTGTTCGCGGGGCTCGCCGCGGCGGTCGGGTTCGACGGAACCGGCGCGGTGGCGTGGCTCCCGGGACTGGTGTTCGGGCTGGCCGCCGCCCTCGACCGGGTGGACGGCTGGCTGGCGCGGGCGCGGGACGAGCGGACACCGCTCGGGGACCGCCTCGACATCGAGACGGACGCGATACTGGTCTTGCTCGGGTCGACGGCGGTCGTCGCCGCCGGACTCGCCCCGGCGGCGTTTCTCGCGGTGGGGCTGGCGAGATACCTGCTCCTGCTCGAACACGCGGTCCGGCGCTACCGTGGTCGGAGGGTCGGCGGCGAGCACCGCCGGTGGCTCAACCGTCTGGCGTACGTCGCCCTCGTGGTGACCGTCTGGCTCGCCACACTGCCGGTGACCGAGTCGGCGACCACACGACCACTCCTGTCGGTCGTCGGGGTCCTGTTCCTGGCGAACTTCCTCCGGAGCTGGTGGGCGACCGGCGGCTGAGACGGGTCGGAGAGCAGCCGTCAGGGCCGGCAGACGAGGGCACCGTCCCTGTCGGTGACGGTGTACCCGTGCTCGGCACACCAGGAACGGACCGCCCCTGTCCGGTCGGCACCGGGGCGGTCGTGTGGCTCGACGAACAGCGTCGGTCGGTGACGGGCGACCGTCTCTGTCGCGCCCGCGAGCACCGCCGGTGCGAGCCCCTCGACGTCGATCTTTATCTGGTCCGGTGCCGGGAGCCGCGCTGTGAGCGTGTCGAGCGTGCAGATTCGGACGGATTCGACCCCCGTGACCCGGGCACCCCAGCGGGTCGCGTCGGCGCGGTCGAACGAGGAGAGCTTCGGAAACGACGAGCGATAGAACCGTCGGTGTTCGTCCGCCGCACCAACACCGACCGGCTGGACGAGAACGGTGCCGTCCGGCGCGGTCCGGTCGCGGTTCGCACGGAGCCGTCGTCGACTCGCGGCGTCCGGTTCGACCGCGACCACCGTCCGCTGTGGGGCGTCGGCGGCGAGTGGGAGCGCGTACCCGCCGGCGTACGCTCCGATGTCGTACACCGTGTCCTCTGGACCGGTTGTCGCCGCGAGCGCGGCCAGGAGCGGGTCGAACGCGTGTGACGCCACCAGCTCGTAGGATCGGTACGAGCCCGCTGCTGTCGGTCGTTCCGGCGCGAGCAGACGACCACGGTAGTTCAGCGTTGCTGTCCGGTGGTAGGCCCTCATTCCGAGCCGACGGGCCGTCCCACGGAGCCCACGGCACCAGTCGCCGGCGGAGCCGAGACGGCGGCTGACGGCGTGGAGCGGGGCTGGTTCCATCTGCATCTGCCTGTAGGGGCAACTCCAACATGGCCCTTTCGCCGTCCGATGGGCGGTCGTCTCGTCGGCCGCGCCGGGTCACAGACGGGATTCGAACAGGAGTCCGGCCGCGGCGACACCGCCGAGTAGCCCCGGAATCCAGAACGCCGTCACCCGGTAGACAACCGCCACCGCGCCCGCAACCGTCGGTGTCGTCCCGGCGACAGTCACGAGCAGCCCCGTCAGGAGTACCTCCGCGCTCCCGAGGCCACCCGGTGTCGGCACGGTGGCCGCGACCCGCGAGAGCGGGACGACGAACAGAACGGCCGCCAGAGAGGGGTCACAGAACAGGGTGAGGCTGAGATACAACAGGAACACGACGACGAGCTGTCCGGCCACCGCGAGAGCGGAGATGGCGGCGAGTCGCCGGCGCGACCCGGCGAGTCGCTCGATAGCCGCGACGAACCCGTCGACCCGGTCGGCAACGGCGTCGGGGGGTGGTGGCGACCACCCGGGCACCACCCGACCGGCGAGCGCCAGCAGACGGGTGAGTCCAGCGGCGACGCCGTCTGCCAGGCGGTCGCGTGCCCGCCAGAGGAGAAGGAGAGTGACCGTCGCAACCACGACAGCGACCCCCGTCACGACCACCGCCTCGCGGGCGCCCGCGATATCGGTGCCGGCCGCGAGCGAGGCGCCGCCGAGCAGCCAGAGCAGGACCGTTGCCAGTTTGTTGAGCGCGTCGAGACCCCCCAGGGCCGCCAGTGCCTGCTCGTAGGGTGTCCGGACGGCGTGGGCGATGACACCACTGCTGAGCGGTGCCCCGCCAGCCTGCCCGAACGGTGTGACACCGTTGAAAAACAGCGAGACACCAAACAGGAGCACGGCGCGTCCCAGACTGGTCGAGACGCCGATGGCGTCGAGTGCGAGCCACAGCGCCACCCCCCACAGGACCACCGGGACGAGTCCGAGCACGCTCAGCAGTGTCACCTGCCGTGGCGAGAGGGTCCCGAGTGTCGCGACGACGTCGGTGAACCCGAGCAGGTACCCCAGCAGGCCGAGTGTCGCCAGTCCAACGACGACCCCCGCGACCTGTGCGCGTCGACGTGAGAACACGTGCGTGTCCGTACACAGGGCTATCGTTTGGTCGTTTTGCACCACCGCGCCAGCGTCCAACGACACGGCGGAGACATCACACATCCCAGTCTGGCTATGAGCAAGTATAACGCACACTGCTGTGTATTTTACCCTCTATTAGAGCTCTGTAGTGCATCTTTGCAAAAGTTTTAAGCCATCGTGCCGTCTACAAGTAGGTGAGAAGGGGAGAAATCGGAGACTCGTCACGGTCGTTCTCGAAGCGTCAAACGAACCAAATCCGGGTGCTGGCGGCACGGAGCTACCAATGGAGACAGACACCGACTTCACCGACGGCGAACAGTACGAACGCACAGTCACGGCAGTCTCTGCGCGCAGTCTCGACATCGGCAACAGGAGGGTCACACGGCACACGCTGGAGGACAGGGCGGGCGAGCGGTTCGCGGTGCTCGTGGCCCCGAGCAGCGGCGGACTGGTTCCGCTGGAACCGGGCGAGACCTACAGGGTGCGAGGTCTCGTCGGGGCTCGACCACCGGGGGAGCCGGACGACGACACACGTTGCCCGTCGTGTGGCTCGTCGCTCCGGACAGGGCGAGTGCTCGACACGTTCGACGGGGTGCTGGCTGACGCGGTCGAGCAGTTGCAGATCACCGGGCCCTTTGGAATCGTCTCCGGGCGGACAGCCGTCACACGTGTCTCCGACGAAAACGGGGTCGACGACTGGCGGCCGATGTCGACATCGACGCCGGAGATGTCAGTCCCGGACTACTACTGTCCGTCGTGTGACCAGCCACAGGACCACGCCGTGCCGGCCGACGCCCCCGAGCGGGCGGAACGCGACCACCA
Organism: uncultured Halobacteriales archaeon; assembly: GCA_964520075.1. Classification (GTDB taxonomy): domain Archaea; phylum Halobacteriota; class Halobacteria; order Halobacteriales; family Haloarculaceae; genus Halovenus. The sequence goes on along the minus strand of CAZFMN010000059.1, from coordinate 3,585 downwards.
GCACGACACCGTGCAGGCCGCGTTCGAGGCGCCGTCGTCAATCGACACGAGCGCCGCCTCGGCGATGGAGAGCGTCGGTCTCGCGACCGGTGGCGCGAAGAATATCGAGAACTTCCGGGAGAACGTCGAGGCGGGCTACACGCCCCAGCCGGAGGCGATCGGTGACGAGGGGCTGTTCTACGACTACTACTTCGAGACCGGCGGGTCGGACACCGCCGACAGCGAGGCGCTGTTCGCGCCCCGGTACGCGACGGCGGTCAGCGAGCACCCGCTAACCGGCGAGACAGAGCGGTTCCTCTCGGTGGGGCTGGACTCGACGCTGTCGGTCACCGAGTTCGAGCGTCCGCGACTCGACCTCGTCGCCGTGCTCGACGTCTCCGGGTCGATGTCGAGCGAGTTCGGCTCGTACTACTACGACGAACACGGGAGACAGCACGAGAACTCGGCGGGCGGGACGACCAAACTGGACGCCGCGACCGAGGCGCTGTGTGCGCTGACAGCACAGCTACGGCCCGAGGACCGACTGGGGGTCGTGCTCTACAACAACCGGGCACACGTCGCGAAGCCACTCCGGGATGTCGGGTCGACTAACATGCGGGCCATCCGCGAGCACATCCGCGAGATTGCCGCCGGCGGGGGAACCAACATCGCCGACGGGTTCGAGGCCGCCTGGGATATGCTCGCCGACGGGGAGACGACGACCGACCTGGAGCGGCGTGTGGTGTTCATGACCGATATGATGCCGAACACGGGGACGACGGGCGAGCGAGCCCTCACCCGACTGTTCGCCGACGCCGTCGAGGATGGCATCCACACGACGTTCGTGGGGATGGGGCTGGACGCGAACGCGGACCTGACGGACGCTCTCTCGGGGGTCCGGGGCGCGAACCACTACTTCGTCAACTCGGCCGCGGCGTTCGAGCAGCGACTGGGCGAGGAGTTCGCGTACGTGGTCACACCGCTGGTGTACGACCTGGAGCTCGAACTCGCGGCCGACGGCGCCGAGATCGCCGCCGTCCACGGGTCGCCCGGGGCCGACGCCGAATCGGGTCGGCTGATGCACGTCGAGACGCTGTTCCCGTCGGCAACGTCCGACGGCGAGGCCCGCGGCGGTGTGGTGCTGGTGCGACTCGACGGCACACCGCCGGCTGAGACCGTCGACCTGGTGGCGTCCTGGACCGAGCGCGACGGGAGCGAGCACCAGGAGCGCGCGACGGTCCGGCTCCCGGACGGGCCGGAGCAGTTCGCCCACGACGGCATCCGCAAGGCCGTTGTGCTCTCGCGCTACGGTCGAGAGCTCCGGGCCTGGGCGCGGGCGGTCCACGGGCGGGCGGAGAGCGAGACCGGTGTCGACGACTGGCTGTTGCCCGACTCGCTGGAGGAACACGAGCGCGAGTCAGTGCCGCTCGCGGTCTCCGGGGACTGGGCCAGAACCTTCGAGCGGTTCCGGGAGTATCTCGCGACCGAGCGCGAGGTGCTCGGCGACGAGACGCTCGAACGGGAGCTCGCGCTGCTCGGGCAACTGCTGGACGCTCACGACGAACCGGGGGGACGGTGACGATGCAGGTGTTCGCGTTCGACCGGGATTTCACCGTCGACGTGAACCCGTACCCGGGTCGGGAGGCCGTCCCGCTCGCGTGGGTCCGGCATCTGGCACACGAGACCGACCACGCGGTCTACGCAATCGGCAACCAGGACTTGGCGGCGGAGGCGGCCATCCCGGGTGTCGTCGACATCGTCGGCAGACACCCCGACGACTGGAATCGCTGGCTCGGAGAGAAGCGCCCGGACGGCCGCTACGAGCGGTTCCCGGACCGCCGGGAACGGCTCGCCCTGATAGCGGACCTGCACCCCGATGCCGACGGGTACGTCGTCGTCGACGACCTGGACCTGAGCGACGTCGACGGCTGGGACCACTACCACGCCTGGGATTTCGTGCCCGCCCTGCGACGCGGCGATATCGACCCGTCGCTCCCCTGGGTCGACGACCCCGTGCCCGACGGTGGGCGCACAGTTGGGGGCCAGCCAACGGGTGGAGACCCCGGCGACGCCGGCGAACTGGTCACTCCACCGGACGACGAGGACGGGCAGACACGGGTCCGCCGGGAGGGATCACGATGACCCGGCCACCCGGATGGTCGGAGGAGTCGGGCGGATACGACCCGGTCGTCGTCCAGGTCGGGGACCGGGGGCTCTATCTCGGCGACCGCGGTGCGGCAGACCCCGCCGCCCACGACGACGCGTTCGGGGCCGTGATATCGCTGACGTACCAGCCACAACCGCTGACGACCCACCACCACCCGCTGCACGACGGCCCGGGAAACCGGTTCGAGTCGTTCGCGGCGGCCGTCGACGACACCCGGGACAGACTGGACGGGGACGAGACCGACCCGGTACTCGTCCACTGTGCGGCCGGTATCTCCCGGAGTTCGACGGTGATAACGACCGCCCTCGCCGCCGCGGAAGGGCGCGGGTTCGACGACGTGCTCGGGGAGTTGAGACGGTACCGCGAGCGGGCGACCCCGCACCCGGCCCTCCGGGCGCTCGCCCGGGAGTACCTCGACGAGGAGCCAACACCGGGTGAGCGGGAGGCCCGCGACAGGTCAAGAGACCAGCACGACTCGCCTGTCGACCGTCTCGAGGACAGCACCACCGGCGGTACAGAAGGTAAGAGAGAATGACAGGGGATACCGGCCACGCACGGGGCGTCCTTCTGGGACTGGCCTGTGGTGACGCACTCGGTCGACCGGTCGAGTTCCGGTCGTCGGCAGGTATCGAGGCCGAGCACGGTCGCGTGACCGAGATGCTCGGGAACGGCACACACGGACAGCCGGCGGGAACAGTCACCGACGACACGGAGATGGCGCTGTGTATCGCGCGCAGTCTGGTCGAGCGCGGCGGGTTCGACCCCGACGACATCGGGGACCGCTTCGTGGCCTGGTACGAGAGCGGACCGTTCGACATCGGCAACATGACGCGGCGAGCGGTCCGCCGTCTCCGGGACGGTGCGTCCTGGACGGCGGCGGGGCAGTCGGTCTGGGAGTCGAGTCCGGAGGGGGCAAACGCCGGCAACGGGAGTCTGATGCGGTGTGCCCCGCACGCGCTGGCGTTCGACCGCGAGCGCGACCTGTTGCAGGAGATCAGCCGCGACTCCTCGCGGATCACCCACGCCGACCCGCGGTGTCAGCACGGCTGTGCCGCGCTGAATCTCGTCCTGTCCGGACTGCTGGCCGGCCGCCAGAACCCGGTCGAACTGGCGCTCGAGACACTCGACGACGGCGCCCCCGAGGCGGTCGTCGGTGCCCTCGAACGGGTGGCCGGAGACGAGGAGGTCGACCTCGCGAACTCGGGGTACGTGATTCACACGCTGGAGGCCGGACTGCACCACGGGCTGACCGCCGACACGGCCGAGACCGCACTCGTCGACGCCGTGATGATGGGTGGGGATACCGACACGATTGCGGCCGTCGCCGGCGCGGTGGCCGGTGCCCGGTTCGGCGCGCGGGCGCTCCCCGACCGCTGGGTCGATGAACTCGACGTGGCCGGGGAGCTCGGGGACCTGGCGGGTACGCTCGCGTCGATGGT